>CAZPIK010000076.1:0-10955 GCA_964586185.1 uncultured Candidatus Sumerlaeota bacterium | reverse complement strand
CCCTGGGTTCAAGTCGCCTCATCTTGCAACCTCAACGAGGTTGCGCCGTTTGGTCACAAATTGGGTCAGCCAAGAAATCCGAAGAACCTTTTTCGAATCGCACGAAACAACCAGCCAACCTCACTTCCAATTCTGAACATTATGGCTAAGAGACCCACGGCGAATAGCGCGACGGTAATCCAAAGAAATCTCTCCGATTGCATGAACATTATTCCTAGTCCGAGACTGATGGATCCCAACCCCCTTGCTGCCAGATGCCGTCTAACCGTACGGCTTGTGTCATCCGGACTTTCGGGAAGGGCACGAGAGAAATACAACATGAGCGCGCCGGATGAAACTCCAATGCTTCCAAAGAAGACATAGGAGAGGCCGATATGGTTATACTTCTTTGCAAACAGTGCTCCGAATACCGCGAGATGACTAAACACAAAAAACATCGCTACTGCGACGACCGTGCTTGTTTTGGGATTGTGTTCAGACATTCTGCAATTACTCTTTTCAAATCCCCGCACCGCGAACTTCAATCCAACGTCACCCTCAATCGTTCCCATATCAACCTAAAACTCGACGCGAAGTCGTTCGGCGAAGTCGTAATCCATTCCTCAATCGCCTTGGGTGCAAGCCAACGTCCCTCGTCAATCTCCTCGGCCTGAAGCGTGAACGGCCCCTCGGCGCGACACCGATAAACCCGTGCGAATTCCCAGCCCGTTTCCTCGCACGCTTCGATCGTAAAAAGGGTTTCGGGCGTTGAACCCAGCACGTGCCCTAGTTCCTCCATCGCCTCGCGCCTCACTGCCTCGTCATAACTTTCGCCACCATCCACATGACCCGATGCGGAGGAATCCCACGTCCCGGGATCGCAATCTTTCTTCATCGAGCGCTTCTGAAGAAAAAGTTCCCCGCTCGAATTGAACGCGAGTAAATGAACCGCGCGGTGACGCAACGCCAAACGATGGATTTCGCCACGACTCGCGCGACCGATCACCTCGTCCTGCTCATTCACCACGTCAAAGATTTCTTCGCTCACGGCAATTCTCCCAATGAACATCCATCGCCCAGAATCGTAGGTTCATGCGGCTTGATCGGCAAGACCAAGCGGATGCGATTCGTGGGTTCGTAAGACGGTAGAGCGTGTGTTAAGTTCCACTTGTCCGAGCGAATCAAGTCGCATAACGAATGATTAGCTCGCTTCAGCGAGCTACCGTTTTGCCCCCGGCTTCAGCCGGGGGAAGGCGCTGGGGCTACCACTCGAGCGCGCTTTAGCGCGGCTTCTCCGAAGGCTTTAGCTCAATTAGCCAGGCTTAAGCCGGATCGAAAAGCCGCGCTGAAGCGCGCTAATTGAATTGTGATACTGCGTTCCCCCGGCTGAAGCCGGGGGCATCAAACGTGAGCAGGCTAAAGCCTGCTAAGTAAATTTCGAAAGCCAAGCCGCCTCACGAAACCGCCAGTCGTACCTGGTCCGAGCGCGTATGATATTGATTCTTTGCGTCCTTCGCGTCCTTTGCGTTTAATTCCATTGATCCATGACCACTCCACAAAACCACGAACTCGAACAACGTCTTGCGGAAATCCGCGCGCGGATGGCGTCGGCAGCGCAGCGGGCTGGGCGTTCCCCAGATGACATCACGCTCATCGCCGTCACGAAAACCCATCCCGTGGAAACTCTGGATTCATTGATCGGCCTCGGGCAGCTCGATCTTGGCGAGAACCGGGTTCAAGAGATGACGGATAAAATTCAGAAACTCGGCGACCGCGCGCGGTGGCATTTCATCGGGCATCTTCAGCGCAATAAAGTCGTGCAGGTCGTCGGGCGGGTCGCGTTTATTCACTCGGTGGATTCGGTGCGGCTCATCGGCGAGATTGAAAAGCGGGCGGCGGTGATGGGCGCCATCCAGCGAGTCTTGCTTGAGATTAATCTCGGCGGCGAGGAAGCCAAGACCGGCGCATTGCCGGAGGAATTGCCCGCGATGCTGGATGCGCTCTCCCGCGCGCCGCACATCCGCGCCGAGGGACTCATGACTGTTCCGCCCTACGACGAAAATTCCGAAAGGTCGCGCCCATATTTTGTCCGCTTGCGCGAAATCATGGCTAACATTCCACAGAGCGCGTCGTTCCGTCCGCTCCATCTTTCGATGGGAATGAGCGGCGATTTCGAGGTCGCGATTGAAGAAGGAGCGACAATGATCCGCGTCGGCACCGCGCTCCTCGGCGAGCGGAGTTGATTCATGCGTACGAGTCACGAGAGACAGAGTTACCGAAGTTTCTACTATTCGCGTCGGCGGTGGGTCTTCGTCGGCGATCTGATTCCGCTCCTTCTCGCCTTGGGAACCACTCTTTTCTACATGAAGTTCGAGGACGATCTTATTATCTATATTGTGTTGTTGTATCCGCTCGTGTTCGCGGCGTGGACGCTCATGCGTATGCCGCCGACGATTGCCGATCTCTGCGACAAAGCCCGCCGCGAGGAATTGGCGCTCACGAGCCTCACTCCACGCGAATACCTGTTTCCGCGATTTATGCCTCCGCTACGCCTGCTGACGGCTGCCATCGCGGTACCTATGCCGCTCGCCGATCTATTTCTAATGACCGACACAAACGTAGTGAATTGGAACGGCAATAATCTTGGGATGATGATTCTGATTTCAAGCATGATCCTCGGCTTGCAGGTTAGTGCCGTCGCCGTTGCGCTTATCGGTTGTTACAATCTCGCGATCAAGCTCTGCCGCCCCAAGCCCAATTCCTCCCACTTCTACACGGTTCCCTTCTGGTGGTGCATCGTCCTCGTAGTTACGCCAATCCTCTTCGTGGTGGGGACAGTTTTTTACATGGCGACCATGGACAGGTTATTTCGGTTATTCTCTGGCGCGATGGCCACACCCGGAAACTCGGTGCTTTTTTTCGCGTTTCCTTCCGCCGTCGGACTCGGCTTTGCCGCTTTCGTATCCATCGTCGCACGGTGGAGATGGCGCAAGCTCTGCCAAATTTACTTTACGTTTGAATAAGAAATTCGACGCGTTAATGCCATCCGAACCGCAAAGATCGAACAGTAGTTACTCTGGTTTCTACTATGCCCGGCGACCGTGGGTTTTTCTCGGCGACCTCTTGCCGACTCTTCTCGCGTTTGCTGCGCTGATGTACGCAATGACGATTCACTATTTTCTAGTGATGCATTACTCCACGTTCGTTTCGCTCGCGCTCGCCGGGTGGATGCTTTTGCGAATGTCCCCGACGGTCGGCGATCTCTGCGAAAAAGCCCGTCGCGAGGAATTAGCACTCACCAATCTAACCTCCACCCAATATTTGAACCCGCGATAGTGGCCGCCGCTTCTGATGCTCACGGCCCCCATTGCGATCAACATGACATTCGCCGACTGCTTCCTATTATTCGGTGATCCCGCTGCATCGTTATGGCAGGCCAAACCGCTCGGGATGCCGTTCGTCGCTGCGTGTATGATCCTCGGATTGCAAGTGAGCGCCGTGGCCGTGGCCTATATCAGCAGCTTCAATCTTGGGATCAAGCTCTGCAATTCGAAACCCGAGTCATCTTACAAGCTTCTGGTTCCGTTTTGGTGGTGTATCGTTCTTGGTGTAACGCCGGGTTTGTTTGCGGCGGGCACCGGTTTTTACTTTGTCACGCTAGATACCATTTATGGAACATTGTCAGGACCTGCAAGCATGAGCAACACTCCAATGATTTTTTTTGCATTTCCTTCCGCCGTCGGGCTTGGCTTTGCTATTTTCGTTACCCTTATGGCGCGACGGAGATGGCGCAAACTCTGCCAAGCGTATTTCAAATTCGAGTGAATTTCGGCAATCGGTCTTGAAAACTTCATCCAACTTTTTCAGCGCCGAAGGTGCGCTTCATTTCCAGCCTGGGGCATCGCCCCAGGTAGGTGACGCATCAATATTCAAGGGCTGTAAGCCCGCCCCAATTGTATCGGGCTAACAGCCCTCAAGATTTTTACGGCGACCGCGTTCCTAGGGCGTTGCCCTAGGCTAAAAATGTGACGCGCCTTCGGCGCTTAATCGGAATAGATGAAGGATCAAGGTTGAACTCCCAAATCGCACGCCCTAAACTACCCGGCGCTTGTCTTTGCGAAAGCGAAGATTGCGCGTCCCGTCCGCTTCAACGTCCCCATTAGGAGAATGTCCCGTGCCAGTACTCCCCGCCTTAAAGCCCGAGGAAGTCGCTGGCGCGTTGCGTGAGGTCCGCGAGCGGATCGCGCGCACCCGGGACTATCTTTAACTTGGCCGGACGCCGGGCCGAAATTGCGAAACTCGAAGAAGAAACAACCGCCACCGGATTTTGGGATCAGCCCGAAGCCGCGCAGAAGCACATGCAGCGGATCAAGGCGCTCAAAGGGGTCGTCGAGCCGTGGGAGGCCGTCGCGCGCGAATCCGACGAGCTGAACGAATTGCGCGAACTCAGCGCCGGTGACGAGAGCATGACGGCGGAGGTCTGCGCGCAAACGCCCGCGCTCATCGCACGCGTGGACGCGCTTGAACTTCGCGCGATCATGACCGATCCCGAAGACGCGCTCGCCTGTTTCGTTTATATCCACGCTGGCGCAGGCGGAACCGAATCGTGCGATTGGGCGAACATGCTGCTACGCATGTACACTCGCTATTGCGAGCGGAACGATCTCGTGGCGGAACTCGTGGACCTTCAGGATGGCGAAGAAGCAGGAATCCGCAGCGCGACGCTCCTTATCCGCGGCGAATTCGCGTATGGTTATATGAAAGGCGAGGCCGGAGTGCATCGTCTTGTGCGCATTTCGCCCTTCGATGCCAACAAGCGGCGACACACTTCGTTCTGCGCGGTGGATGTTTACCCTGAAGTGGATGACACCATCGAAATCGAAATCCGCGATGAGGATTTGAAGATTGATACCTACCGCTCTTCCGGCGCGGGAGGTCAGCACGTCAACAAGACTTCATCCGCCGTTCGCATAACGCACTTGCCGACCAAAACGGTCGTGCAATGCCAGAACGAACGGAGCCAGCATAAGAACAAAGCCACGGCGATGAAGATGCTCCGTTCGAAGCTCTATCAGCAGGTATTGCAGGAACGTCAGGAAAAGCAGGCGGCCAAGGACAGCGAGAAAAAAGCCATCGCTTGGGGAAGTCAGATTCGTTCGTACGTCTTTCAGCCGTACATGTTGGTGAAGGACGCCCGCACGGATTTTGAGAGCGGGAACGTTCCCGCGGTGATGGACGGTGAAATCGGCGGGTTTATTGAGGCCTATTTGCAATGGCGCAAGGGACTCGCGACCGGCGCGATCAAAGAGTAATCGCCGGATAAATCCCGCCTAATGCGTCAGCGCGTAAACGACGATATTCACCCCCATCGCATAAGCGGGGATTGAATAGGTCTCGAAATACCATTCTTCCAAACCTTCGCGTTCAAACCCATCCCCAAGGTCGGTGTTGTGAGTGCAGACGACCATCAACCGACCTTTGTCATCGAACCATCCGCGAAAGTTAACCTTGTCCACGTTGGTCGCGCCAAAGAAACCGCCCTCGGCTTTGTGGATATCGGGCGGATCGAATTTCCAGCCGCGAATCGCGAAATCGCGCGCCGGAACTTGCGGGCATTCCTTGAGCTGAAAAACGACGTTCAAGATCGGATGGGTGGCGGGGATGTCGCGCCAAGGTTTACCCGGCAGCACTTCGCCCATCTCGCGCTCGAAGTTTGCCCACTCCGCGTCGCCCCAAAAGTCGTCCACCCAAAGGAACCCTCCCGAAAGGAGATGCTCACGCAGCCCCTTGCGCTCTTTGTCCGAGAGTTTCATCCATCCGACGTCGCACATATAGAGCAGCGGAAAATCGGCAAGGTCGGGGTCTGTGAGTCGTCGCTTTTCCGACCGCGGATTGGGATCAAGCGCGGTGAGTTCCGAAAGCCGGAATGTAAAATTCTCATCGGCCTCGGGATAATCGGTCTCCCAGCGGAGCCAATATCGCCCCTCGTAGAAATACCCTGATTCGCCGTCGTAGCCTTCGCTGTCGTATTCAACTCGGACGAACGTAAATTTATTTTGGATGCGGACGTTGGATTTCTTTCGAAAAAGTGAAAAACGGTCGGCATCGGCGAGTGCGGTTCCGGCGGCAAACACCAGTATCAAAAATGCGAAACCGAGGCGGATGCGCGACATGGAACCCTACCCTTGGCTCCACTATGCGCTAAATCTCGCCTCGATTTCAATTCATCGCTTGTCGCGCGAATCGCATCCCGCTAAATCGCCATCCATTTGGAGTTGGGATCGTGGGCCGCGGCACCCGTCGAGTGGATCATTTGGACTGGACCGGGCTTGGGCATCAACTCGTGCACTTTGCCCCCGTCGCCCTGAAACGTGTTGTAGTCCTCCTGATCGTAAATAACCTCGAGAGTGTCATTCACGGCCTCTTCCAATTCCTTAAAGTAATCGTCCTGCCGGAACTGGATGAATCCCGGATGCTCGTGTCGCCGCAATGCCTTCAGGCATTCGATCACGCGGAAAATCGGACCGCAGATATTGTGCGACGTGCGCAGGGTGATCCCAACGACGCCCAGCGAAATGCACACCGACGCCACCAGAAAAATTCCGAGATAGATGCTCCAATGGAAAACAAACGCGCCGGGCATGAGGTAAAACACGCACCATGCAACGGCCATCAGCGAGGCCCCGGCGAACATCGCCAATCCCTCAAGCATAAAGACTGTTTTCAAAAAGTGGTTTTGAAACTCAGGGTTGATCCATTTGCTCTCACGGCGGTCGCTCGGACTCATGATACATTCCTCCCTTTCAAAATATGACGATAAGAATCGGTATGTAACTGAAACGGGAGTTATGTGGCGAGCATCCGCGCGGTGTGATTTGGATTCTCACGTTCCCGCGACGGGCAATGGATTTCCCCTTTCCGGTCGTACTAGCTAATCTATCGGCCACTTTGGGAAAAGCATGAGTCTAAAAAAATCAGTGGCGCTCCGATCAATTTTTGCCCGACTTGGACTTTTTAGTGGAACCCTTGGCCTGATTGGACTTGGTGGGCGCTGGCGTTGCCTCTGGCACCAGTGTCGTGGTCGGTTCGGGAAGCGGAGTTGCCGTAGGAACTGGCTGGGGAGTGTTTTCAGCAATCGGATGGCCAACTCGTGTTGGAAATTTTCTTGGAGGTCCGACCGGGGTTTCAGGAGCCGGATTTGCAGGCGGAGGATTCTTGGGAATGACTTCGATGCGCAAAAAAATCATTCCGATCTCGCGAGGGTCATTTGATCCCGGGATGAGCATCGCGGGCTTCCATGTCGGCGATTCAAACTCCGCGAGCCATTTTTCTCTTGGCTTGGTGGTCGTCACGGCGCCTTCCAAAATCACGTCGCGCAGTCCCGCTTCAACCACTTGCGGTTCTTGGTCCCCGGGGAGTTTTGCCTTCACTTGAACATTTTCCGCCGGAAAGGGATGAGGCCGAAAAAATATCGCGCGGATGACGTATTCTCCGGGAGAGGACGGCGCGTTCCATTCGATTTTCTGTTTCGGGCCGACTGTCCAGCGAGTGATGCGCGATTCGGAGTTCGGATCGGTATCCAAATTTCCCCAACCATTTTCGATTGTGAATCCGGGTTCATCGGGCAGCAGAACAAATCCGCCCGGGATGGATCGTCGCCGGGCTTCGAGCTCGGGATCAACGGGTGTGGAAGGGACTGACGGAGCAACGACCACATGGGGATCAAGTTTCGGCGCAGGTTTAGATTCCACGACCGGAACCTTGCTCGAATCTCCATTCCCGCAGCCTGCCGCAACCATCGCGGCGAAACCCCATGGCAGGAACCTGAAGTGAATTCGGTGTTTGGGCGCAATCATACTCGGACGATCCTTTTGCAGCGACATCCTGCTACGTTCGCCGCGTCGTTTCAACTTCGGATAAACGATCAAGTCCCGGATTGTTCATCCTGGCGCAACGAGTCGGCCAACCAATTGATGGCGACGATGAGAATCAGTAGCGCGAGACCGGGGAAGAACCAAACCCACCATCGCCCGCTGAAAAAATCCTTGAAGCCCGCTTCGATGAGCATCCCGAGCGAGGGGCGCGTGATCGGGACTCCGACGCCCAAGTAGCTGAGCGTGGCCTCGAGCATGACAATCGAGGCGAATTGCACGGCGGAAACGACGATGATTGGTCCCACGAGATTTGGAAGAAGATGGCGAAAGAGGATTCTCGGAACGCGCGCGCCGAGCGACACAATGGCCGCGACGTAATCCTTTTCGCGCTCGGCGAGGACGCTCCCCCGCACGATCCGCGCGTAGAGCACCCAATGAGTCAATGCAACGGCGACGATGATTTTAATGAGTCCCTGACCCCACACCGCCATCATGAAGAGCGCGATTAAGATCGAGGGAAACGAAAGTTGAATATCAGCTGCGCGCATGACGAACGCATCAAACCGCCCGCCGCGGTATCCGGATATAAGGCCGAGTGCGACGCCGAATGCCATCGCGAGCGCTGTCCCCGCCGCGCCCACTACGAGCGAGGTGCGAAGTCCATATAGAACGGCGGAAAGCATGTCGCGCCCCTGAGTGTCGGTTCCCAGCAGATAACTTGCGGCAACTTTGGGTTCTGCATTTCGGAGCCAGATCGGCGGTAGATAGGCGTCTTCAAGGCGGAGATCCGCAAGCGCATATGGATTTTGCGGCGCGATCCACGGCGCAATAATGGCGACCGCAACGACCAAACCCAGCAGAGATGCGGGAACAAACCACGCGCGGTCAGAGAATTTCAAAAAGGATTTCATGAACGAGCGCGAATTTTCCTTTGCGCCCTTTACGTTAATTGGAAAAGTTGTCATCTGCTTGTTCAAAATTGCAATGATGAATCAAATCATGATTGGTGCCGCGGAAAGAGCAGGCCTCCGTTGGCAAGGGGAGCGAGAGAGATTTTGTCGCCCTTGCGCGGAATCACGTTAGTCTCGACGGGCATGAGAAATCCGAGCGAATGCGGCGCGGGAGAATCAAGTAAACGCGCTTCGATTTCCCATTGCGATCCCGCGAATGCCGCAAGTTCGATCTCCGCTTGCCATGTCGCTCGGACGGATGACTGCGAATTTCGTGAAATAATTTCGATTTCGTCGGGTCTTAGCGCGAGCCATGTAGGATCGCCCGATTTCAGATTCTCGGGACGAGACAGAGGGGAAATCGGCAAGGGCGGATGCGAGCTCGAAGCGTTCTCGCTTAGTCGAACGAGAACCGATTTCTCCGTTATTTCCGAGATGAAGACAGGAATTAGATTTCGCCGACCGATGAACCGTGCGGCGTCGAGTGTCGCCGGAGTTTCGTAGAGCGCTTTGGGCGTCGCGCATTGGATGAGGTTGCCGTCCATGAGCAGACCGATTCGGTCGGAGATCATGAGCGCTTCCTCTTGATCGTGGGTGACGTAAACGAGCGTGAAGCCGAGATCGGTTTGAAGCCGCCGGATGGCGGAACGGGTGCTTCGCCTTAACGCGGCGTCAAGGTTCGAGAGCGGTTCATCCATAAGGATGATCGGTGGCTCAACGGCGAGAACTCGCGCGAGGGCGACGCGTTGCTGCTGACCGCCCGAAAGTTCATCCATTCGGCGCGCGTGCAACCCAGCGAGTTGGACGTGATCGAGAGCTTCGTCAACGCGCTTCTTGATTTGATTTTTTGAAATCCCGCGAACTTTCAATCCGAAAGCGACGTTTCCCTCGACGGAGAGATGCGGGAAGAGAGCATAAGATTGAAAGACCATCGCGGTCGGTCGGCGTTCGGGGGGCCAATCCGTGACGTCGCTCCCGTCCATCGAGATCGTTCCGTTGTCGGGGCGTTCGAGACCGCTCAGGATTCGGAGGAGCGTGGACTTTCCGCAGCCGGAAGGTCCCAAAAGCGAGAAGCATTCGCCTCGTTCGATCTTGAGGTCAATTCCCTTCAAGACTTCGACGCGACGCCCTGAGGGATCGGTAAAAGCCTTGCGCAAGCCGGAGATAACAATCTCGCCCACGTCACTTCTCCGGATCGCGGATCGCGCTGCGCCAATGTTCCATCCACTCGGTTTGTCGGGCGTCGAACTCGGCGAGATTCATCGGCATGGGTGTGAAGGCGATGCTCGTCATGCGGGGCGGGAGTACCTCTTTCGAAATGTCCGCGCGAGCTAGGATGCGATAGTGATCGCGCGCGAGGGCGATGCAACTTTCCTTCGACGTGACGAATTCGTAGAAAAGTTTTGCTTCTTCGGGATGCGGCGCGCCTTTCACGATTCCGATGGGATCAACCGAAATGGGAACGGGGTCTTCGGGAATGCGATAGCCGAACGGATACTTATTCGCCTCGGCCTGAAAGATGATGTCAGTGACATTCCAGAGCGTAATGTAGCCTTCCTGACTTTTGGCAATGCGGTCGTAAAGCGCCTGCGGATTGGGCAGGTAGGTCTTGGTTTGCCCGTCGAGCTTCTTTAGGAAATCGTAACCGAGCGCGGGATCGTGTGATGAGCCGCCCAGATGCCAAATGAGTCCCGCGTAGATCGTCTTCATCGTTCCCGAATCCATTGGCTCGCGAATGACGATCTTGGACTTCCATTTGGGATCGAGCAATCCGTTCCATGACGCCGGAAAATCGGTGTCCTTATAGATCGCGCTGTTGAACATAATCGCCGGGACTTGAAGAAACTGGGCGTACCAAGTGTCATCGGGATCGTGGTAATCAGCGGGCGAGGCGTTCGACCAACTTGGCTTATAAGGCGCGAGCAAACCTTCGGACTTTGCCTGACCGAAGTATGCGCTCGTGCCGCCCCACCAGACGTCAATCGTCGGCGCGGATTTGTCTATGCGGATTTGGCCGATGATTTGCCCCGTCGGAATGAAGCGTGCGACGACATTGATATCTGGATGAGCGGCCTCGAACTTCTTTTCATATTCGTCGAGCAATTCCTGACCGTGGGGTGAATAGACGACAACTTCCTTTTTCACTGTTGTG
>CAZPIK010000075.1:0-14036 GCA_964586185.1 uncultured Candidatus Sumerlaeota bacterium | reverse complement strand
ACCTCGAAGAGGTTCCGGCCTTGTCGCTGCGGGCCGCAACCTCGTTGAGGTTGCAATATTGCTACACCCGAACCCAAGGTAGGCTTCGCGTTGCTCGCCAACCTTGGGCTGAAGGCCGATGCCTCTTCGAGGCATCTACAATCTCGGGACAAAAATTTCGAGAACCGCTCTTGCTGTCCCCCAATTTCTGTTTTCTGATTTCCATTATTTCGCGTCAAGCATCGCAGTCTGGATGAACTTGGGGTGATTCATACGGACAATACCGCACCCCGTCCTTTACAGCCGAGCGATTTACGGCCACAATTCTGCGACGCGGCGGAGTCACTTCAGATAGGCTTGCTGGCGATTCTGATCCGCCCAACTTTGAATTGGAGCAATATTCATGATGCGCGTTTTTCTTGTTCGTTCAGGTTTGATTTCCACTATTGCCGCGAGACTGGGACTGATGGGATTGCTTGCGCTCGTGAGTCTATCCGCGCGGGCGGAGGACTGGCCGGAGTGGCGCGGGGAGGGTCGGCTGGCGATCTGGAAAGAAGACGGCATCCTTGAGCAGTTCCCCGAAGGCGGGCTGAAGGTCACGTGGCGGAAGCCGATCGGCATGGGTTACTCCGGGCCGGTGGTCTCCAAGGGGCGCGTGGTAACGATGGATTACAAAGCCAAGCCGGACTCGACGCTCATGGAAGCCTTGGAGCGGGTCGTCTGCCTGGATGAGATCACCGGCGAGACGATCTGGGAAAACGGTTGGGAGACCCACTACCGTGAGATCATGCAGTCGTATCACACGGGTCCGCGCGCCTCGCCGACGATTGACGGCGACAGGGTCTATACTCTTGGTGCGGCGGGGACGATCCGCTGTATTGACATGGCGACCGGAAAGACCATTTGGGGCAAGGACTGCCGCGAGGATTACGACACGACCATTCCGATCTTCGGCATGTCGAGTTCGGCGCTGGTGGATGGAGACCGGGCGATTTTCATCACTGGCGGCGAAGGGGGCGGACAGGTCAAGGCTTTTAACAAATTAACCGGCGAGGAGATCTGGCGCGCGCTGCCGACGGATTATGAATTGGGTTACTCGCAGCCGATCATTTTTGAATCGGGCGGGGTTCGTCAATTGATTATCTGGGACATCCAGGCGCTGCACTCGTTGAACCCGGTCACGGGCGAAGTTTATTGGAGTGTGCCGCATCGGGTTCAGAATGTGATGGCGATTGCGACGCCGGTCAAGAGCGGTAATTATATCCTTGTGTCGTCTTTTTATAGCGGATCCATGTTGGTGGAACTGGACCCGGCCAAGCCCGGCGCCAAAAAGGTCTGGGAGGTCAAGGGCAAGAGCGAAATGCCAACCAAAACCGTGGGACTGCACTCCGTCATCACCACGCCGGTGATCGAAGAGGATTATTTTTACGGGACGTGCAGCTACGGCATGTTTCGCGGGCTGAAGCTCATGACGAGCGAGCGGGTTTGGGAAAACGATAAGCTATCCAGACAAGGCCGATGGGGGTCGGGATTCCTCGTCAAGCACGGCGACAAATATTTCTTCAACAACGACAACGGAGATTTGTTGATTCTGAAGCTGACGCCCGAGGGGCCGATCGAGATTGATCGGACGCATCTGATAGATCCGGACACGAACTCAGGGTTCGGCCCACGCAAGCTTTTCGCCAGCACGGTCAACTGGGTTCACCCGGCCTACGCCAACAAACACATTGTCATTCGAAACGATCACGAGATTTTGCGGGCGTCGCTGGAAAAGTAGCCCTTATGATTCGAATTCGCTTCTGCCAATACCCGATTGTCGGATAATGGATTGGAGTGTGCCGACGCGTAGTTCGGAATGATTTGGCACGGGTACGGTAAGAGTGGAATCCGGCAATCGTTTTTGCATCACGATATGGCTGCCACGCTGACGCGCCTCCACAAAACCGTGTCGCGTAAGAATGGCGCACACTTCCCTTCCAGACAGGATACGTAACTTACCCAACTACAATCTCCATCCGCGTTACATATACCTCTTCGTGTAGGCGAGCTTGAATTTCTTCGGGCGAAGCGGTTTCAAAAAAAAGCTCAAGCGCCTCGCGAAGATTCTCGCGGGCCGTCTCGATAGTGTCCCCTTGGCTGGCAATATCGAGTTCCGGGCAAAGAGAGACGTATCCATCGCCTTCGCGTTCGATTATGGCCGTAAGTTGTTTATGCATTTGGGACCCAACCTCTCTGCGTTTAAGTCTGCATCACCGTCACTGTCGCCGTCCATAAATAGCGCATTACACCTCCGGCAAAACGTAAGGCTTTCGATAGGTTCGCCTGAGCAACGCGTCGGCTTCTTTGTCGCCGATGATGCGTTCTTTTTCGGCGTCCCAGCGGATTTGTCGTCCAACGCGAATTGAAATATTGCCGAGATGCGAGAGGGTCGTCGCCTTGTGGCCGTTTTCGACTTCGCTTTTTGGAACCTCGCGCGTGCGGACGCAATGCAAGAAATCGCGCGTGTGTTTCTCGTCGAGTCCCGGCGGAAGAAAATTGTCCTGCGTCGGCTGGCCGACAACGGTAGGATTCGCCTTGTCGCGTTCCGGAGTGATGATGAACCCCTTGCGATCAAGATACATCGTCGCTTCGTTGCCGCAAAACTCGATGCCGTATTGCGAACCGTAAGGCGCTTTGCTGTTCGTTTCGCTGCTCGCGTATTCCATGATCCAATTCTTAAATTGATATTGCGCGGTCAGCGTATCGGGGACAGTTGAGATGTCATTGATAAGAAAGCGCCCACCGACCGAACTGACCGTTAACGGCGCATCGTAACCCATGATGTCGAGGATCGAATGGAAATGGTGCGTTCCCCAATCGGTGAGAATGCCTCCCGCATATTCCCAAAAGTTTCGAAACGCGCCCGACGCCTTAACGCGGTTGTAATTTACGTACGGACGAGGTCCAAGCCAACGATCCCAATTGATCGAGTCGGGTGGAGCGGAATCGGCGGGGTTGCCCATACCGGGATAGGTGTTGCGCAGATTCCACGCGCGGACAATCGTCACCTTTCCGAGTTCGCCTTTTTTAATACGCTCCTTCGCCTCGTGATAATACGTCCCGCTGAGCTGCTGCGTTCCCATCTGGACAATGCGGCCGTATTTGCGCGCGGCTTGCACGACGCGGCGACCTTCTTCGACGCAGAGCGCGAGAGGCTTCTCGACGTAAACATCCTTGCCCGCCATGCAGGCTTCGATGGCGATAATCGCGTGCCAGTGATCGGGCGTTGCAATAACGACCGCGTCAATGTCGCTGCGGCTTAAAACGTCATGATAGTCCTCGCACGATTTCTCGCCGCCGATCTTCATCGCTTCAGCTAGCGAGTCCTTTTTCACGTCACAGATTAGCTTAACTTCAACGTCGTTTGTTTCGACAAACCGCTGCAACAAGTTGCGACCGCGACCGCCGACGCCAATGAAACCGAGCCGAACTTTTTCGTTCGCGCCCGTCCGTCGCGGTTCCGATGGAGCTTTTGCGTACTGCTTGGTAGCCGTCGCGCACCCAGCGGCCTGCAATACCGCCATGCCAGCCGCCGCGCCACCGACTTTCTCCATAAACGTTCGCCGATTAATCGCCTGCTTTTCCATGTTTTCGCTTCCTCCATTGAACGGTAATGATGAAACGCAATGGACGCAAAGGACGCAAAGGAATTCTGGATTATTTTTGATGGGGTGCGGTCATCACGCCACCCATGAATCGGATTTCATCGGCGTGAATCGGCGTTCATCGGCGGTTAAATGGAAATCTTAATTGGCCGGCGGCGGTTCCGGCAACGGCGTCGTAATTCGCAATTTCGTTCCCTTGATCCAGACCTGAACTCTGAAGCCGCGGACTCCATCGGCGTCGGCAAGATTTTCACGCGTGCCGAAGTTCCATTCAAAATTCACGGGGACGCTTGAGTTCGCCGGGATGACGGGCAACGTTTGCTCGTTAATCACGTTTTGAAGAATCGCCTTCCCTCCGCGGAAGAAAGCCACCGAAACGCTCTTGGCATCGGTCTCGCCCTGATTCACAACATCCACTGAAAGCCGGATCCGCATCGCCCGCGCATCTTCCTCGTTCGCCTCCGCCCGCACATTTCGAAATCCGAGTTTCCAAGTTGATTTCACATGCACTTTACCATCCGCCAACAGATCGTTCTCTTGATCGCCAGGGATATTAGGAGTCGTATCAATCTTGATCCAATACGTTTGATCCCCCGCGTTGAAGCTGGGATCCCAGCGAAGCGCAATATCGCGACTTCCGCCCGGCGGGATCGGCGCGATTTCGACTCCTTGCGTTCGATAGGTGTTGTGGTTGTAAACCGGCTCCGCGCCGAGACGCGGATCGGTCGGATAGAGCGATGCCTGCGCGGGAGATGTCGGTTGGTCGCCCGCATTTTCGAGCGTCGCGTGAACGAAAATCGTGTTCCCCTCGGAAGGAATTTCCGGTTCCGTTCGAGTTGATTCCAACCGAAATCGCATCAGCGGTCCTGACGCAAGCTGGAACCCCGGCGGCGTGGCGGCCATCGGTGCGACTTCATACTTTCCGCTCGCCGCCATATCGCGCTTGGAAATTTCATCCCACGCATAAACACGCAATATGCACTGTCCATCGGGCAGAGATGGAACCGTGACCACATTCAATTTAATCTCGCCGTTTGAATAGGGATTTGCAACGCCCCACCACAAAGTCTCACCGTTTGGCGCGGCCAGTTGCGCCACGAACTTTCCAGAAGCCGGTTCCACTTTCTCCAAAGTAACTTCGATGGCTTCGTTGCGTTGATAAGCTGGCTTGGGCAAATCAAACGTCCGCGCGTCGGTAACGCGATCCATTTTCGAGAGCGGATCGCCCAGCAGAATATACATATAGACGTATTCGTCGGCGGTTCCGAGCGCCGCCATTCTTAATCGAGTGAGCGTCGCGATTTCACCCAGCGTTTCCAACCGATCCTCGAATACGGTGTCAAAAAGAAAATGCCCCAATGGATCTTGCATCGTGGTCTGGCCCGGACCCGAAGGAACAAATGCGCCGATTGCCCCGCCATTTTCGACGCGCAGCATGTCCTCGATGATGTTCACGTTCCACTGCGGAATTGGATAATCAATCGCGCCGGAATTGCAGGTGAAGTTGACGACGAACGGCGCGCGCCGCGAACCCTTAAGACTCAAATTATCGCTATTGGGACTCGCGCCCCCGAACCAGATTCGCTCGTCAGCCCAGACATTCGGCGATCCGTGACCGAAGTAAGAGATCATCGCCGCGCCATCGAGAAACGCCGCGCGCAATTTCTCCGTCGCATGAGAACTTATTTTCATCCAACGACCTTCCTGCGCGAAGACAAAACGCCGCCGCTCGTCCTCCGCGTAGTAATTGTCCTGCATCGGAAGTTCGCTTAGGTAATCGCGCACGGTCTCGAACGCGCCCGGGACGTTGTGCTCCGAAAAATCATTAAGTAGTTTTGGATATTCGGGCTCATTGTCGGCAACAAGCACGGAACGATTGCGCCACGGTCCCATCGTGTTGGAAGAGGCGTGATTGATGATATTAGTGATGACCACATCGAGATCTTTGCCATTATTGACCGAAATCCGCCCGATCATGAAATCGCTGAGCGAGTCCTTACCCGCGACCAGCCCCATCCATTCGTCCGAGGCCCACTGGTTCCACATCGCCGGATAAGAAAAACTGGGCACCCAATTCCGAACGCCTTTTTTCGCGTAATCGAGGTAATCGCTCGTGCAGTCGCCGACAAGAAGAATCTGTTGAGGCGCGCCGTGTTTCCAGTGCGCGAGAGTGTGCGCGAAGAAATCCCGAAGCGCAAATGGGGACATTTCGCCACCGCTGAATTGGTCGTAAACGGATTGAACAGACACAACTCGGACGCATCTCCCCGCGTCCCGATGAAAAGCCGCGAGGCGTTCGACCGAGGTAAGAAAATCGTCATGCGCGACGATCAAATAATCCGCGCCTTGCTCTTCTGAGGCAAGGTCATCGGTCTGCGGAACTTCAAAGCGATCCGCCCACGGTATCGTTGCCGGATCGTAAAGCTCGATGCGCGTTCGCGGATCATTCGCGCGAAGTATTCCCCTCGCATCCCCGCGCATCGAGGCCGGCGTAAGCGAGGGAGGGCTATTAGCATGAATCGAAAATACCAGCGGACTGCTCGGCTCATCGAGTTGAGTCCAGATAAGCCCGCGACTCGAAAATGCGTCATCATGCCGTAACGTCAGTCGCCCATCGCGGAGCAGCGACTTCCCTGGATATCGAATCTCCAAGGAATCAAACCACAGTTGCAGGATGCCGTGGTTTTGGATCGGCACAAGCAATTTTAATGTGAAGGTGGTTGCGCCATCCGTAACCGCCGCAACGGGCAATTGAAGTCCAAAAGTCGCATGAAGATCATCCGTAAATGTCATCGTCGTTGTTGCGCCGCCATCCGCTGTGACGGCCACCTGAATTCCATGCGTCGAAACGGGGCTATGCACGAGGCTGTCCAATTCAAAGTAAAACCGAAAGACGGCGTCCACCTTCGGCGGCGTCGGGGATGAAAAATCGGCGTTCGGCAATTCAGCGTGGATTCGGTGCGCGATGCCCGGCTCGAGCGGCGCATCCACCCAACGCATCGCGCGAACCGATTGAAAGTCGCCGTAGGAAATTCGGAGATCTCGGTCGTGGTCCAAGAGCACGGCAAGCCGCGTAACATTCTCCGCGAGAACAAACGGCTCGGCGGGCAGCGATCCAGACGACGCGTCCGTTTTGAAAAGGGGATCAGGCAAAGTAGAATCGGCCGTCAGCCAATACACGCGATCTTTGCTATATGTCGCCGTGTCTCCGTTCCAAAAATAGATTTCGCTTTCATTGCCAACTCCGCGTCGCAGAAGTGGTTCGGAAGCCATCCCGTGAAATAATCGTAACCGTCCCGGGTCGGCAGCCTCTTCCGCCCATCCTGTTTCGGCAAGATGCTTCAGCGAAATCCGGTGCGGTCCCTCACCCTCGACACGCAATCGCAACCATTTACGCGATCCTTGCGCAGGCGGCGGCAACGCAGCGCGAGGATCGCGTATCTGCAAATTGATCTCTTCGCGGATCGGCGGAATCGCAACTTGAAATCGGCGCAAGCCTTGTGTGTTCGCGACCAATGTTTGCGCGACTTTCCGCCAACTTGAAGTATCAGACAAATCCTCCGAATGCGGAGGCGGAAGCTCCATATCTCGCGGCGTGTCCCATTCGATCCGAAGCCGCGCCGTGACCGTTGCTCGTGACTTTGATCCGCCGCCTGTTGGAATAATTTCTCGCACGGGATCCAGAAAACCACTGTTCACCCGCACGGTCGCGAGAGGCCATCGCCGCATGAAACCGAGTCGATGGATTTCGGCGGAAGTCGAAACGGCGGTCCACGCAGTCGTCGGCGCATCCTCGGCGCGCGGCACAAGGCTTTGACCATCGAGCGAATAATCCACGACCTTGATTCTCAGATCGCCTTCGGATGGAACGCAAAAAACCCACGGATCGCCCGGTTCTTTGAATTTCGTTCCAGATAGAATCGTCGCCTCAAACTCAATTCCCGTCGGATCGTGCTTCACGTTGCCGATCTGAATCCAAGGGATGGAAACCTGCGGTCGTGTCGTCGTGCGGAATTCCTCGCCGTGAGCCGCAAATATTCCCGCCATCCAGCCGAGGATAAGCAATGCAATCAGCGATTGAAAACGGGGGGATTTGTCGCTGCTGGAGTTGAACATAAACTTCGTTCAGCATAATCCTCAATTCGATCAAACGCAAAGGACGCAGAGGACGCAAAGGAGGAAAAATACGAATTCCAAACCAGAGTGCTTATGAAATTTCGCGGCTATTCCTTCGCGTCCTCTGCGTCCGTTGCGTTGAAACTCTGCGATCTGGGGTTGTCCTTTTTCGCAACTGGCCCTAGAATACCTGCATGTCAGAGCACGATCACAGCCCCCGTCTCGCAGACCGATTTCTCACTCGGCGGCAATTTTTGGAGCGGGCGGGAGTTGGTTTCGGAATGTTGGGTCTTACGGGATTGCTCGGAACGACCGGGCTTCTTAGCGACGCCCATGCGAATGAAGGGTTCATCAATCCTCTCACGCCCAAGGCTCCGCACTTTCCCGCCAAGGCCAAACGGGTTATTCATCTTTTCATGAACGGCGGGCCGTCTCATGTGGATACGTTCGACCCGAAGCCCTCGCTCGATAAATACGCCGGACAGCAACTCCCGATCGAAAATCTCCGCACCGAGCGAAAGACTGGCGCGGCGCTCCCCTCGCCTTTCAAATTTCAAAAGTACGGCCAGAGCGGCATTGAAGTCAGCGAACTTTTTTCGCACGTCGCCGAAAGCATCGACGACATCTGCGTCATTCGCTCGATGCACGCCGACGTGCCGAACCACGAACCCTCGCTCCTCATGATGAACTGCGGCGAATCGAGGCTGCCGCGTCCGAGCATGGGATCGTGGGTCACTTATGGCCTCGGCAGCGAAAACCAAAACCTCCCCGGATTCATGGCGATGTGCCCCGGCGGCTATCCGATTCAGGAATCGCAGAATTGGCAGTCGGCGTTCCTGCCGGGCGTTTATCAGGGAACCTACATCAACACGGAGCACACCGATCTCGATAAGCTCGTCGAATGCGTTCGCAATCCGTCGCTTTCACTCAAGGCTCAGCGCAAGCAACTTGATCTTCTTAAAGAATTGAACGAGCGGCACGAAAAAGCGCGCAGCGAGGACGCCGCGCTCGAAGCGCGAATACAATCGTTCGAGCTGGCCTACCGGATGCAACTCGAAGCGAGCGACGCCTTCGACGTTTCCAAAGAACCGGCGCATATCCGCGAGATGTACGGCGAAGGGGTTCAGGCGCGGCAGATTTTGATCGCGCGACGACTGCTCGAAAAGGGCGTGCGCTATGTGCAGGTTTGGCATGGCGAGGGTCAGCCGTGGGACAACCATGACGATATTGAAGTCAACCATCGTAGGCTTGCCAAACAATGCGATCAAGCCATCGGCGCATTGCTCAAGGATTTGAAACAACGCGGGATGCTCGAAGATACACTCGTGCTTTGGGGCGGCGAATTTGGTCGGACGCCGACCGTCGAATTGCCGCAGGCGGGAGCCAACGCGGGCAAGATCAATGGCCGCGACCACAACCACTACGGTTTCACTTGCTGGCTTGCGGGCGGCGGAGTCAAAGGTGGAACGGTTTATGGCTCGACCGACGAATTCGGTTTCAAGGCGCAGGATAATCCGGTTCACCCGCACGATCTACATGCGACCATGCTGGCGCTGCTCGGTTTCGATCACGAAAAACTGACCTACCGATACGCAGGCCGCGACTTCCGCCTCACCGACGTTCACGGTCACGTAGTTCGCGAGATCATGGCTTAAGTTTTGTCCGGAACTGTAGGTCGACTCTGCAGACTTCCGAGAACTACTATACGCACCATAATGACATTTAATGCTCTCTTATCACGATAAGTTGATCAGGATGAAAATCGCACCGAATCAATCGCTGACAAAAATGGAGACGGCGATGACGATTTTCTATCAAACGGTCTTTTCGGGATTCATTACTTGGATGCTCTACACGGCAAGCTGTACTCTCCTAGATCGTCTCGAAGGCGGTCATAGTGATGGATGGCTAAATACATTGGTGGGCGAGGGACTGGATCGGCTCATTTGGGTTTTCTTCCCGGGAATTACGATGGCAACAGGATTGGCTATGGAACGTTATTTCTTCAAATTCCACGGCGCCGCGGTCACAATCGGAGTTCTTATCGCCCTAGTTTTTTGGCTTTGTATTGCACTACCTGCACTGCTTCTTCCCAGTCATATGAGCTAACGGTTCTCTAAAGTTTGGTTCGAATATTGAAAATGCCTCGAAGAGGCATCGGCCTCCAGCCCAAGGTTGGCGAGCGAAGCGAAGCCTACCTTGGATTCGGGCGCGCGCGTCTTGCAACCTCAACGAGGTTGCGGCCCACATCGACAAGGCCGGAACCTCTTCGAGGTTCAAATTATTCTCGCCGCTCACCCCACGTAGTCGCTTCGCTCCAACGTGGGGCTGAAGGCCGCAGCCTCGTTGAGGCTGCAATTTCAATCGGTCACGCCACGACAAAACTTTCGAGAACGGGTATAATTCTGCTTGCTCCGCTCCAACGCAATCGCGCTCCTTGCGCCTCTGCGTCTTTGCGTCTTTGCGTCTTTGCGTTAACTTCTTACATCCGCGTGAAGGCGTCAATGAGCCGGAGCAGCGGCGGGCCGATGAGCAATAGAAACAATGAAGGCAGGATCGCGACGGCCATTGGGAAAATGAGTTCGACTGGCAGGCGTTGCGCCTGCGTTAGCGAATCTTCCCAGACTTGGTTTCGAACCATATCGGCCTGCGAGCGAAGAATATTGACCATGCCGACGCCCATGATTTCACCCTGAATAATCGCAGCGACGGCAACGTCGAGGGCGTCTATCTGGAGCGGATCGGCCATCGAATGCAACGCGTCGGAACGCGACGCGCCCAGATGCATGAGGCGATAGACCTGCTGCAGTTCGTCGAAAATCGGGCGATTGCGCTGGCTTCCCTTCTCGACGTAAATCCGCGCGAGAGCTTCGTCAAAACCCATGCCGCCTTCGAGCAACGTCGTATGAAGATCGAGCCAGAACGGAAGGTCACCCAGAATTTGGCGGCGATATTGCTGCACCTTGCGCCACAACAATAAATCCATAAAGAACCAAATAATGAGCGCGGTAATAATCCCCGCAACGGGAAAGCCTCCATGGAGATAAAGGGGCTGTATAACCGAGGGCAATGAATAAAGGGCGACAAGACAGAGTGCCGTGATGATGATCTTGCCGAAGAAGTAAGCGTAAGGTGCGTCGGCGTCGCGATATCCCGCGCGTCGCAGCCACCCCGAATACATCGTCAGGATCGGATTCAGCATCAAAATATCGAGTGCTCGATCGAGCCAAGGGAGCGACTCGATCATTGAGGAACGCACGGCAACGCCGCCCGCGGGACCCGAAAGTCCGAGCCGCTGACGAATCGTAACTTTGAGCGCCTCGCGACGACTCCACCAAACCAATCCCGCAATCGCGGCGGCCAGCATGACGCCAAACAATCCAAGACCTATCCATGTGCCGCTCATGGTTTATTCCTTCGTCTTTAACAGGTAGAGAATCCAAAGCGTTCCCACGACCTGCATGGCGAGCGCGATTTTGAGCAAGATGGAACCGATGGGATGCGACATGAGGAAGAGGATGTTGTCGGGTCGCATGTACCAAACATAAAGGCCGATGGCGTATAAAATAACAAAAAGCGCGATGACCGAGAGTCGGGACTCGGCGGTGATGCTCTGCACGCGACGACGAAGTCGGATGGAGTCACGAATGCGGTGCGATAGCCCGAGCAACATCGGCGTCAGACTGCTTCCCGCTTCGACGTTCGCGTCAACGGCAATGGTCAATAAATCGAAATATTTTGACCGCAATGACCGCGTCGTCTCGCGCATCGCCTGCGCAAGCGGAACGCCGACGTCCATCATCGCAAAGACGGTATTAAGCCAATGTGAGATCGGAGGCTTGCGGCTACCACGAACGATTTCAAGCGCCTGCCGAAGACCGATGCCCGCCTGCAACGCGCCGACGGCGGCATCGAGCAGATCGGCCAATTGTTCCTCGAGACGCCGAACGCGTCGCGTGGCGGTTATATTCAGAAAAATAACGAATATACATGATGCGATGAGGCCGACGAGCAGTGAAAGCCGCGTGAACCCCACGGCAATCTGACAGCCGAGTCCCATGATGGCGCCAATGGCAACCGTGACGGCGACGGTATCGAGCGCGCCCAATCGGAATCCCGCGCGCGCCGATTCTTGACCAAACCAACGGAGCCAACCCGGCAGATTCTCTTCGGGAATTCGGGTTCCAAGCCACTCTTCCGCAAAGTCGGTGCGGATGCCCTGCGCGCTCGGTTCGTAAGCGAGATCTGCTCGATTCGGAAGCACGCGAGCCGCGATTTGGCGTTGAAGCGACAAGCGACGCGAAATCCACCACGCGCCTCCACCGCCGAGAATTGCGACAACCGCCAGGGCTATGATCCACGGCATCATAGACCCGATCCCTTCTGGAAGAGCGCGGGTTCAAGTTTGATGCCGCGTTGTTCGCATTTTTTCAGGAAGTTCGGCTTCACGCCCGTCGAGACATGGCGACCGGAAATGCGTTTCTGCATCATCCCTTGCCGCTCGAAATTAAAAATTTCCTGCATGAGAATCGTTTCGTTTTCGATGCCGACAAATTCGGAAACTGAAGTGATGCGGCGCGAGCCATCCGAAAAACGCTCGATGTGAATAAGGACGTCAATCGCTCCGGCAAGAATCTGCCGAATGACGCGGCTGGGAAGATCAAAGCCCGCGAGGAGCACCATGGCTTCAATGCGATTCGTGGCGTCGCGGCTGGAGTTGGCGTGAACGGTCGTCATGCCGCCTTCATGTCCCGTGCTCATCGCCTGAAGCATATCGAACGCCTCCCCGCCGCGCACTTCGCCGACGATGATGCGGTCGGGACGCATACGCAACGCGTTGATGACGAGATCGCGAATCGAAACTTCGCCTTTGCCTTCGATATTCGGCGGACGCGCTTCGAGACGAACGACGTGATTTTTTTGGAGACGAATTTCAGCCGCGTCCTCAATCGTGATGACGCGTTCCTTCGGGCTAATATATGCGGAAAGGATATTGAGAAGCGTCGTTTTGCCGGAACCCGTTCCGCCGGAGATTAGAATATTATGCCGCGTTTGAACCAACGCCTCGAACACCTTGAGCATTTCTTGCGTCATCGTTCCGAGACGAATCAAATCTTCGGCTTCGAGTTGACGATGACCGAAACGACGAATCGAAAGGACGGGACCATTCAATGACAGCGGAGGAATGATGGCATTCACCCGCGAGCCGTCGGGCAGGCGGGCGTCCACCATCGGCGAGTTTTGGTCAATATGACGACCGACTCTGCCGACGATCCGCTCGATCAAATTCATCAGATGATCGGTATTGTGAAACTTAACCTCGGTCGTTTCCAATCGTCCGAAACGTTCTACGAAAACTTCGTAAGGGCCGTTGACTAGAATATCGGAGACAGCGGGATCGGCGAAGAGCGGGCCCAACGGTCCGAGTCCCACGGCTTCCGCAAGCGTGTCTTCGGCAAGACGATCACGCTCCTTGCGCGTGAGTTGAAGATTAAGTCCCGCCATCGCGTCATGAATGATGGCGAGGACACTATTGTTGAAAGCTTCGCGGTCGCGGTCGGGATCGAGATTAGAAATATCGAGCCGACGTAAAATTTGCTGATGGAGTTGATACTTCGCGAGCTGATAAGACCCTTGCGGGCCTTCAGACTTTTCGCCAGTCGTGCCGACCATAAAGGGGACAGCGTCGGCGGACTCGCTTGAAGCAAGACGACCGGGCGCTAATCCCTGTTGGCGCTGGATAGTTTTATAGTATTCGCGAACCGACATGGCTTAGGCAAAAACCCTACGCCCCTGGCTGGACGCCGAGTTTCCGTTGCCAGCCAACTCATAGGCGATTTGCTCGACTTTGGCCGCGACTTTGCTCCGCGGATTGCTGAGAAGGCAGGGGCGTCCGGTGTTCGCGCAAAGATCCATCCCCTTGTCGTAAGGAATGATCCAATCAATCGAACGTTGGAACGATTCAACCGCCGTGTTTTTAGCCGCGCTGCAGCCGTGCCCGGAATCAAAGCGGTTCATGAGTACGCGGATGCGATCCTGCGAGTAACCCGCCTGACCGAGCTTGGTCAATACCTCGCGCGTACCGTTGACGGTCGGCACGACCGCCTCGGTGACGACGACGATCACATCGGAAAGATCGCCCACCGCGATGCTGACCGCGTTAAAAATCGGCATGGTATCCACGATGACGTATTTGAACGCCGAGCGGACGGAGAGGAGAACTTGCGTGACGTCTTGATCGGTCAGCGCGGCGACTTGCTCGACTTTGCGCGGATGACCCATGACGTAAATGCG
>CAZPIK010000074.1:1700-14141 GCA_964586185.1 uncultured Candidatus Sumerlaeota bacterium | reverse complement strand
TGACCGAGGAGCGGATGCTGGAAATCCAAAGCCGGATGCGCGACGCGATATTCGAAGTGGTGAACGGCGAGAACCGCGACGCCGCCGCCCGCCAAACCGCCGAGCGAGCCGCACAGTGGCACGAAGACTATATGCGCGAACACTCCA
The DNA here is from genome assembly GCA_964586185.1 of uncultured Candidatus Sumerlaeota bacterium. Lineage (GTDB taxonomy): Bacteria > Sumerlaeota > Sumerlaeia > MVZB01 > JAJFLK01 > CAZPIK01. The sequence goes on along the minus strand of CAZPIK010000074.1, from coordinate 13,994 downwards.
CGCCTCGCCCCTCCGTCGCGGCCAAACTAGTGCAGTCGCTGGCGGAGTTGGAGTAAGACCCTGCCGGAAAGACTACGAGTTACCCCAAGGCGTTCATTCGTTCAGTCGGCCTAGGTTATTGAATGGCCAAAATTCAAGTGGCAAACCCATTCTAATGGCGATAACCTCCATTATCGAGTGTTCCCGGATCGGGTACTCTTGATATTGACAGCATAGCGCGAATTCGCTAAGAACAATGCGTGTGCGTGGGAATTCCGTTGGTTTTGTGTAAGTTAGAAAGGTTTACGGCCATGAGTGGATTCACATCGCGAATCAATCCCGCATGGGGGCGGGTCGTTCTGCGTACGGCGGCTGTGGCTGGCGTTTGCGCGGCTATGACCGTTGGCATTGCTATTGCGCAAAATCCCTTTGCTCCCTCGCCGGGCGTTATGGATACCCTCAATGAGGGTTCCGCCGGCGCGAGCGGCGCGGGCAATATCGCCAAGAACAAAGCGGCCGGATTGGCGGCCAATCCCAATGCCCTTCAGCCCGGCGCATTGGCAGGTCTTAAGGGCGGTAAAGCGCAACTGAAGGAAGCCGCCACAGCCGCCACGCGCGTGTTCAAGCCGCGCGTCAAAGCGATCATGGGAACTCGCGTGTTTGATAACGTTACGGGCGAACTCCTTGACGACGCGCAGTTGGTATATGTGGATCCGGCTGAAATCGGCAATCTAGGACTCGTGGATGACGGCAACAAGGGCGATCCCGTCGCCAATGACGGTCAATTCGCAAACGTGGAAACTTCGCGCGAGTTTATCGGACAAAGCAATCAGCGACTAAAAGAACGGCTCATTCAAGCCATTTATAGCGCGGAGCAATTAACCCCGCTTGAATTTTTCGGATTTGATCTCATGACGACGGAGCGACACAATCCTGCGCCTCGTAATCGGAGTTGGAAGCTGGTCGCGGATGCTAATGGCGGGCATGGTCTGCGTTTGGCCGAAGTCGCTTCCGATAAGCCCCTGCAGGTTCCCAAATTCCGCGAATGGGAACAGGAGCGGGACAAGAAGATTTCAGGTAAAGACGGTTGGGCGATGCGTTTCCTTGACGAATATCGGAAGGAAAAGGGAAGCATCGAAAGCGAGTTTTATCCGATTCTGATTCCTCAACCCCCCGCGATGCCGGGTGTGGCTCCTCCTCCGGTCGCCACGGGTTGGCATCCCTTCCCGAATCCAGGCGGCCCGAAAGAGGGCAAACCAGGGGCACCCGGCGGACAATTCAGCAAGTATGGTTACAAGATCAAGGATCCCGGTGAAGGGACCAGCATGGAAGAGATGAACGCCATCCGAGGGGGCGCTGGCGCGGCCAAGCCCTACTTTAACTCCAAGAACATGGGCGGCGCGTTTCGATAGGCGATTAAGGTCTTAGCAATGGCGTTTACACCACCAGAGGTTGCCGAGCTCAATCAAGTGATGAAGCAGATGGTGGATAGCTGGCTGCGCATCAAACTTGCCATGCAGAAGGCGTTCGGCAAGGGGGAAATTACGAAGGAACAGGAAAATGCGTTTCTTCAGCTTAAGAGCGATCTTTCCCGGTATTATCGGAACATGACTGAGCGGCTTCCCAAGGATTTGCATTTCGACGGCGATCAAATGATGGAGATGTTGAAAAATTCGATCTCGATGCAGCACTTGCAAGGTCAGCCGATGACCGAAAAGCGGAATATTTTCAGCTTGTGGCATCGAGTTTACGTAAAGATGACGCGGACACACGGAGCGCTCGAAGTGATCAACGATGGGTATTACCCCTCGTTGCATCGCGATCTGCTCCGGGATCCGGCGAAAAAGGCGACGGCTAAAGGAGCGACTCCCAAAAAGGGGGCGACGACCAGCAAGAGGCCGGTTTAAGGTGTTTGTGTGTGGACGCGGCCTAGGCCGCAAACCTCGGACGGGATGAGAAGGAGCACGGTTGTGAAACTCAAGTCGGTGCGTCATGTCATGGGCATTTTTGCCCTAGTGGCTCTCGTGAGCACGCTCTCGGGATGCAGCAAAATGTTGGCGAACTTCTCGCTCAACCAAGCCGAGAAACGCGTCAAAGAAGCGCGTGAAAACGACGCCCAAAAGTTCCATGAGGCCGACCTGATCAAGACCGAGGATTTGATCGCGACGACCCATCAGCAGATGAATAGTGGCGATTTCAAAAGCGCGCGCCAATCAGGCAAAGAAGCCGCGACACTTGCCAAAGACCTGCTGAAAGCCACCAAAGAATCGCGGGCTTCGTTCCTGCAAAACGAGTCGCGCCGGTGGATCGGTTACGTCGAGCAGAACGAAGGCAACAAGGAAGACGCGAACCTCTACCAGAAGATTCTGCAAAATAACGAAGCGGGCAACGTCTCGTTCGGCAAGCAAAAGTGGGATGACTGCAACAAGACCTTCGATGGCGTCGTCAAGGATTGCCAACTCCTTCTTTCCAACCTCAAACGCAAGTCCGAGGAAGGTCTTGCCGACGTCGGCAAGATGAAGGAAGACTTGATCGCCAAGGGCGCGCGAGAGCATAATCCCGACGCCATCGTGAAAATTGACGAGGCCGACGCCACGATTCGTGACTTGATCGAGGTCAAGGTCCACTATCGTCTTGCCATTCAACAAGCGGAAAAAGCGATCCAAGCGGGCAAAGAAGGAATCATCCAGAGCTACGCCAACCAAAGTGAAAAGCTGATCATCGAGATTGAAAAGCGGCTGGCTCGCGCCACGGAACTCGGCGCGGAAATTTACGCCACCGAATCGTTCAACGGCGTTTCGGGCGACCACCAAAATCTCAGTCAAAAATTCTATTCGAAGGATTATGCCGTCATCCTGAATCAGGAATCGTCCAGTTCGGGCTACAAGCTGCTGGAGCGGGCTGATGCGCTGATTATCGAGACGCAACGGGAATCCGCCAACACGAAGATGAAGGCGGTCAATTCAGCCATCGTCCGCCTGACCGAAGGACAGGCCAAAGTTCACTTGCCCGGACGCGTCGAAAAGCTCGAAGAATTATATGCCGCCGCCAAGGCAAAGTTTGAAGCAAATGAATACACGGAAACCGAAAGGATCAGCCTTGAGGGACTCGAAGAGGAACGCAAGCTGGTGGACGACTTCGACAAGAAAACGCAGGCGGAAATCGAAATTGGCCGCACGGCTATCCTGACCGCCAAGGGCGTCTTTGAAAAGATGCAGGGCATTTTTGCCGAGCCTTCTCCGCTTCCCTTGACGGGTGACGACGAGGCGTTCGAGAAAAACAAGCTGGCGCTACGCGAAGAGCTTGGCGTCAAACTTGAAGGAGGCGACCTCTCTCAACGCAGCACGACGATCATGCGCGAGGATAAAGATTTTAATGGCGCAATTCTCGCTTCCCGTCGCGTCGCCAAGATCGCTGAAGAAGTGATTCAGGGCACGTTCCACGTCGTCTCCCATAACGCGATTCAGCAGGTGGATAACGAACTGACCCGCTACGAGCGCGAAGGCGGCAGAGAGTATGCTCCCGCCGAAGTGGACAAGGCGCGGGAAATGCTTGATGTGACTCGCGAACTGCATCGCAGTGGCGATTTCCGCAAAGCGCTTGAACAAGGCGCTGAAACCAAGGCGCAGGTTGAAATTCTTGCGCAGCAATTGGGTCGCGTCGCCGTCGCGAAGATTGATTCGGCGCGCGGTTCGATCACGGCAGCCAAAGAATCACGCGGCGACCGCTATCAGGAAGGCAATCTCCTAAAGGCGCTTCAATTGGCTCAATCCGCCAGCGACAGCCTGAGCAGCGAAGGGATCAAGGCCGCGATCAAAGCCGCCGAGATGTCACAGAATATCGCCGAAAAGGCCGGCAGCGAATCGCTCCAACAATGGTCGGAAGAAGAAATGCGCCGCACGGATCTCCTCTTGGCTCGCGCTCGGGAAGCTGGTTCCGCGACGTTTGCCGCGCAGACGTTTGAAGAAGCCACGAACCTTCGGCGCAATGCTCAGAATCTTTACGATTCGGGCGACTACCGCGAAGCTCAGCTCACCGCGACGCGCGCGGCCTCCACAGCCGAAAACGCGCTCTATGCGCTTGTCATTCAGGCCGAAGACGAAATCGCTTCCGCCAAGCGCTTTGAAGGTTGGAAATATGAAAACGAGCGGCTGGCGCAATGCATCATCAATGCCAAATATGCACGGGAGTTCCTCGATCAAGGCAACTACGACCTCTCGCGTCGTCACGCCAAACACGCGCTGGAAACCGCGCACGAAGTTGTTGTGGACGCAAAGAAGGCCGGATTCCATGATCGGCTTGTTGCTCTCAACTCGAAAGTCGAAATGGCGTCGCAAAAGGGCGTCGCGTATTACCAGATCGGTGATCTTTCCAAGATTGTCGGCGAGATGAACGCTCTGGCGACCGACTTTAGTCCCGAGGGTTACGAGCAAGCCGCGCAGCAAATGGAACTGATCGAAGCGCAACTAGCGGGCCTCATGGAGATGACTCCAAACGTCCTGCAGGAACTCGTCAATCGGATGAACGACAGTCTGAGCACTCTAAGCGAGCGCGGCGCAAAGGGACTCACGCCTGACCTCGTCGCGCAGGCCGAACGCAAAATCAAATTCGCGCAAATGGATTTCAATAATGGCAAATATCGCCCGAGCTTTGACAACGTCAAGGACGCGATTAAGGTCATCAACGAGATCGGGCTCCGGCTGAACGAACGCGATTACGATTTGAAGATCAGCCAACATTTCATGGAGTTCTCCAAGACGTTGCAGGAGTTTGCGCCCATTCTGAATATGGGATCGCCCATTCTGATCAACATGTCGAAGGGACCTTCGGGACGCAATCAAGCGGTTTCGATGATGTCGGCGACGAACCCGACCGATTTCCGTCAGAGCATCAACGACCTTGCCGCGCAGATTACTCTCATCACGCCGCCTCCGACGCGACACGAAGTGCATGAATCCACGCTTGCCATGCTGGAGCTTGCTCGGGCGGGCGCGGGCGATTTCGAGAAGCTCTTGATTCTGGATCAATATACTCCCGAGGACGCGAAGAAGATCATCGAACGCGCGTATGCGCAGGTTCATGCCGCGCGAAGCCGTCAACAACACATTCAGGCCATGCTCGAGAATCCGCAGACTCAGGTCGAACAAGTGGGCGTCCGTCGGGCCTTGCGGATGCGATAAGCGATCCGCCTTTGGGCGACTTGAAAGTAAACGGGATAAGGATTTTCCGTTATGTTTTCGGCAATCAACTATGTCTATTGGGTGGAGTCGCTTGTGATCGTCGCGATCCTGCTGTTTGTCGGCTACATCGCCATGGCATTGAATCTGTTTAAGAAGGATTGATCGCGCGGCGCCGCTATGGGCGGCGTTTCGCGTCCGGCATCTCATGGGAAAAGTCACCAAACCCGCCGCCCCTGTCGGCAAGGCCAAACCTCCAAAAATCAGATTGAGCACCGAGCAAAAGAAGCGTGTTCATCTAATGACTCGTCTTGAAAACCGGATTTCGGTTTGCCGGGATTATATTCGGCTTTGGTCTAAATTTTTTGAACTCTTTGCGGATGACATTCAAAAGCGACAGATCACCGAGCAGGAAGAAAAGGCCTTCTTTCAAACCCTGACCCTGCTTGCGAAACGACATTTTCTTTTTTGCGAACTCATGGCCGACACGTTTGAAGGCGGAGACAAGATAATAGACGTGCTCGTCACCTCCGTCGCGCTTTCGAATATCAAATCCATGAACGAAGCTTCGCTCTCCAAACTCGAACTGGATTGGCATCAATTATTTCTTGAGATGAACGTCGGATTGGGACGGTTGCTCCGCCGATTGCCTTCGGGGACAAAAATTGACGAGGCGCTCGCCAAGGCCGACGCAATGGCGCAGCAGGCGAATCAGGAGCAACGTGCAGCGGGCGCGGGACTGGGACCCAAACCCGTGGCCGCTCCAGCCAAGAAGGGCTTTTTTGCCAAGTTGCTGCGTCGCGCTTAAAGTTGATCGCGGCGGGCCTATGGAGGGTTCGACGTGCTCATTGGAATTTTCAGTCCACAAGTACGATTCGAAAATCGCGCCGCGCTTCAAACCGCGCTAGCCGACGCGCGTTCGCTCGCGGGTTTCACGGCCCAAGGAATGGAACTTCAAAAGTTGAGGGCCGCCGACGCGAAATTGGCAGGCGCTGATTTTTCGGGATGCGATCTTTCCGGCGCGGATTTTCGGGGAGCTGATTTGCGCGCCGCGCGATTCGATTTTGCGCGACTTGAAGGCGCGGATTTCACGGGTGCGCGCGCTGAATTCGCGGTCTTTGGCGGCGCAGAAATGAAAGGCGCAAAGTTCGTCCGCGCCGATCTGCGCCGCACAAATTTCGTGGGCGCTCATGCGGAGAAGGCCGATTTCTCGGGCGCGGATTTCTACTATGCGAGAGTCAGCGGCGCCGATTTCCGCGACGCGCTTTTTGAACAGACCAACATCCAGCGAGCGATATTTCGCGCTTCGGATTTGCGCGGGTGCGATTTGGCCGTTGCCGTCGGCCAGCCGAATTTAGATCGCGCGAGGCGATGAAATGATTCTCCAATCGTTCATGTTCGAAGTCGGCCCGTTCGAAGCCAACTTGCATTTGCTCGCGAATGAAAGGACTCGCGCGGGGATTCTTTCCGATGCGGGCGCGTTCGACCCATCCGTCATCGAATTCGCCGCAGGGCTGGGACTCACGATGGAGGCGATCCTCATTACGCATCTGCATCATGATCACATTGCGGGCGTTGCCGAATATGCGTCCAAGTGGAAATGCAAAGTATTTTCCCCCGCGCCGATTCCAGACGTTTCCAGCGCGGAAATCGTGAAGCCGGGCGAGTTCGTCCGCGTGGCCGGATTCGAATTCAAAGTGATTAAAACTTCCGGTCATACTCCCGAATCGGTCTCCTATTATTGCGCATCGGAATCGGTCTGCCTCGTCGGCGACGCGATCTTTGCGGGCGCGGTCGGCGGGACTTCCAACGACGAATTGCATGAAGAAGAAATCGGTTGGCTAAGGAAGGGAATACTGACGCTCCCGCCCGAAACGTTGCTCCTATCGGGTCATGGTCCAGCAACGACCGTTGCGATTGAAACAGCCGCGAACCCGTTCCTCCAACCTGGTTTCACTCGACTTCCAGTTTGACTGCATTCGATTTTTTTCGAACAAACCAAAACCTAAATACTTTTTAAGTTGCATTCACTGTTCGTGCATGTATCCTCTTCACCGCACTGCAATTTGAATTTGCTCAGGTAGGTAGTATATGAGGGTATGTCCCAATCCATTCAAGCGAGTCAATTCGCTTTCCACATCTGAGAAAGCAGCTAGGGATCGAGCCAAACTGAAGGCCGCGCGCGCGGCGGATCGGGAACGGAACAAATATCGGCATCGTCGCGAAGAGTTGAGTCTCCGAACGCTTCTTTTTCTCGTGCTGGCTCCGCTGCTGCTGATGATCGGCGGCGGGATTGCCGTTCGTCTTGCACGCGCGCAAACGCCCGAACCGCCTGTTCACGGAACGCAGTTCGAGTGGACGCCTGCGGGAACGCTCGCCTCGGTCACGCATTCGTCCGGAAAAAAAGTTACATACGAATACGACGCCGAAGGGAACATGGTGAGTCGGCGTTATTTCGAAGCCGACGGCAGCCTGCTCAAAGACACGCGATTCTTAGTTGACGACGAAAACGCGACAGGGATGTCGCAGATCGTCGCGGAGATTGACGGCGTTTCGGGTCGCGTCGAAAAGGAAAACACTTGGGGCGAGGGGCTTCTCTCGCAGACGTATTACAAGCCCGACGGTCGGCGCGTCGTGCGGCGTCCGATGTGCGATGGGTTGGGATCGGTGCGAACCGTCATCGAGACGGACGACGCCGGAAATGAAACGACGACGCATCATGATTATACGGCGTTCGGCGCGTTGCTCGATCCGCCGCCCGCGATTGGCTATGCGTTTGCCGGGCAATGTCGCGATCCCGCAACGGGACTGCAGTTTCATCGCGCGCGGTGGTACGACCCGCAAATTGGGCAGTGGATCAGCGGCGATCCGAAGTTCGATTTTCCGGGCGGGTTCGGTCACGCCTACGCTTATGCCGCGCAGGATCCGGTTAATAAAACGGATCCCAAGGGAGATCAAACGCTAGGTGAAGTGCTGTCGGCGTTATATACGCAAGGGCAGCTCGCGGCGATCCGTTTGGGGCCGCACGCGATTTTGGTAAGCGAGATTGCATGGGGGCTTACGGCGGGCGATGCGGGGTTCGGTCCCTCACCGTTCCCGAGCGTGGGAAGCGCCGTCGGAAATGAAACGCGAGCATTGGCCAGTCAAGCGATTGAGGCTGCGAAGAAAGCAGAGGGGTGGGTCTTGCTCGCCAAGCAGACCCGGGACAATGGTGCGGGCATTGACTACTTGTTCCGTAAAGCTGGAACCTCGATAGCGGATAACACGGCGCAATACCTTGCGATGGAGGAGAAAGTGTCGGGGGTTACCACGAGGTTTCAATCTATGCTTGGACAAGCGAAGTATGGTTGGCAGATGAGCGAACAGTGGATAACCGAAAATTTAGGGAGGATAGAAAAAGTGATTGAGAAGCCTGCAAGCAGCACGGGCATCAAAGTGTACGAAAATATGACAAAGGCTGAATTGAATTTCATTCGAAAGAATCTCAAGGACGTTAATCGGGTGCAAAAAATGCTCGTTGGAGGGCAAGTAGTCGAGGACGGCCTTGCCAAAGGCAACCCATCCTTGGTTTGTCTGTGGGAATTTGATCTTCATTTTGGCTCCGAATATGGCGGCCAGCCCATTGCCAATTTGATCAGCAATGGAAAATACGCGGTCTTGAATCCCAGTGGCGTATTCGCCAACGTCCCGTAATAAGGTGAGTAAGTTGAAACGTAATCCGATACCCCTATCTTTCGAAGTGGCGACGATATCACTAAATACATATAGCGACCTTTTAGCCCAATACACTCACCTATCAGAACTTAAATATGACGAATATAGCCCTCAGAATCACTGTGAATTGGACATTCTCTGCGGGTATCTTCTAAAGACATCTCTTTCGCGATATGCCTTGGAAAGAAACACAGAACAGTTTAAAGGGGACACGCGAGAACTAATGAAACATTGGCTTAATAGGTTTCAATTCTATCTCGATGAACGAGCACGATTCCCCCCCTCGAACATAGGACGCAAGTACGATTATGGTGCCGTGGGCGATTATTCTTTTTCATGGCCCTTGGCCAATTATGTGATTACCCAATCCCGCGAAAGCATTCGTCAGGTTTGCGAGCAAACGAACTATGGACCTTACAGTGGCGGCGTACGCCTTAATTCCGTGGGTAGCACCTACAGCCGAATGCTCCGTGCCTATTACTTGAATGATGGAGATTGGCTCCAAGAAGAACTGGATTCGTTTCGGACGGTATCCATCGGCCAAGACGTTCAACACGACGTTTTCGCCGCGCCGAAGAAATACTGGGAGGTCTTCCGATATTTATTTGAGGATCGCCGCGATGAATTCCTTGCGTCCATTCGTGAGTTTGACCGCTGGTACGTAAAAAGAGTAAAAACACACATGATGGCAGACGATAACGGATACTTTTATCCGGCCTGCATCAATATGGTCTTGCTTAGCGCCATCAAAATCGCCGTGGCCGACAAGAAATGGGAAATCAACTACGAGGCGCAGTTCCTTCCCATGGATATCGTGAATATCGAGTAATGTCCGATTTGTTTTCCCTCCTTCGCTTGACACTTGCACACGGACGCGAATTTGAAAGAAACTGGACGTCGCGCTTCGATTGCGATTTGCGCAACTTTGATTATGAAAGCGAACACCGTCCTTGTCCGAAACCGTCAACGTCCTCTTTGTATGCATGGGCAATATCTGCCGATCTCCGGCCGGAGAAACGATTTTCCGGCAGTATGTCAACGATAAGAAGCTCACCGAAAGAATTATTTGTGACTCCTGTGGCACGCTGAATGAGCACGCGGGAGAGAAGGCCGATCCACGGATGATCCGCGCGGCGAAGGATCGCGGCTTTGAAATCGAAGGCCGCGCCCGGCAGTTCAAGCCGGACGATTTTTCAAAATTCGATTACATTCTCGCGATGGATCGTTACGTTCAACGCGATCTGCATAATTGGGCTAAGTCCGACGAAGACCATCGAAAGGTCATGCTCATGACCGATTATTATCTCGACGAAGACATGCCCGATGTTCCCGACCCTTACTACGGGCGCCGCGAGGGATTCGATCTTGTGCTGGATATTTTGGAACGCGCGTGCTCTCGCCTGCTCGATCATGTGATCGAGAGGCATGATCTCAAACCTTAGCGGTTCGGCGCCCTTAAGCGTTGGCCGTCGCGGCTTTGGAAGAAGTGATCTTCTCGGCCACGTCCTTCGGCACGCGCTCGTAATGCGAGAACTCCATGTGGTAGTTCGCGCGGCCTTGCGAGATCGAACGGAGCGAAGTCGCGTAACCGAACATTTCGGAGAGCGGAGCCGTCGCGGCGATGATGTGGTAATTCTTCTCCGGATTCATCTCGGCGATCTTCGCGCGACGTTGTTGAAGGTTGCCGATGACGTCGCCCAAATATTGATCGGGCGTCGTGACTTCGACCTTCATGATCGGTTCCAACAAGATCGGACTCGCCTTGCGCAGGCCTTCCTTGAAACCGATGCTGCCCGCGATGTGGAACGCCATTTCGGAGGAGTCCACCGCGTGGAACGAGCCGTCGAGCAGCGTGACCTTCACGTCCACGACGGGATAGCCCGCCATCGGACCCGATGAACAGGCTTCGATAACGCCCTTTTCGACGGCGGGGATGTATTCGCGCGGAATGACGCCGCCCACAATCTCGTTGACGAACGAGAAACCCGCGCCTGCAGGATTCGGCTCAACCGTGAGGACGCAATGACCGTACTGACCTTTGCCGCCGCTCTGACGGATGTGCTTTCCTTCGGCCTCGACCTTTTGGGTGATCGTCTCGCGATATGCAACCTGCGGAGCGCCGACGTTTGCTTCGACCTTGAACTCACGTTTCATGCGATCCACGAGAATTTCAAGGTGAAGCTCGCCCATGCCGGAGATGATCGTTTGGTTCGTTTCCTTGTCCACATGAACGCGGAAGGTCGGGTCTTCTTCGACGAGACGCTGAAGCGCGGTGCCGAGTTTGTCATTATCTGCTTTGGTTTTGGGTTCGATGGCGATCGAGAGAACCGGTGCGGGAGGATTCAACGCCTCAAGCACGATCGGATGATCGGGATCGCAAAGGGTGTGACCCGTCTGCGTTACTTTGAGTCCGATGACCGCGCCGATATCACCCGTGCGGAGTTCCTCAACCTGCTCGCGTTCGTTCGCGTGCATGAGCATGAGACGTCCGACGCGTTCGCTTGTGTCTTTGGTTGAATTATAGGTGTAGGAACCGGAGGTAATGACGCCGGAATAGACGCGGATATACGTGAGCTTTCCGACGTGCGGATCGCTCATGATCTTGAAAGCAAGCGCCGAGAATTTTTCATTATCGTCGGCTTTGCGCTCCAGAATTTCGCCTGAGCCATCAGCCTTTTGACCCTTGACCGCGCCGATATCCACGGGCGAAGGCAGATAATCGAGGACGGCATCGAGCAAGAGCTGGACGCCCTTATTCCGGAACGATGCGCCGCAAAGGACGGGCGTAATCTTGCCCGTGATCGTCGCGTGACGGATATGTTTTTGAAGTTCCTCGACGGTGAACTCGGCGTTTTCGAGGAACCGTTCAGCGAAATTGTCATCGTATTCGGCGAGCGATTCGAGCATTTTCTCGCGCCACTCGGCGGCGAGTTTTGTCATGTGTTCGGGAATATCCGCGTCGGTGAAGTTTTTCCCCTGCTCGTTGTCGCCCAGGGGCCACGTGCGCGCGCGCATCAGCACAAGGTCTATCATCCCTTCGAGTTTCTCTTCGGAACCGATCGGAATCTGGAGAGGAACGGGATGACAGCCGAGACGATCCTTCATCATGCCGACCGCGCGATAAAAATCGGCGCCGATGCGATCCATTTTGTTGACGAACGCGATGCGGGGAACGCCGTACTTGTTGGCCTGACGCCACACGGTTTCGCTCTGCGGTTCGACGCCGCCGACCGCGCAGAAGAGAGCGACCGCGCCATCGAGCACACGGACGGAACGTTCGACTTCGACGGTGAAATCCACGTGGCCGGGAGTGTCAATAATGTTGATCTGATGGTTCTTCCACTTGCACTGCGTGGCGGCAGAAGTAATCGTGATGCCGCGCTCGCGCTCCTGTTCCATCCAGTCCATTTCCGCTGCGCCTTCG
>CAZPIK010000074.1:0-1690 GCA_964586185.1 uncultured Candidatus Sumerlaeota bacterium | reverse complement strand
GCGTCAATATGCGCCATGATGCCGATATTGCGGACTCTGGAGAGGGGCACTTCGCGTCCCATGATGTTCACTTCCTTGCCAAGATTCGCGGCGCTAAGGCCGCGTCAAAAAACCACGCCATAAACGGGAAAGCAGACCGGGTGAGGTCTGCCATTCCCAAAACGCCTCTTTGTGGGAATCGAGGACGAACTACCAGCGGTAGTGGGCGAACGCCTTGTTGGCTTCCGCCATACGGTGGGTGTCCTCGCGCTTCTTCACGGCGGAACCGGTGTTGTTGTAGGCGTCCAGCAATTCGTTTGCTAGGCGGTCCACCATCGTTTTCTCGCCACGAGTGCGCGCGGCGATCTGAATCCAACGGATCGAGAGGGCCTCCCGGCGACCGGGGGCGACCTCAACGGGAATCTGATAGTTCGCGCCGCCGACGCGACGAGCCTTGACCTCGACCGACGGCTTCACGTTATCAATGGCCTTGTTGAAAACCTCAATGGACTTAAGGTCAGGGAGCTTCGCGCCGATCTTATCGAGCGCGGAATAGAAAATCCCCTCCGCGAGGCTTTTCTTCCCCTCGTACATCATGCAGTTGATAAAACGGGACACCAAAAGGCTCCCGAATTTCGAATCGGGCTGGACTTCCCGCTTTGAGGTCTTGCGATCTTTTCGGCTCATCTTCCGCTCTGCTCCCCGTCGTTTAAAAGGTTAATCCCTAAATGTTAGATTCTTATTTCTTGGGCTTCTTTGCGCCGTATTTGGATCGGCTCTTTTTGCGATTCGCAACGCCCTGAGTATCCAAAACGCCGCGAAGAATGTGATATCGGATACCGGGAAGGTCTTTCACGCGGCCTCCACGGATGAGAACAATCGAGTGTTCCTGAAGATTGTGTCCCTCGCCGGGGATATAGGCCGTGACTTCCTGACCGTTCGTCAGGCGCACGCGGGCGACCTTCCGAAGGGCGGAGTTCGGCTTTTTCGGCGTCGCGGTATAAACGCGAAGGCAGACGCCACGCTTCTGCGGGCACGCCTGCAAGGCCGGAACCTTATTCTTGCGTTTGATGGCGCGACGCGCCTTGCGGACCAGTTGGTTGATTGTCGGCATATCCCTTAGTTCTCTTACTCCTACTCCTACTCATACTCCGCAAGCGACATTCGATCCGCCGCGCAATTTCCCGCGCCCGATTCCTATGCAATGCATTGGGAGGGGCACTCCAAACCAGTGATTAGAGCAAAGGGGGTCGCGGAAAGTCAAGGGTCAAGAGGGGGAAAATTTGGCTTGGGACGAAGATCACTGTTGTCTGTTCGCAACAAGAGCTACGGATTACGGATTGCATTTAGTGCGTTAATGAGCAAATCCACGTCAGTATAGGGATTGCCTTTTTCGGCTTTTTTATTCTCAAACCGCCATTTCCTCAAATGCACCGCGTTGTTTATCGCAGTGGTTTGCTTATCGCGAAGTTCATTGTAAAGACTCGCGGGTTTGTCCCACTTAGGATGATATTTTCTCAACATTTGCCGCATTTTGTCTCGTTCAATATGCGCGGTCTGACGTTCATGATGCAGAATATACCAGAGTTCAAAGCAGGGACTTGAAAAGGCTATTTTGATGCCGGATTGCTTGGCTAAACTGATCGCTTCGGGAATTTTGGGATGGCTGTCGTCATCAAAAACACACCAAGCTTCCTTAAATCCTGTGTCA
>CAZPIK010000073.1:0-14236 GCA_964586185.1 uncultured Candidatus Sumerlaeota bacterium | reverse complement strand
GTGCGCGGTCATCGGCACGGGGATACGATTTCATCGTCAGACGTAATGCGGCAATTTCGATCCATTGAAAGATGGCGGCGCGTCGGGCGGCTGTATCTTCATGATTGGCTGAAAGAAAATCGCGCAACCACGGCTCGAAGGCTTGGACGGGAGCATCAAATCTCGCTGCGTTTCCTCCCGGATCGTTCAACAGCTTGTGCAGCTTCCATGTCAGATCGCGCACCTCCGTTCCCGCGACTCGATACGCCGAATCAAGCGCGGTCGCCATCGCCGCAAGCGCGCCTGCAAGCGCAAGAAACTCGTCTTTGGACTTCGTATTGTCCGACGCCGATTCGATCCAATCTGCAACCGCCGATGGAAGCGACTGCTTGAGCATGATCCGCCCGCACTTGGCAGCGGATCGGGCAAGGGGGGCAATGTTGGTGTGTTCGGCCATGATGAAATCCCGCGACTCTACCACGAACCGAATTACTTCTATAGTCGGCTACATCTGATAATCGGTGACTGAAACAAAACATGAAATTGCGTGAGACCATTTTCGGATCCAAGAAACCCCAAAGGGGTTTCGGCCTACAGCCTAGGGTTGCCGATCGAAGTGAGGCTACCCTAGGTTCAAGATATCTCTTCTTCCAACCTCAACGAGTTTGCGCCGTTTCGTAGCGGGTTTTCTTGGCGTCTTGAATTTTGCGCAGGTATGATGCCCCGCCCATTGGGAATGAAAGGAACGAACATGCGAAAGAACCGACTCAAAGAACTTTGGCGCGAGGATAAACCCGCTTACGGCATTTGGGCCGATCTTGGAAGTCCGGCGGCGGTCGAGGCTGCGGCATGCTGCGAACCCGATTGGATTCTGCTCGATGGCGAACATGGCGCCGCAGGTTACGAAGGTTGCTTTCAACTCCTTCAGGCGATGAACGGCTCACGCGCGAGTTCGGTCGTTCGCGTTCCTTGGAACGAGATCGTATGCATTAAGCGCGCGCTCGATATGGGTGCCGAGGGGATTATGGTTCCTTACATTAAGACCGCCGACGATGTCCGCGCGGTCGTTTCGGCCTGCCGCTATCCGCCGAAAGGGGAACGCGGGATCGGTCCCTTCCGTGCCTCGCGTTATGAAACCGAGTTTATGGAGTATTACAATCAGGCCAACGACGAAGTCATGGTGATGGTGCAGATCGAGAACGTCGGGGCGGTGAAAAATTTAGATGCGATTCTCGCCGTCGAGGGTTTGGACGCGATTTTCATTGGCCCTGCCGACCTCTCGGCCTCGATGGGACTTTTCCCAAACATGGACGATCCGAAAGTTCAATCCACCATCGCCGACGTGCTTGCCAGAGCGCGAGCGAAAAAAATCCCGGTCGGATACTACTGCAATTCCGGTGCCGAAGCCCTCGCCAGAGCGAAACAGGGATTCCGCTTCATCAGCATCGGCAACGACATGACGATGCTCGTGACATCAATCCAGCGGGAACTCAAATCCGCGCGGACATAGTAAAATATGTAAAACAAAACAGGGATGAAGGAGATGAAGAGGATTGGGAATATCCTCTGCATCCTCTACATCCCTGTTAAATATCAGCGGGACTAAACCTCCGCCGGAATCTCAAATCCAGGACGATAAGGTCGCGTCAGCATCTTGTCCGCCTCGGCGTCGTTCACGAACTTCTCGGACGCGGGGTCGAAGTTCAGCGTGCGCTTGAGACGATAAGAAATATTGGCCAAGTGGCAGAGCGCTGCTGAGGGATGCCCTTCTTCGATATCGCAGTTGAGGTCTTCGATTTTGCGGCTGCGAACGGCGTCGAAGAAGTTACCAAAGTGGTCGCCACCCTTGGAAACCTTGCCCTGCGATTCGGCCTTCTTCCCAAGAAATATCTCGTACGTTGAGTAGTCGGGCATGACCATGTAGCCCTCGGAACCGTAGAAGATATTTCCGACGTTATTCTCGCCTCGTTCGCCTTCGCCGAGTTCGGGATTGGTCATCCAATGGCGAACCTCAAAGACAAGCATCTTCTTTTGGTCGGGGTAGTTAAACGTTGCAATCATCGTGTTCGGCGTTTCTTGGCTATCGTCGAACATGAACTTATTGCCCATCGCCTGAATCTCCGTCGGCATCCCGACGCCGAGACCCCAGCGGGCTTTGTCCATTTCGTGGACGCCTTGATTTCCGATGTCGCCGTTGCCGTAATTCCAATACCAATGCCAGTTGTAGGGATGGCGATGCTTGGTGTAGGGGAGCATGTCGGCGGGACCGGTCCATAGTTCGTAATTGAGACTCGTCGGGGGTGTTGTTGGCTCGACTTTACCGATTGTGCCGCGCCACTTGTAGCAAAGACCCTTGGCCATATAGACCTCGCCGATGGCGCCGTCGCGCAGTTTCTGCACGGCTTCACGTAACGCGGCGCTACTGCGGCTCTGGGTTCCGACCTGCACGATGCGGTTGTATTTCCGCGCGGCCTTGATCATCTGTCGGCCTTCCCAGACGTTGTGCGACGCGGGTTTTTCAACGTAAACGTCCTTGCCCGCCTGACACGCCCAAATGGTTCCGAGCGCGTGCCAGTGATTCGGGGTGGCAAACGTGACGGCGTCAATGTCCTTGTCGTCGAAAATCCGTCGCATGTCGTCGTAGGTCTTGACCGGTTTGCCCGTTTTCTTCTCGATCTCGCGTTGACGCGCGCTCAAAGTTGAATTATCCGCATCGCAAATGGCGACAAGTTCGACGCCATCACGACCGACCATGCTGTCAATATGGTTCTTACCGCGACCAAAAATGCCGATGCAAGCGACGCGAATCTTGCTTGCGACGTTTTGATCCTGCACAGCGGGCGCGGCGGGGGCAGGTTCGGTTTGCGCAAAGGATTTGCCCGCAAGCGAGCTTCCAGTCACGGCGGCGACGGTGCCCGTGGCCTGCTTGATGAATCGGCGGCGATCATATGAGTTCATGGTGATTCTCCATTTGAAAGGCAATCTTCAGAAGTCGTTTTAGATTACACGTATTTGTTTGCCCATTTCAAGAACCATCGAAGCTTGACACGCGACGAGCCGATACCGGAGAATCTGGCCACCTTTGAGTGGAGTTCGGAAAGGCGGCAACGCAATGAACGTCGGGCAATTATCTTTGGACAACATCGAAAAATTTGGTGAGTACACCTGGTTGCATTACGAAGGAAGGGATTGGTCTAATATCGAGCAAGACCTCTACGCGCGTGCGCTAGGTGCAGTTCTGCTCGCTCACGGCGTGGGAATCGGCGACCGCGTTCTCGTGATGATGCCCAATACGCCCGAGATCATGGCGGCGTTTCAGGCGGTTTGGAAGATCGGCGCGGTAATCACTCCCATAACACCGATGCTGAACGCCCGCGAAGTCGGTTACATCATGCAGCACGCCGAGGCGAAAGTCGCGCTGACGACGCCCGTGCTTGCTCAGCGAGTGAAGGATGCTTCCAAAGAGTTTCCGGGTTTTGAACATCTCCTTTGCATTGGTGAATCGAACGTCGAAGGTGCGGTTAATATCACTCCACTCCTCAAGGAAGTCACCGCAGTCCAGACTCTGGCCAATCGCAAAGAAGCGGACATGGCCATTCTACTTTATACCTCCGGGACGACGGGACACCCCAAGGGCGTGCAGCTGACCCATAACAACCTTTGGAGCAACGCGCTTTCCGTCGCGTCGCTTTCGGAGATACCTCCTCTAACGCGCGCCATGCACATCCTGCCACTCAGCCATTCGTTCGGCATCATGATGATGAATGTCGGATATGTCAGGGGTATCTCGGCGGCGCTCCTGCCGCACTTCGACGCAACCAAGGCGCTTCAGATGATCGAAAGTTTCAAGGTGCGGCAATTCTCGGCGGTTCCGACGATGCTCACGATGTTGCTCAATCATCCCGACCGCGAAAAATACGACATGACGAGTCTCGAAAAGGTTCACACAGGAGGCGCAGCGCTTCCTAATGAAGTCCGACTCGATTTCGAGCGGAAATTCAAATGCGAGGTTCATGAAGGCTACGGTCTCTCGGAGACTGCTCCGACAGCGACGGGCTATCCTGAGGGCGAAAAATATCGCGTGGGTTCCGTCGGTCGCGCGATTCCCGGCGTGAACGTCTGCATCATGGATTTTAATAACAAGATTCTCGGACCGCGCGAGACCGGCGAGATTTGCATTCAAGGCCCGAACATCATGACGGGCTATTGGAAAAACGAGGAAGCCACCCGCGAGGCGATCATAGACGGCTGGTTCCACAGCGGGGACGTCGGTTATATGGACGAAGACGGTTTTGTTTACATTACCGACCGTAAGAAAGACCTCATCATAAAAGGCGGCGAGAATATTTCCCCACGCGAAATCGAAGAGGCCATTTACGAGCATCCGTCGGTCGCGGAATGCGCGGTCGTCAGCGTTCCCGATCCGACCTTTGGCGAAAACATCGCGGCGGCGATCGTCTTCAAGCCCAAAATGACGGCAACCGAAGACGAGATTAAAGAGCACGTTGGGAAATACGTGACCAAGTTCAAGATTCCGGCTTACGTCAAGTTCGAGGCGTATCTTCCGAAAAATCCGACGGGGAAAATATTGAAGAAGGACGTGAGGAAGTCGCTCGCCGAATGGCTGGCCAAGCGCGAGGCACAGGCAGTTAAGGTCTGATCCTGTCCATCCCCTTCATCCTTGTTCGATTTTCCGAGCTTCGCGGTCGAATGGATTGTGGCAATGGGGTTTCGTCTTTATTCCATCCAATACCCGGATTGGATTTCAAAGAGAGTGACGGGGTTGCCCTCGGCATTCGCCGGCCTGATCAAAACCGTCTCCTTTGACACCCGTGGGAAATTCTTGGACCGACCGGCCTTTAGGGCAACCTTGTGATGCTCGACCGTGTACTTTTGTCCGTCAAGTTCAATCTGCGCCGTGGCTTTCAGTGGATATTCATCCTTTTCCCAGTCCCAGTTGTCAAAGTAACCAAAACCTTGATTGCTGAGAAACTGAATATAGCCTTGCTCCTCCTTTTCTTTGATCGTTGCCTTCAACATTTGCGCCGACTGCTCTTTATCCAATAGTGAATAGGCACCGTTCTCCCAAATCCCATATCGCCACGTTTGTTGCTTGTCTGGCACCGGCGCTGGTGCAAACACGTAAAGCTGACCTTTGTATGGAAAGAGTCCCGTATTTTTGTCATACTCTTGGACGGAACCTTCCTTATCATAAACAATCAACTTGTGAAAACGCTCCTCGGTCCACGTAGTGTGAGATTCATCCCTTGCGGTTCCCAGCATCCAGTATGCAAGCCAGCCTCTTTTTATTGTCACAAATGTCCAACGAACCTGAACATAGAGTTTGTCTTTCGACCATATCAGTGATCCAACATTTGGATAAACGCCAATGACATTATGGGGTCGCAAGAGAAAATAACCGATGACCGCATAGATGGCCAGGCGTAGCAGGCGAGCCCGAATCCATTTCTTTCGGGCAAGCCACTTCTGTTCTTTATCGGCGGCGTCCATTTTACTCAAGCCCTATGATCCTGCGAAACTCCCTGATTTTATCCTGATACAATGGATCGCCTATGGGTAGAAAGTCATAGGCGATTCCCTGCGGGTAATCATAAAGAACGCCGTAACCCGAGTTTTCCGGTTATCTTGTCGAATGCGCGCTCGGAATCGGGCACTCGTAATACCCTCGCCAGTACAAAATAACCCACCGCCGCGATACCGAGGAACAGTAGTAGCAAAACTGCGCGGGCAAAAGGCGCGTCTTGGAGTTGAAGCGCAATCAACACGCGACCATAAATCCATGATGTCCCACCAATGGCGATGATTCCTGCGGCAAGACACTTGAAGAACGTTTCCGGGGTTCGGCTTTCGGCAAGTGGGCGTGCCGGATCGCGTCGCAGGAACCAACTAAGCACCGCATAATCGGTAAACGCCGCGAGTGTATTGGCCAGCGCAAGTCCCCGCTGTTCAAGATGTGTATAGAAAGTAAAAAAAGCGCCCGCCGCCAGGTTCACGGCCATACTACAAAGCGCTGATTTAACCGGCGTGCGTACATCCTGCCGCGCGTAATAAATGGGCTGCACAAGCCGCGACCAACCGAATGCGATAAGCGCGGGCGAATAGAAAAGAAGCGCGCCGTAGGTGCCCCGCGCGTCCTCGTCCGTGAATTCTCCGCGTTGGAATATCATTTGAACAATGGGCAATCCGAAAAACATGAGTCCCAGTGCGGCGGGCAACATAATGACAAGTTCCGCCCGTTTTATAAATCCGATCACACCGCGTAATTTATCGTGTTCCGCATTGATCATCATCCGCGTGATTTGCGGCAACATGGCCGTTGCCATTGCCGTCGCCGTTAGAGCCATTGGAAATTGGATCAGCCGATTGGCGTAGGTGAGGAACGTTTTATTCCCTTCACCGCCGTAGGTCGCAAAAATTCCGATCATGGACATGTTGATCTGGCTTATCGCCATTCCAAACAGTCCCGCGCTCATCATCCGAAAAAGCCTTTGGACAGAGTCATCCCCGCCGCGCAATTCCGTACGATACCGCCATCCGCGCGAACGCATCGCGGGAATCATAATCAAGACGCGCAATCCCGCGCCCGCGAGCACGGCGTAACCGAGCCAAACGGTTCCCGTCATCGGATCGGCGTGGCCCCAAAGCGCGGCGACGCCCGCCGCAATCATAGCGATGTTCAGCATAACCGATCCCAGCGCGGGTGCAGTGAAAGATCCAAGGGCATTGCAAACTCCCATCATAATCGAACCAACCGCAAGCGCGACGAGATTTGGAAACATGAGCCGAGTCAGAAAAACTCCGTGAGCCGCGTTGTTGCGAATGAACTCGGCTTGGGCGGGATCCGCTGCCTTTGATGCAGCGGCTTCCATGCCGAAACCCCCGAAGACATTGAATACTTCACGCGCGCCGATCATTCCGATCAACGTCAACGCGCATGTGACAAGTCCCACAATATTGATCGCGCGATTTACGAACGACCACGACGAAGCCTCGGATACTTTTTTTCGTCCTTCGAATAAGGGAACAACAAAAGATGAGAGCGATCCTTCACCGATGATCCTTCGGGCGAGATTAGAGAGTTCGAATGCGATATAAAAAACGTCGGAAAGACGTGAACCGCCGAGCATTGCCGCCATGATGATGTCTCGGATGAGTCCGGTGAGTCGGCTAAGCAACGTCAACATTCCGAGCAGCCCGGTTATTTTTAGAATTTTTCTTTTTTCGCTCATGTAGGCGGGGCGCAATTCAAACCGAATCTATTCGGGCAATTCCGCCTCGATGGCGCTCGTGCCGCCTTTGGCCGAGTCAAAGCCGATTCGGATTTTTCCGGAACCTTCGACGATGAACTGGACGCGCTCGGCTCCCATTCCGGGAATAGCATCAAGTTCAACGCGATCCGGTCGGCGTTTAACCGCCTCGACGCGCTTGAAATCGCGGTCGGTCACTCGCCCAGCCGAAATCGCCTTCGACCCGCGACCCGTGATCGTCACCACGTCGGGCGGACCGATATGTTGCGCGACATCATGAGCTGAACGTGTCGGCATGAGACGTTGGTTCTCGATTGTCACCCAAACTTTATGAACTCCCGGCTCCAACTTCTCGATTTTCGTCTCCGAAATCTTCGGCAACGGCATCATATCCGCGTGATACAGCGTAAAGGCCATATTGCGGTGACATTCCTCTTCGAGCAGGAACGACGGCGGAACGCGACTCCACTCCTTGCGCGTACCGCCAATCTCAATTGTGCCATACGTCGGATGATCGAATTCCCGACGTTTCACTACGCCATCATTAAGCAAGAGCAGTTTCAAGAAGTCGGCTTCGTCTTTATCCGAAGGTTCCGCTGTCGAACGATAGAGGTTCTTCGGTGTCCAGAGTTCGTTCGTAAAACAAAGAACTCCCCGCCCACCATAAAACCAATCCACTTCATTGCCCCAGGTTGTATAAAGGTCTTTCCAAATCGTGAAATTGGAATAGTAAGGCAGAATTTTTCGCCCGCGTTCGCCAATGAATTGCAGCACGCGATCATCCTCGGATTGAAAGATGCCCCCCTCACGACCCGGACTGCGCAGGATCATTCCGCCTGAATTATGATACGACTGCGCTCCGGCGATGTTCGGATGCGAAAGCACAAATTCCGAAACGGCGCGCGACTCCGGCAACGAAAACGGATAATCCTGCGCGCCGTACTGAATGTAATTCGGCTGCCAATCGTAACCCCAATTTCGATTAGTATCGTATCCACCTGCGGGGTCCTCATTCACGCGTCCGTCGCCATCGTTATCCAATCCTTCGGTTCCCAATAGCTCGTACTCGCCCGGTTCGTCCGGTTCAGCGTCAATCAAGATTGAATCTGGATAATCGGGATGCCGCTTATAGCGTCCCTGCGGACTTTTGCGAACCATCCATGTGATCGAACCGTCGCCATCAAGATCATCCGAATCGTCTTCGTCCGCTTCGCCGTCGTGATCGTTATCGTAGGGACGCAATCCAGTGCGCGACGAATGCGGAGACTGCGCTCGATGAAACCATTGATCGCGTCCATCAGGATTGATCGTCGGAATTAGATAAAAGACTCGTTGCTCCAAGAGTTCGGTGACTTTGTCAAGCTTCCCATATTGATGGCAAAGGTACCACGCGGTATAGGCGACGACCTCTCCAGCCTGAACCTCATTACCGTGGATGTTGCCGTCAATGTACATCCCCGGTTTGCGCTTGGGATCGCCGACTTTTTCCGCCGTGACTTCGAGACACCAAATGTCCCTCCCTTCAACCGACTTGCCGATGGAATAAAGTTCGGTCGTGTCGGGAAAAGCTTTGTGCAATTGGGCAAGGATCGAACCAAGCCCGGCATAGTCATAGAAGCGGTTCCATTCGACGGCGACTTTTCGCTCGACCATCGAAGCCCCAAGCGCAGGAAAAGCGTGTTCCGAAGGATCGTCGGCTTTGGGTTTGTCCGATCCGAACAGTGCGGCAAAAACACTTGTTTGCAGCGTGAAAAATAGAACGATACAACTGATAAGCAATCGTAGCCCGTGCAAGCCATAATTCTGCGTCCTGTAAGGACAAAGGTTCACAGCCCAAGGCAACGCCTTGGGTAACGGTTTCAATTTAATGACAAGCCCTGTAAGGGCGGCTGAGCGATGCACGTTATTTGCGAATTGGATTTCCATATTTACGGAACGCAACAGGCGCAAGCATTCTTCTCCAACCCGAGCCGATCTTCAAGGACGCAGGAGGCGTTGCTTGGCCAATCGCATAGATTCCTGCAGCGAACCCATCCATGCACGGGGAAGAAACACCGATAAAATATTGCCCCACCGCCGCGGATTCGTCGGATTCCAGATGAGCGCCATTAAGAAGGACCGACGCCACGACCCAACTCCCGTTTTCATCTCTTCCTCGGCCCGCCTTTGCCAACAGACCGAATAGGCTCGACGTCTTAGTTCCGCCGATAATTCTCCTCGCGCATCCGCCCGACGCCGAACTTCCAGATATCGTCGCCACATTGGAATGGGATCGGGGCGAACACTCAGAGACTGCGAACTAACGCGATATCGCGCGAGAACTTGCGGAACGAATACGAAAGGACGACGATGCAGCGCGCGCAATACCAAATCCTGTGTGTCGTTCTTCGCGAGCAAGGCTTCGGTCGGCATCACTCCAATTTCATTCAAAAACTCTCGCGAAACCATGATCGTCGAAGGAGCGGCCCAATTATACGTGAGCAGCGAGCGTTCATATTGCTCTTTCCGGCCGATGGGTGGAGTGAACTTCGGCCATCCGCGCAATGCGACGTTGGGATCGTCCGAAAATTCTTCGGTCAATCCGTAGCACAATCCCGGCGACTCTACTTCGTGCATCGCCGTAATCTGTCGTTCGATTTTATCCGGCAACCATATATCGTCAGCATCGAGCAAGGCAAAATACTCGCCGCGCCCTTGGGCAAATCCATCATTACGACGGATTGCGGGATTCCGCGCAGGTTCGAGTGTCAGCACAGTAATCCTCGGATCGCTCGCAGCCATTTCTCTCGCCAAGGCAACGGTGTTATCCGTCGAGCCGTCGTCGGAAAGAATCATTTCCCAATTCTTGTGCGTCTGAGCTTGAACCGATTCAATGGTCGCGCGCAAAAATGCCCCCGCATTATAGGCGGGCACAACGACCGTGACGAGCGGCTCCATTAGGGTTTGTCCAAGTATTTCGAGAGGTCGGGCGAGATAAGCTCTTTGATTTCCGGCGTGTCCACGTTGTCGCGCGTGACGACTTCAAGCCGAGTGCGGATGATCTTTTCAACTTTTTCGCCCCGCAAATGGGCGACCATTGTCCGAACACCTAGCTCGCCGATATTCACCGGGTCTTGCACAACCAACGCGTCTACCTGCCCCTTGCGCAATCCTTCGAGAGGCCGTTCATAAGCATCAAAACCGACAAACTTGATCTTACCCGCTTTGCCGGAATCAATCAGCGCGCGCAACATGCCATAAGTCACGGGACCATTCGGACAAAAAATTCCGTTCACGTCGGGAAAGCGATTCAGCAAATCCTCTCCCTTTTGATACGCCCCCTCAACGGTCGCTCCCGCGAATTGATTGGAAGAAACGATCTGAATCTTGGGGTATTTTTCCTTCATCGCCTTGAGGAAACCTTCCTCGCGATTGGAGTTGCTCGCTGAGCCTTCGACGTAGCGCAGCAGGATCGCCTTGCCTTCACCGTTCATCAGTTTTCCAAGCTGCTCGCCGCCCAGATAGCCGCCTTGAAAATTATCGGTCGCGACGAAACTAACGTGACCATCGCCCTGCAAATCGGAGTCAATCACGACGGTTGGAACCTTGGCTTTTTTTGCATCACGAACTGGCGCAACGAGCGCCTTATCATCGAGTGGAGCAAGCACGATCCCACTCACTTTGCGCGTGACAAAATCCTCGACGACCTGAATCTGTTGCTCGCGGTCGTCTTCGCGCTGCGGTCCCTTCCAAATAATCTCAACACCAAGATCGCGCCCAGCCTTGACCGCGCCCGCATGAACCGATTTCCAAAACTCGTGCGTTGTTCCCTTTGGAATAACGGCAATAGTCTCAGCGGCAAAGGAAATCGTTGCGCCAAATAAAAATGCACCCGCGAAAGCATATTTGAAAAACCCAAATTTCATGTTCCCGCTCCTTGGTCGCCATTAGACCGCAAGGAACGCTTGGACGCAACGGAATCGAAATCAGATACGCAGTTTCTATTCGTACAGCGACCAATTCCTGGCTGCATTGGACGGGATTTTCACATAAATCGTTTGCGAAAGAGTTCCCCCAAACAGCGCATCGCCCACATGTTCCATCTGCAGTTCAAGCGTGCATGTCGTCTCGACTGCTGGGACGCTAATCGTTGTCAGGAATCCGCAGTTAGCAGATGGCGGAATCTGAACTCCGGGAACAAGTGGAATGGATGGCACGCCCAAGAGTCCACACGGATCCGATAAAACACTGAGGCGATAATCGGGATCGCTCCATGTCGTATTTCCATTATTACGGAAGACGAATTCGATCATGAGCGTTTGATTGGGAGCCATTTGCGGCGGCGCTGAACTGCCGATCACGATGTTGCTATCAAACGGTGTGGGCGAGGGTGTGGGCGAAGGCGATTCCGTGGGCGAAGCGCTTGGAGTTGGTGATTCCGTATTCGTTGGTACTGGTGTTGGCGAAGGCGAATCGGTGGGGATTGGTGATCCAGTTTCACTTGGGCTTGGAGTAGCGGTCGCAGTAGGTGTCCATGTGTTTGAAGGGGATGCAGTCGCCGAGGGACTCGCGCTAGGCGATGGGGTGAGCGTACTCGGCGTCCATGTTGGAGAGGGCGTGGCCGTAGCCGTGCGGCTGGGTGAGGGCGTTATCGAATCGCACGGGGACCCGCAAATCGTCGGCGAAGGAGTCGGCGAAGCGCTCGGAGATGCCGTGGGACTTGCCGTCGCGGTTGGAGTCATCGTTCTTGACGGACTCGGCGATGCCGTCGCCGTCGGTGTGCGCGTTGCCGTTGGGGTTCGCGTTGGAGTTCTCGTTGCAGTTGGTGATGCTGTTGCGGGACATCCATCGTGACATTGAATGTACATATGATCCACGTAAAGTGCTGTGACGGGCAAATCGCTAAAGAACGGCGCAACAAATGCGCGAATATAGACCGTTCCGGATACTCCCGCTGGAAGAGCAAAACTCGAGTATTCACTTGTAGGATTGAACGCTGTGAGCGTGAGCATATTGATGAAATTTGTGCCATCGGTCGAATACGAGAAATCAATACCGGGTACCCATCCGATATCCCTATATCCCTGAAGGTAAAAAGTCTTGTTTGAACAGGCGGGAACATTAAAGCTCCAACGGTAATCAAATCCCTGATGATTGAGATCGAAAACCGTTTCGGTTACGGATTGATACACGTTGTCGTCGGTATGCGTGTTGGAGTAGCTTCCCGTAACGTTGCCCGATCCTGAACTGGAGGTCGCCGTCTGCACGTAACACGAAGGAGTGAGTGTTGGCGAGGGCGTTCGGCTCGGTGATGCCGAGGGCGATGGCGAAGGGGTGCGACTTGGCGAAGGAGTCGGAGATGATGAAGGGGTCCCACTGGGCGTAACCGTGGACGTAAGTGAAGGTGTGGTCGTGGGTACCGAAGTAGAAGTTGTTGTCGGCGACAGAGTTTCAGTCGGGGAAGTCGTCGGAGTTGGACTAGGTGTTGGACTCGGCGAATCCGTGGGTGAAGGTGAAATCGTGGGCGATTCCGTTTCGGTGACGCTGGGACCCATTGTCGGGCTTTCGGTAGGCGACGCATCAGGTCCGGGCGATGGAGATTCTGTCGGAGATACCGAAACCGTGGGTGAGGCCGTGGCCGTTGCCGAAGGGGTGCGGCTTGGAGTCGGCGTTCGGCTCGGCGTTGGAGTGCGACTCGGCGTGGGCGTCCTGGAAGGCGAGCGCGACGGACTTACCGTTGGAGTTTCGGCGCAACCGTCATGGCACTCAATGTACATGTGGTCCACGCTTATGGTTCGCTGTTGGTTTGGACTCGGACTGACATACGGGGTTAACTCAGCGCGGATATAGACCGTCCCCGTGAGGTTCGACGGAAGCGTAAATCGGTAGTAAACGTTTGAAGGGGGATTGGAGACTCCGGCGAACGTAAACATGAGCGTATAGTTCACCCCATCCTGTGAATAATAAAAATTCAAGTTTCCAGGGTAAAACGAGAGAGGCGCCATCAGTATATGGAAATCCTTGGAAGCGCAATCGGGGAGTAAAAAGGTCCAAGTATAATTGAAACCCCACTCTTGCCAGCCGAACCCCCCGGTCAGAAAGGATTCCTGTTCCGTAATTTGCTGGTAGATACCGTCAGCCGAATACGTATTTTGGTAGTTAGGTGAGTAGCAAATGTCGCAGGAGCCGGACTGCGCATAGTAATCGTAACAAATGGGTGGAGTGACGGACGCGGTCGGCGTCGGGGAGGGGCTTGAGGTCGGCGAGGGCGTGCGCGATGGCGAGGGCGTGCGCGAGGGGGACGCCGTGTGTGATGGGGAGGGCGTCGACGTTTCGGTCGCTGTTCGGGTCGGTCCGGTCGGCGAAACGGAGGGGGATGCGGAAGGCGTGCGGGAAGGAGACCGTGAGGGCGTGGCTGAAGAGGACGCCGTCGGAGTAACCGTAAATCCCCATCCCAAACCCGCCATAAAAACGAAGCCAAAAGTCCAAAGGGCGCCCCTGATCCCCCGGCAAGCGACAAAAGTTGATTTCTTGCGATTCAACATGGGGCGACTCCAACCACTCACATCACCCTTCCGATACCTTAAGACGTTTAATCCCTGCCAAAACCTCACAACCAAGCCCGAATTTTACTTGAACCCGATGTGGGTGAAGTCCATTTACTCATATAATGCCCAATTCTTCACGGAATTGGCCGGAATTTTCACGTATATCGTGCGCGAGAGGGTTCCGCCGAACAGGGCTTCACCCACATGTTCCATTTGCAATTGAAGCGTGCAAGTGGTCTCAAAAGCAGGGGCCGTAACGGTTCTGAGAAAGCCGCAGTTCGTGAAGGGCGCCACGGATACTCCCAGATCAAAGGGAATGAAAGAACTGCCGAACAAATTGCAAGAATCGTTGATCACGCTCAGCCGATAATTCGGGTCGCCCCACGTCGTGTTGCCGACGTTGCGGAACACAAACTCAACCATGAGCGATTGGTTCGGTGCCATTTGCGACGGCGCAGAATG
>CAZPIK010000072.1:0-14250 GCA_964586185.1 uncultured Candidatus Sumerlaeota bacterium | reverse complement strand
AGAAGAGCAACCTGAAATTTTGGGCGATGCACAACGAGCGATTCGGCGCGCCTGCGATCCTCGCGCATCACGAAGCGGGACTTTCCGAACCGGAACGTGACCGACTTTTGGAAGTCATTCGCAGCATTCAATCCGAGGGTGGCTTGACCGTACCCGAAGGAATCGACATTGAATTACTCGAATCAAAGGGTCGGAGCGCGGGGCAGAATTTCCGCGAACTCGCGCAGTGGTGCAACGACGAAATTTCTCGCGCCGTGCTCGGCCAGACGCTGACCGTTGGCGAAGGGAGCCGCTCCGGTTCGCTTGCGCTGGCCCGCGTTCATGAGTCGGTTCGCTTTGATTACGTCCGCGCCGACGCCGCGCTTTTCGCAGGCGCGATTAACAGTCAACTCGTCCGATGGATCACCGACTTCAATTTCGGCGAAAGCGTTCCCTCGCCGCGTTGGACGATTGACGTCGAACCCGACTTGGACGGCGAAATCGAAGCGCGGCTCGACAAACAGCTCCTCCAGATGGGCGTGCCCATCCCCCTCCGCCACTTCTACGAAAAATACCGTCGCCCGGCCCCGATCGAAGGTGAACGCGCGTTGCGTTTCGACGACGCCAATCTGTTCCAATACCACCTTCAATTCGGCGTGATGACGGTCAACGAAGTGCGCTCCACCCTCGGCCTCGAACCCGTCCCCTGGGGCGATGCGCCGACCTCCCCGGCGGCGGTTCAGTCTCACCGGATTCCCTCCGGCCAGCCCTCGCCCCGAGCTTCCTCCGGGGAGGATCCCGCCGACGAATCCGAATCGGAACTGAAGCGCGAACAACGAAGGGAGAAATGAGAAGAGTGAAGAGTGAAGGATGAAAAGAGAAAGAAGTCGGAATTACTCCAATCTCGAATCTGAAATTTTAAATCTCACATTTTGAAAGCGAAAGGAACACGACGATGAACGACGAACTGCAATCGGAACTTGAACTCGAAATTTTTCGCGCGGGCGATTACGGCGAGAAAGGGAAATGGGACGAAGCCGCGCTCGACGCCGTCGCGGACGACTATGATCCCGCAAAACACGAAGCGCCCGTCACGCTCGATCACGCGCAATCGGGTCCCGCATTCGGCTGGGTCGCGGGAGTCCGGCGGCGCGGAGACAAACTTGTCGCGCGGCTACGCGGTTTGCGCGAATCGCTTTTGAATCTTCTCCGCAGCGGCGCCTTCAAAAAACGGAGCGTCGAGCTTTACCGAAATCTTCCCGAAACCGGACGGCCCTATCTGAAGGCTGTCAGCTTTTTGGGCGCGGCGGCTCCGGCGGTGAAGGGACTGAGTGATCCGGTTTTCTCCGAAGAATCGGACAAATCGGACAAATCGGACGAATCGGTCCTATCCGACCCATCCGTCCTATTTCAATTCAGTGAAACCGAACCCCCTGTCCCTCCTCCCAGCGACGCCTTCGATGAAATCGAAGCCGCGCTTCGCAACGAAGGGCGTTGGCGTCCCGAGTGGTCGGATCGCGGCGTTCGGGAATTTTTCACCACGCTTGCAATGCTCGACGAAATTCGGGTCGCGCCCGAGCAATTCATTCACCCGGCGGAATGGTTCGGCGAGTTTTTAAAATCGCTTCCGCCGTACTTGCCGATGGGGGAATCCGCGCCCGCCGCCATTCGGTTTTCCGAACCGCTTCCCCGCTCGCCGCGCGTTTCCGCCGCATCGCTCGATCTCCATCGTCGCGCTGAAGAACTGCTCCGTTCGCATCCCGAACTCGATTACTCCCGCGCGCTCATCGAATGCGAAAGGGGGTAATGCGACAAAATAAATACTCGATCTCTCCGAAGATGAAGTAAACATCCCAACCTCAACCCTTTTTGAAAATCGCAAATTTGAATCTCAAATTTGAACAGGAGAAACATCATGTCCAGCTACATTCTCGATAAAGCCTACGGCATTGACGAACCGTCGGGCGTCGGAGCTTACCGCGTCGTCGTCCATGGCGATAACCCCGGCGAAGCGAAACTCCCCGGCGCCGCCAACGCCGGACAACTGCTCGGCGTTACGACCCACGGCCAAACGCGCGAGGGAGGCAACGTAGCCGTCCGAAAAGCCGGGATTGCCCGCGTCATGGCGGCCAGCGCCATCGCCTTGGGCGATCCCGTCAACGTGGCCGGAACGAGTGGCAAAGTCAAAACCGTGAACGAAACCAACACGCTCGTTTCGGTCCTCGGTTTTGCGGAAACCGCCGCTGCCGCCGATGGCGACATCATCGAGGTATTCCTCTCGATGCATTCCATCGTCATTCCGTAACCACCTGAAATTTGAAATTTCCAATCTCAGATTTCAAATGTCAGATCTCAATTCTTAACACCCTATTGAAAACCCAAGGAGATAACAACCATGCCACAAGTCCAGGAAGTCCACATTGACGCGGCGCTGACGAACCTTTCCGTCGGATACCGCAACGCGGCGTTCATCGCCGATCAGCTTGCGCCCGTCGTCGCGGTGCGAAAGCAATTCGACCGCTACTTCATCCACGACACGGCGCGCGAGAATTTTCGCGCCACCGACGACCGACGCGCTCCCGGCGCCGAGGCCAACGAGGTGGATTTTGCCCTCTCCTCCGACGCCTACTCCTGCGAGGACCACGCATTGACCGCCGTGATACCCGACGAAGAGCGCGACAACGCCGATCCCCCGATCCAGCCGAACGTTGACCGCACCGAATTCCTTCGCGAGAAAATTGATCTCAACAAGGAAATCGAATTGGCCGCTCTCGTCACCGACACCGCGATCATCACCCAAAGCGAAACGCTTGCGGGCGGCGATCAATGGTCCGACTTCGCGAACTCCGATCCCGTTGAGGCGATCGAAGCGAAGAAAGCGGTCGTCATCGGATCGGTTCAGACGATGCCGAACACGCTCGTGCTGCCTTACGAGGTTTACGCGAAGGTGCGGATCCATCCGGCCGTCGTGGATCGCGCGCAACTTGCGACCAGCGGAATGGTCGGACCCGAAACGCTGGCGCGAATCTTCGACGTCGAGCAGGTGCTCGTTCCGCGAGCGCTCAAGAACACGGCCGCGCCGGGTCAAGCTCCCGCAATGTCGTTCGTCTGGGGCAAAGACGCGCTGCTGGCGTATGTGCCGAAGCGTCCGGCCTTGAAGCAGCTCGCGCTCGGACTCACTTTCCAGTGGGGAGGCGCGCCCGGTTCGCTTTCGGGACATCTGGTTGAAATCTGGCGCGAGGATCGTCGCAAGGCCGACATCATTCGCGTCCAGCGTTACTACGATCAGAAGATCATCGCCGCGAACGCCGCGTATCTCTGGAAAAGCGCCGTCGCGTAATCACGCGCGGAACCCTGTGGGAGGTGTTTAATCGCGCCTCCCACTCTTACTCCCACTCCTACTCCTACTCTTACACGGAGAATGTCAAACATGAGTGAGAGTGGGAGTGGGAGAAGAAAATCAAACCACATTCACGAAAGGCCTCAATTATGTCTTACGCCACAACATCCGATCTTGAGCTACGGCTCGCGCCCGATTTTCTCGCCGCGCTGGCCGACGAAAACGCCGACGGTTCGCCCGAAGGCGATATCCTTGAAGCCGCGCTCGATGACGCCTCGGCGGAAATGGATTCGTTTCTTGCCGCGCGTTTTGCGACGCCGGTGAGTCCGGTTCCCGATTCGCTGCTTCGCGTCTGCGCCGATCTCGCCATCTATTACCTCTATCTCCGGCGTCGCGAGGCCGTTTCGCAAGAGTGTCTTCGGCGCGCATCGGAAGCGCGCGACCGACTGCGCGGATGGGCGATCGGCGAAGAAAACCTCGAAGGAGCGACGCCGAGGCTTGCCCGAATGAAATCGGACAGCCTGACGATGGATCAAGAAAAGTCGTTTGATCGCTCGACGCTCGAACCCTACTGAAAGCATCACGGCGATATTCATTGATGGGACAGATAGGTCCTAAGAGACCTATAAGATTTTGATGTTACCTAGGAACGACCCATGAACTACCTTTTCACCCAAGGCCAACTGTCCGAACAAATTATCGGCGATTCGCTCTTCGCCGGGGCAACGAACATTCCGCTCTCCGGAGCCTCCACTCATTACCAGCCGGGCGATTTGCTCTTCATTTCCGAATCCGACGGCGCTGATCTTGAATATCTGGGCGGCGTTACGGCTTCGGATGCGTCCTCCGTTTCGTTTGCGCTTCCACTGCGCCAAAATAAAAACGCCAGCGCGAAACTTTGGAAACCGGCCAACGCGTTTTTGTTACAAGCCGAACCAAGGAAGCCGATTGAGCGCGAATGGGATTCGGGAGTCGCCGTGGAACGCGCGCTGGGTGGTCCCGTTTATTCCGTTCGCATTGCCACGCCAAGAGAAATTTTCGACTTGGAACTGGAGGCGATTGCGCGCGACCGCGACGCGGCGCTCATCGCGTGGTTGGACGCCACGACAGATTTTGGACTGCTCGATTTTATTCTCGTCGCGCCCGACCGTGAAACAATGAAGGTCCGAATGGCTGAACCAAAAATCCGTCGCTTCCTTAGACCGGGTGATCGTCGGGAAATGCGAATGCGTCTGATGATGCTCTAAATAAGAACAAGAAATTAACGCAAAGACGCAAAGTCGCAGGGACGCAATGAGGATTATTACGGTTCAATGGTTTGTTTAGAATCATGCTCACACAGCGAAGTAATCGAGACACAAAACGCGATTAGAGGACGCGGGCTTCACATTGGAGGAATGCCGACCGCATGAAAATACCCTCCTTGCGCCTCTGCGCCTTTGCGTCTTTGCGTTAACTTCTTTCCACGAAAGGTAAATATCCATGAAACCCCTCTCTTCCGCCGCCGAAACACGCCGATATAGCGCCGCGCAAACTGCGATTTGGATGCTCACGCTCACCGATCTCGCGCCCGTGACTCCCGAAACATTCCGCGCGGCGAATCTTGCGATTTCGTTCGATGACGACGATTACCCCGCAATGATTTCCGCAACGCCGGAATGGGAAATGAAAAGTTGGCGGGAATTTGGTCCGGGCGGGATCGTCGGGTCGAAGGCGCGGGTTCGTCTTGCGGATCTCAATGCGGGTTTATCAACTTGGCTCGGCGAACGCAACGCGCTCGGACTTTCGGCGGAATTGAGACTGCTTCAACTTGAGTCTTCCGGTTCATTTGATGTGGAGGATGCCGTGACCATGCTCAAGGGAATCGTAGTCGAAGTGGAACGCGAAGCTGCGGCGATCACGCTGACACTCCATGATCCGATCACTGTTCTTGAGAGCCATCGCGTCGCGCGAGCGCTCAATCTGATCATGACCGAAGGCGAATCTTCGCCGCTTATCGGGCATATCCTGCCCATTGTCATCGGTCGGCACGAAGAGCTTGAACTGGAAGAGCTTCGTCCGGGGATTGTGGGAGTTCTTGCTTCCGATATTTCATCATCCGCGACGGTTATTCCGCTTGTTTCCATCGCCGATTTCCCCACGAGCGGCGTCGTTCAGATCGGCGCAGAGCAAATCAGTTACTCCACCGTGAGCACGGCCAATCAGACGCTTGGGACAGTTGCGAGTCCCGCGACGCGAGGCGGTTCGCCGACGGCTCATTCCGAGGGCGATCCCGTGCGGTTGGTTCCCGCGGGTGGATTTCAATGGCTGGTTGCCGATCACCTTTGCGCGTCGGTAACGAATCTCGAAGCTGACGGCGTGCCTGTTTCATCTTCGGCGTGGTCGCTTGAAGTCCGCGCTTTGGGCGATGAGGACGCGCATGTCGTGGAGATGAACGCTTGGCCAGTGGCGTTCGGCAAGCAGGCGCGGACTTTGACCGCGAACGTCCAAGGCTGGCCGGATGGACTCGGCGGTTGCCTTGAAAACCCGGCGGACGTGATCGAGCTTTTTCTCACGCAGCCGCGATTCGGCGGACTCGCGAGCGGCGATCTTGACAGCACGAGTCTTGACGCGATTTGGGATGAACTAGACGCAGCGGGGTTTGCCTACGCGCGGCGAATCACCTCGGAGTTAATGCTCGGCGAGGCTGTGGATTCCGCCGCGCGTGAATGCGCGGTTTGGATTCGGTCGGGGGGATCGAAGGTGAATTTTTCCCGCGTCGCCGCCGAACTTGATTCGGGCGACGCGCTCGAAACGCTCGACGACACTAAAGCACTCGACGCCGACACCTCTGTGATTCTTCGTCCCGTAAGCGGTTCATTCCGCATCGGCGACGCGCTTGAACTTTACATTCCCGCGATTTCGGGTCGCGACGAACGAGTTGTCTGGACGGAATACGCTTCGCCCGCGCCGACCTCGGGGATTATTCCCGCGCGAATCCGGCTCGATTGGCTCGATGGACTTTCGGAGGACGCGCTCGATGAAATCGGCGAACGGCTCTGGTATTTTCGACGGGAACTTCTTCGGCGTCACGAGCAATCATTCCCGCTTGGTTCGATCATGCTCGAACCGGGGGACGTGGCTCTCCTTGACGCTCCGCCGCTCGGCCTCGACGAAGTGCCAACTTGGATTGAATCGCTGGCGATGAAAACCGCGAATCGGATTGAAGTTCGTTTCAAGATTGGCATTGGGGAATGATGAGAGAGATAGATCTATCGTTTCTTAGTGTTGCTCCGCTTTTCACTTGAAAGCCCTCTAACGAATTCCTAACGTGAGTCTAACGTTGTGTTTGGAAGAGGCGGCTCATGGGCTTCAGTTGGGTTCCGAAAGAGATCAAGTTTTTTGACATGCTCGACGAGACGGCGGCGATTGTGACGCGGGCGGCGGATAAGTTCCTCGCGATGGTGACGGAGTTTGACCGGCTTGCCGAGCGGAGCGAACAGATCAAGAACGAGGAGCACGCCTGCGACGAATCGGTCGCGCGGATCATCACGGCGCTCGATCTTAGTTTTATTACTCCTTTCGACCGAGAAGATATTCATACGCTTGCCACGAAATTGGACGACATCCTCGACAACATGGAGGAGACGGCGCATCGGTTTACGATTCTGCGGATCGAAAAGCCGACGCCGAGCGCGATTTCGATGGCGAAGGTGATTCAGGAAAGTTGCGGTCACCTTCAGCAGGCGATTGGGCAATGCCGGACGATGAAGAACGTCGAAGAGCTGAATTTCCATCTGCGCGAAGTAGGGCGACTTGAGAACGAGGCGGACGCGACGTATCGGAATACGATCAGCGATCTTTTTGCGCCGGATAAACCCGATCTGCTTGAGATCATCAAGTGGCGCGAGCTGTATGGCCTGCTAGAAGAAACGACCGATTCCTGCCGCGACGTGGCGCACGTCATTTCCGAAATCGTCATCAAAGGTTCGTAAGGAGCGCCGCGTGCATTTCCTCGATTCCGCCGCCGAAAATTTCGGCATCGTTCCCTACGCGCAACTCTCGCTGGTCGTCTGGTTGCTCATCCTGCTCGCGCTCGTGTTCGATTTCCTGAACGGATTTCACGACGCAGCGAACTCGGTCGCGACGATTGTTTCGACGCGGGTTCTCTCGCCGCAGCACGCGGTCATGTGGGCGGCCTTTTTCAACTTCGTCGCGTTTTTGATTTTTCATCTGAAGGTTGCGACGACCATCGGCAAGGGTACGATTGATCCCACGATTGTGGATAATCGCGTCATTGCCGCCGCGCTGGTTGCCGCTTGTTCATGGAATCTTATTACGTGGTATTGGGGATTGCCGAGCAGTTCGTCGCACGCTTTGATCGGGGGGCTTGTCGGTTCGGCGCTTGTGGCCGTCGGACCGTCGGCGCTCATTTGGCAGGGGATTGGCAAGACGGTTCTCTTTATTGTTCTCGCGCCGATGATCGGCATGATGTTGGGACTTTTCATCACTTGGATTGTGACCTGGTTGTTCTATAAGGCGACGCCGCGGTCGGTGGATAAGTTATTTAGGCGCGGGCAGATCGTTTCTGCGGCGTTATATAGTCTTGGTCACGGCGGCGGTGACGCGCAGAAAACGATGGGCATTATTTTCGTGCTGCTCATCGCGGCGAGCCAAGGGGGTAAGGCGTTTCCGACTCCGGAGACGATCCCGACCGAAGTCGTCCTTGCCTGTCATATCGCGATTGCCATCGGAACTCTGTTCGGTGGATGGCGAATCGTGAAAACGATGGGACAAAAGATTATTCGGCTGCGTCCCGTGGATGGATTTTGCGCGGAGACCGGCGCGGCGGGGACGCTTGTCCTTACGATTTTTCTCGGCATTCCGGTTAGCACGACACACACGATTACGGGCGCGATTGTCGGCGTCGGAGCCATGAAACGGTTCAGCGCGGTTCGCTGGGGCGTTGCGGGGCGGGTCGTCTGGGCGTGGATTTTCACGATCCCCGCCGCCGCCGCGATCGCGGGAATTTCATGGTTCGTGCTGGGAATTTTTTGATCGGCGTGGTTTGATCCATCCGTGATGGGCAAGTCCGACGCAACTCCATTTGTCACTCTTCTTTCATGGCTGGATCGCTTTCCAAAGCTGCGAATCGGCGTGCTTGGGGATTTTGCCGCTGATCACTATTTGATCGGCAAGACGTCGCGTATTTCGCGCGAGGCGCCGGTTTTGATTTTGAAGAAACTCGAGGATTCGATCCGTCCCGGTCAGGCGGGAAATTCGGCGGCGAATCTTGCGGCGCTCGGGATCCGTTGTCGCGCGTTTGGATTTGTCGGCGCTGATCCCGAAGGCAAGCGTTTGACGAGGGTACTCAGCGAACTTGGCGTTGAGCCTTCCGGGATTGTCGTCGCTTCGCGCGGTCGTTCGGTTGTAAAGACGCGCGTGCTCTCCGGAGCGCATCATACGAATTTGCAGCAGGTCATCCGGCTCGACGACGATGAAGGTTTGGCGATTGGAAAGTCGGAGCGGGCGGAGTTGCTTTCGATGCTCCGCGCCGCGTTGCCGAAATTGAACGCGATGCTGGTTTCGGATTATGGATATGGCGCGCTTGACGCCGAAGCGTGGAAGCTTATACAGAAGGAGCGGGCGCGGCGTTGGTTTCCGGTGGTTCTCGATTCGCGGTATGCGTTGGCGGAGTTCACGGGCGCGGATGTGATTACGCCGAACGAAACGGAAGTCTTTTCGCATTTGGGGATCGAGCGTTTTTCGGGGGCTGATCCGGTCAAGGCCGGGCGGGGTCTCATTGCGAAAACGCGTTGTAAGGGACTTCTAATGACGCGGGGGAACGAGGGGATGCTCGTTTTTGAGGGGAAGGGCAAGCCGCTTGAAATTCCGATTTTCGGATCGGATGAAGTGACCGACGTGACGGGCGCGGGCGATACGGTTGCGGCGACGGCAACGGGAATGATCGCGGCGGGGGCGACGCTTGCAGAGGCGGCGCGGCTGGCGAATATCGCGGCGGGGCTTAAGGTGATGAAGCGTGGCGCGGCGACGGTTTCGGCGGATGAGATTCGGCGTGCGGTTAAGCGTGAAGGGTGAAATTCAGAACCGCCGTGCGAGAAATTAAAGAAGTTAACGCAAAGGCGCAAAGACG
The DNA here is from genome assembly GCA_964586185.1 of uncultured Candidatus Sumerlaeota bacterium. Classification (GTDB taxonomy): domain Bacteria; phylum Sumerlaeota; class Sumerlaeia; order MVZB01; family JAJFLK01; genus CAZPIK01. The sequence goes on along the minus strand of CAZPIK010000072.1, from coordinate 4,798 downwards.
CAGAGGCGCAAGGAAGTCATATGCGCGCGAATGGCTCATTCCGTAAATTACAGTTCCTTTGATCAACAGTGACATTTCCGATCCAGTGCGCTCATGATTCGAAAATAGAGTAGTTCTCGGAAATCTTATCGCGTAGGACTGCTCTCCTGACCCGACGTCGGCTCTGGAGAGCCGACCTACTATCTCGGATACTACTTTCGAGAATCGTTCTACATCAGGGAGATGCGGTCTTTAGAGCTTCAAGCGCGGCGCGGGCGGAGGGGTGATTGGCCGCGAGCGCGGCATTCAGGTGTCGAATGGCTCCATCGCGATCATTCAATTTCATGAGCAGGAGACCCATGTTGAAATGGGCGTCAGGATTCGTGGAGTCGAGTTGAAGGGCGCGGGAGATCAGTTTGTGAGCGTCTTCTAATTGATCCGCGTTAAGAAAAATTGCGCCGAGGTTGAGGAGCGAATTGAAGTGAAGTGGATCGAGTTCGATCGCGCGGAAAAACGACTCGGCGGCGCGGGAGAGGTCCCCGAGCGTATGCTGAGCAACGCCCAGATTGAAGAAAGCCTCGGGGTTGGCGGGATTCATCTGCGCCGCTTTTTCGAAGAGCGGCAACGACTCGGCGAATTTTCCCTGCTTGGCGAGAGCGGTTCCCCAATTGACGTAGGCTTCGTCGTAAGCGGGCGCGAGGGCGATGGCTTTTTGATAATACGCGATGCCTTCATCAAAGCGGCCCAGCCTGACGCTGCTGACGCCGAGATTCACGTAGATTTCGGCGCGCTCGGGACCGCAAGCGAGAGCGGCCTTAAAATGTTTGATGCCGGATTCGAAATCGCCACGGTCGTTGCAGGCCGCGCCGATATTGTGATGAGCGAGGAAGGAATTGGGATTGCGCTCAAGCGTCCATGCAAAGAGCGGTTCGTCGTCGCGATGGAGCGCGGCTTGAGTTCGGCAGTGGAATAAGAGCCAAGCGATAAGGGCAAAGGAGGCGATGGACGGAATGGACACGATGGACGAAGTGGAAGAATGGGGAGAATGGGAAGAATGGGGAGAATGGGAAGAATGGGAAGAATGGGAAGAATGGGAAGAATGGGAAGAATGGGGAGCAACCTTTGAAAAGGGTTTTAACGAACGATTTCCGAGGTGTGAAAGCATGGCGGCGAATAAGGCGATGGGGGCGGCGCTGGCGAGATATTGAAAGCGATCCGCGACGAAGGCGTGTTCCATGAAACTGAAATCCACGAGACCGAGCATAGGCGATAGGGTGATGGCATAGAAGAGGGAGGCGGCGAGAATCGCGCGAGAGCGGATTCGCCAGAGCGCGTATGCAAACGCGGCGAGTCCGAGCGGAAAGATCCACGTCCAAGTTGCCACGGTCATAGTCCATCGGGGGTCGCGGGTCCTGCGGTTAGTCGGACGGGCGAGTTTGGCGGCATAAAACGCGAGCGCGCGCGCGGCGAGGCCCAAACGCGCGATGATCCCGAGTCCCGAATCGTATTGATCAATCTGGTTCGCGTAAGAGAGATCCACGAGCACGAGCGTCGCCGTGATTAGGAATGGGGGGATAAGCCACGCAACGTCGCGAGTCGTTATTCTTCCGTTTCTAAAATAGAGCAGGATGAGCAACGCGACAGGCCATGTGACGGCTACGGATTTGCTGAGCATCGCGAGGGCGAGAAAGATAAGAGCAGCTGCGTATGCCGCCATACTTCGATGATTTAAATGGCGCAGATAGGCCAGGGTTGCCGCGAAATAGAAAAAGCAGGAGAGCGTGTCTTTACGTTCGATGATCCATGCGACCGATTCGACGTGGACGGGATGGAGAGCGAAAATCAGCGCGGCAAGATAGGCACCCGCGACGCCGAATTGCGCAAGAATCGCCCAGAGCAAAAGCGCGTTAATTACGTGGATCGCGAGGTTGCTGATGCGAAGATGGGATGGTTCCAATCCCCAAAGCCTGGCCTCGATCCAGAACGAGGTATAGGTGATAGGCCAGTAATGGCCTTCATGGGGTATGGCGCGGGGGTTGGTCCATAGTTGTAGGAATCCCCCTTCGCGGCGAAGAAGCAAGTTGTCGGAAACGGCGTCGTCATCCCAAAGAAATCCGCCGGAGAGAGAGGGGGCGTATGCGATAAACGTAAGAGCTACGAGCGCGGCGATACGAACGAAACGGAGTGCGGGAGTTGGAAATTGGATTGAGGACGATCCCGGCTTTGAGGACGCAACGGGGCGCGGCGACCTACGCGGGATTGAGGGCATGTGAGGAAATCCTGTTATGTTCCTCGGTCGTCGTTATTCCGCCCGACCCAAAGCTAAAGTGATCGGCGAAGCGAAGGCCGGTTCCGGAATTCCCGACGCCAACGCGGAATTGTAGTAGATGTCGGGTGTGCCGGTCGCCGAGAAACCCGCTCCGGCGTAAACCGCGCCGTAGATGCCCGTATTGCCGCCAAACGAAACTTGACCCGGAGTGATGAGGGCGCCTTCGATCAGTATTTTATCCAACACGACGGGAACGCCGTTGGGATCGGTCGTTTCGAGCGGCGGGGGATTTCCGATCCCGGTCGCGTCCACGTTCGCGCAAAAATAGAAGATTCCCTTCATGCCGTTAGAGGCACCGGAAATCCGGATGGTCGCGAGGTTCGAACCATTGGCCGCGGGAGGGAGGCCGTTGGTCGTGTCAATGAAGGCCAAGTCGTAAGGGGTTTCTTCGCGGTTTTCGGCGCCGAATTCGGCGAGGAAATCGCGCACAAGGGTCTCATCGGATTCGATCTCGCCCTTAAAGACATCGCCCGATTCGTTGGTTGAGTAGTACTTGTTGCGCGAGCGAGCAAACGATTTCCACGATTCATAATCGTACTGCGGGAAATTAAGCGCGCCGAGCAATTTTTGTTCGAATCGGCCCGCGTATTCGCCGGAGGCTGGAGTCGCGCCAGGGTCGCTTCGAGTCGGATCGAAGAGATTCTTATTGTTTCCCCATTTCCAATTATTGGGAAATATCAGTGTGCCCTCGGTGCGGTACTTGACCTTTGAATCGTAGTTGGCGTCACCGGTCAGGAGATAGGCCATCTGCGAGCGCGCGGGAATACCCATGTTTCCTTTCGCCCAGGCTTCACCCCAATGAATTCGGAAATTTCCTCCGACCGCCGCGGCTCCCGCGCTCATGAGGGCGGCGGGAAAACGCGCGTTGCCCAAATCGTTTCGCTTGGCGTAATAGACGACGGTCTTCTCAATTCCTTTAGGACTGCGGCCGACGCTTTTGATTTTGAATAGGCTGTCGGAAGGATCGGACGGCCCGGGTTTCAAGATTTCGAGCGATTTGACTGTTGAGACGCCCTCGCCGGTTTCGGACACGAGGACGGGAAGCAAGGCTTCTGGGATTGCAATCGAGTTCGAGTTTGTCGCTGAAGAAAGGGTCGAGAACGCTCCTTGGCTATCGCGCGCAAAGAGGAGTTCATCGGCGGAATAATCCGCAGGCTGGATCGTCCAATGGACGACTTGATTGACACCCGCCTCGGCGGCGTAGAAGGCCCGGGCGAGTTCGCTCCTGCGATCGGCAAGGCCGCGGTGATCCATGACCGTCCTCGCGAGGAGCGTCGCGCCGACGGCGCAGATAAAAAGCAGGATCATGGAGACGGCGAGGATAAAACCTCTCCGGTTCCTATCGGCTGCTTTAAGGTGTGGGTGTTTCATTGCTCTTTCTCCCATCAACCGTTCCAAGATCATATCATGCGCCTTGTCTATCCCGCCAACCGTTTCAAGGGTTGCGCAGATGGATCAAGGCCTCCCCTTTCGAAGTCATCGTTTCGCCCTTGCCCTTCGCCATTTGAGCCGAGGCTTCGACCCGCACGGCGGAACCGGAGTTCAGGCATTCGAACGACACATCAAGCAATCCTTCCACTAAATGGTAGGCTTCAAGGTCGTCGCCGAGAACCAAGTCCAAGGTGAGGCGACCGTTGGCGAATTCGAACGCGCTCGTGACTCCAGAACCATTCGGATCGAGGAATTCGATCCGATGGCCTTCGTCCGTAACCACGCAGGACCCGATTCGCGCGTTCATAATCCGGGTGCGAACCTGATCAAGCGCGCTTTGGCAAAGCTGGCGCGAGCGGATGTCGCCCAGCACGTCCTTGCCCGTAAGCGCGGTGAGGTAATGGAGACTCACGAGCGAAGTCATGACGACGAGCGAGAGGCAGCTTGTGGCCAGCGTCTCAAGCAGCGTGAATCCCTTGCGGGATCGGGAAAGTGAGTGATATCGCGCTCTCATCATACGCATCCGAACCGCCGTTCAATTACGGGGCCAAATAGGTCATCAACGTATCGTGCATTTCGTTGCCGCGACGATGCCAGGTGATCGTCACTTCGGCTTGAACGAATCCGGGATTGACCGGGCCGCGGAGAAGTTTTGCGCCGCGCGAATCGTGGAGGATCACCTCAAGCGTTCCTTTGAGGTCGTCTTCGGGATCATCGGGCGTTCCGCCGTCCCAGATGACCACTTCGCGGTTCACGGGTCGAAGATCGGCATAAAACGTTCCGCGTAGCCGTTCCATTTCGTCAGTAAGAAGTTGCTCGACATAACCTCGTTCGCGTTCGGCGGAGGCTTGAAATCGGATATAAAGCAAAACCGAAAGGGAGAGGACAACTCCCATGCCGACGAGGGCGAGGGTGAGAACGAGTTCCAGAAACGAGAATGCCTTCTTCCACTTGGACGGCGGGACCGTTCCGCCGAAATGAAGTGCCTTGAAGGTGTACAACGCAGTCCGCGCCTTTCCCCGTGGGTGGCATGTCTTGGTTATCTTATCGGCACACCCG
>CAZPIK010000071.1:0-14456 GCA_964586185.1 uncultured Candidatus Sumerlaeota bacterium | reverse complement strand
GGCCACTTCAAAAATCCCCATCATCATGCTTTCGGCAGCCCATCAGGCGGAGAGCAAAAAGAAGGCGCTTGAGGCTGGCGTAAACGATTACATCTCCAAGCCGTTTGAACCAGAACACCTAAAATCCGTGGTGGATCGTCTATTGGGCTAGACAATTCCCCCGGCTGCAGCCTATTATCGCGGGTTCAAGCGTCCGGGAAGCCGTTGGGCATGCCCGCGACCCGAATTTGAGGAAGGATTGTCATTCGCCATGACCGCCACGGAAACCAAGAAAAGCAAGACTCCCAAAGCCGAAAACGAGGATCATATCCAGTATGAGATGGAAGAGGAGCGGAAATTGACCGACGTTGTCGTGGAGTACTACTCCCGTTCGGTCGAATCCGATTCGAAGTGGGCTTATAAGCATCTGGGTTACGGCCTCTATCATTCGATTCCCGATGCTCAGGCGTTCGGCGAAATGCTGAAAATGGGCTTCAAACCCAAGGACGCGCTTGATCACTACAACATGGGATGCCACCTCATCGCGCAAGAAAAATTCGGCGAAGCGGTGAAATCGTTTTCTGCCGCCGTGAAAATGGACCCCCAGCTTAAAGAGGCATGGTATAATCTGGCTCTCGCTCAGGAACGCGACGAAGACGTTTCCTCCGCGAAAAAAAGCTGGAAAGAGCTTTTGGAACTTCTGGGCGATCATGCCGACGCCGAGGAAGTCAAACAGCACTTGAAGGAACTCTCCTGACCGATTCCAAATCCTGATAAGGGGAAAACGCACCTGCCGTTCCGATGCTGTTCCCTTCTCCCCGTCCGATCCGATTCATACTTTTATCCGCTCTCGCGATCTTTCTCGGGAGCGGTTCTGCTTTGCCGGCCGCATCCGTTCAGGATTTTGCGTGGCACGAGTCGCGCGATACGCTCGAATTTACGTTTGAGTTCGACGGGCGTGTCATCCCCAAGTCCTACGACCGGTTGGACGATAAAGGCTACTACTACATTGATTTTTACGGCGCGGATCAGCCGCGCGAAGGAGCCGATTGGAAGTTCGATTATCCGGGTCTACGGCACGTCAAGCGGCTTTACTATCCCTCGAACGATCCCCAGATGCGCGTCATCCGTTACGTGTTCTACCCTCGCGGCGGCAATATCAAAACGTTCTTTCGCTTTGACGGACTCGGTCGAAAGTTCTCGCTCGTCCTTTCCTACCTCACGGTCGAGGTTATTAAGCCCGCCGCTCCCGCCGTAAAATCCTCCAATCGTAAATTGGTCATCATTGACCCCGGTCATGGCGGAAGCTCGCCGGGAGCAAAGACCTCGCGCGCCATCAATGGACGCTATCTACTTGAAAAGGACATTGCTTTGACGATTGCGAAGAAGTTGAAGAAATTGATTGATCAGTCCCCGAATTTGGAGGCGAGAATGACCCGCACGGGCGATCAGACCGTTTCGCTCGACGAGCGAATTGATTTCGCCGACCGCTCCAACGGCGATCTATTTGTGAGCATCCATTTGAACGCCACCCAGCAGAAGAAAAAAACGGGGCGAGGCTTTGAAGTGTATTACCTCGACAGCGTTTCCAAGGCGGCTCATCGTGAGTTGGAGCACCTTGAAAATGAGAATGGTTACGGCGAAGGGAGTCCCGGCGCGGGACGTTCGCGCGCGGCTCTGGATTCCATGGCCATCCAGAAGATCAGCCGAAAGCGGCTGGAAAGTTACACGGCCGCGCTCGTCATGAACAACGTTTTCCGACGCGAAGGTCCCTTCCGATATGCGGTTCGCGGGGTCAAAGCGGCGAACTTCCGCGTTCTCATGAATTACAACATGCCCTCGATCTTGGTCGAGTGCGGGTTTATTGACAACCCCGATGACGCGGCGCTCGTCGCCGACAATCATAAGCAGGACGAAATCGCGACCTTGCTTTTCAACTCGATCAGCCTGTATTTTGCCCGCATGGATTCGGCGTTCAAGGCGCGGACTCTTCCGATGCCTTAAACCGCCTCTGATCTTTGGAAACCGCCGCACTGCTTTATGGGACTTAAACGGATCGAACGCCAACGCGCCCTGCAATTTCTCTACGCCCTCGAATATGGCGACCGGAGTTACGAGGACGCCGTTGCTCAATTTCAAGGAGCAAACCGCGAATGGCGAAAAGGCTGGCGCGGTTTCGCGAAGGAATTGGCGGAGAAAACACATCAGGGTCGCGCCGAATTCGACCGCGAGATCGCCGAAAAACTCGAACACTGGGTCATTGAGCGGCTCGGCAAAACGGATCTCGTCTGCCTGCGTATGGCGCTGTGCGAATTAAAAAATTTCCCAGATATTCCCAAACGAGTGACGCTAAACGAATACATCGAACTCGCTCGACTGTTCGGCGCGGAGGATTCTCCAATTTTCGTCAATGGCGTTTTGGACGCATTGGCGAAGGACTATGATGAAAAGGATCGCGGCGGAGTCCGGGGAGTGAGGAAGAAAACCGATACGGTGGAGGCAAAGCATGAGCACGGCGCTTGAAAAAGAGATGAAATCGGTCGAGAGGATCATCAAGAAGGCGAAGACCCTGGCCGAAGCGCTCCCTTACATCCAAAAATTTCGCGGCTCGACCGTCGTCATCAAGTATGGCGGCCACGCGATGATTGACGCAAAACTGAAGGAACAGGTCATCCACGACATCGTTCTCATGGAGAACGTCGGGATCAATCCGGTCATCATTCACGGCGGCGGACCCGAAATCACCGCGCACATGAACCGGATGGGCTTGAAAGCTGAATTCCATCAAGGTCAGCGAGTCACCGATGCCGAAACGCTCGAAATCACCGAAATGGTGCTCGCGGGAAAGCTGAATGGCGAGATCGTTTCGCTAATCAATCGTGCCGGCGGGCGAGCCGTCGGATTATCCGGCAAGGACGCGCAGCTCATCGTGGCGCGCAAACTCGATGGCGGCGACGCCAAACTCGGCTTCGTCGGCGACGTAGCATCGGTCAACGCCGAGATTGTCCATCTCTTGAACCAGAATAATTTCATTCCGGTGATTTCACCCATTGGAGCGGATGAAAACGGGCAGACCTACAACATCAACGCCGATTTTGTTGCCGCCGAAATCGCCGCCGCGCTTCACGCTCGCAAACTCGTTCTGCTCACCGATGTGCGCGGCATCCTTCGTGACCCCAAAGACGAAGCGTCGCTCATCCAACGTATTGATCACTCCGAATTTGAAACGCTCATCGCCGAAGGAATTATCAGCGGCGGCATGATTCCGAAAGTCCGCGCCTGCGAACGCGCGATCAAGGGTGGTGTCCGCAAAACCCATATTCTCGATGGTCGCCTCCAACATTCGCTGCTGCTTGAACTTTTCACGGATGAAGGAATCGGAACGATGCTCCGCGCGGATAAGGCGACTTCATGAGCTCAAGCGATCGAGAGAACCGCGAAGGAAAGAGCGAGAAATCGCAACCCTCCGAAACGCCGGAAACAAAATGGCTTCCTCCTCGCGCGTCGGGCTACGTCAAACTGATTCTCGGCGTCTGGGCGTTTCTTCTCGTTCAAGCATTTCTTTTTACCGCGCTGCTCGGCTCCTCACGCGGTATTTTCTTCTTGGCGATGCTCCTGGCCTGGGGGTTCCTCCTCGCCGCCGTTTTTGATTATGCGTGGCTCCGCTGGGGTCGGAGGAAATAAATCAGAAATTCGTTCCATGAAGATCCTCTATCTCTGCGCCGATCCCGGCGTTCCCATCTTCGGCAGAAAAGGGTGCTCGACGCATGTCCGGGAGAACTGCTTTGCGCTGCAGGCCATCGGCCATGACGTGAAAGTGGTATGCAGCAACGCGGAAGGTGACGACACCGACCGCGGCAAACTGAACGTCATTCAAGTCCCGCCGCTTCGTTCCCACAAACTCGGTTTTGATCTACGGCATGTCCTAACCGACCGACGAATCATGAAGACCGTGAATCGTCTCTTGAAGACGTGGACGCCTGATGCGATTTACGAGCGCTATTCTCTCTACTCGCTGACAGGCACCCGACTCGCCCGCGAACTCAGCATACCCCATCTCCTCGAATCCAATGCCTTCATGACGGTCGAGCAGAAAGATCGAATCCGCATCCTTTCTTGGGCGCGGCGACGCGAACGCCGGATCTTTCGGGATGCGCGACACGTCGTCGTCGTTTCCGATCCTCTTTTCAAAGAGACCGCTGAACTGCGCGGCGGCGATTCGGAAATCACCCGAATGCCGATGGCTGTGAATCTTGAACACTTCAGCCCACAGCCCGAGGATCGTGAAATCCGATCCCGATACGGTTGGGACGGCAAGTTCGTTCTCGGTTACATTGGCACTCTGACAGGGTGGCATGGCATCAATCTGCTTTACGGCCTCGCGGAGAAATTGCGAACGAAAGGGATGCGAGACTTTGTTATCATGCTGGTCGGCGGAGACGAGAAGAGGCTGGCCTCCCACCGCCAGAAGGTCGCCGAACGTGGACTGAGCGACATCATTCATTTTCTGGGAGCCGTGCCTTATCAGGAAGTTCCGCATTACATCCGCGCTATGGACTTGGCTCTCGTCCCGGATACAACGTATTGGTCCTCCCCTGCCAAGCTATTCGAGTATCAAGGCTGCGCCGTGCCCGTGCTTGCGCCGCGCTATCCCGCCATCGAACGCGCCATGACCCATGAAGTAGAAGGATTGCTTTTTGAAGCGCAAAATATTGAGGACATGGCGGACAAAGTCATGGGGTGGAAGGATAACAGGGAGGGCTTAAAGCAGATGGGCGGACGTGGGCGTCAACGCGCGGAGACCAAGCATTCTTGGATCGCTCAAGCCCATGCCATCACGGATATATTTGAGCGGCAACGCGCAAAATTATAAAAAATCTTGTTGGTTGCCAAGAATCAAGGCATTATCCTCGTCTTTGAGACCAGAGGATTTATGAACGAAGGTGAAACGTCAGAAACGGTCCCGATGGGGAGTCCTTTACCTTACGAAACGGTGAGCGACACCAGTCCGCACACCATTGGCGCGCATTTCACTTTAGAATCCCTTCCTGGCACGACGCTCGATGGACGATACGTCGTCGAAGAACTCCTTGGCATGGGGGCGATGGGCGCGGTCTTTAAGGGGCGCCATACGCGGCTCCGCCGTACCGTCGCGCTCAAAATTCCCCGCATCGAACTTTACCGCAAACCCGGCTTCCTTGGGCGATTCGAGCGCGAAGCGCTCACGATGGCAAAGTTGGTGCAGGAGAACATCGTCCAAGTTTTCGATGTTTTTATTTCGGATGATCCGGCAAAACCTAGCTTCATCGCCATGGAATATGTCGAAGGGGTCGAGCTGGAGGAATTCATCCACAATCCCGAAATGAAGCTGACCGTCGCGCAGGTCATGGATCTTTTTTTTCAAATTGCGCGCGGATTGGACGCCGCCCACGAGCGCGGAATTATCCATCGCGATATCAAACCCAAAAACATCTACGTTACTCTTCCCGAGCGCGCGGCCAAGATTATGGACTTTGGCGTTGCTAAACTTGAAATGGAAGACGTGTACGAAACCGCCGCCAACTCGGCGATAGGCACTCCCGCCTATATGGCTCCCGAACAAATCACGGGCGACGATCTCACGCCTGCCGCAGATATCTATGGCCTCGCGATGACGATGTATCGCGCGCTCACACGGAAACTTCCGTTTGAAGCCAACTCAGCCTCGAACATGCTTTTCGCGCACGTTTCCACCGTTCCGATAGCGGCACACGCCCGCAACCCCTATCTTCCGATCAAAGTTCACAAGGCTTTGTCGCAGGGACTTGCGAAGAATCCGAAAGAACGTCCCGCAACCGCGCGCGCCCTGGTCGTCGCTGTTTATAAGTCGCTCGAGCACCTTGCCGAGAGACCGTTCGCCGACCTTTTCAATGGGAACATTACGACGGATGAAGCCAATCCAGCGGATCCCAATCAGGGCATGGCCACTGAAATCGAACTGCCTCGCGTTCCATTCGTTACGGTGACTACCGACACCCGACGACACGCAAAAATCGCTGGAGCCGCTGCTGCCGCGCTTATTTTAATCTTTTCTGCTTGGGTGATGATGCGTTCGCCTACAGCCGATTCTGAACGAGAAATCGCTGTGCGCGCGGCGGAAAATGCCGATTTGACTCCATTCCGTCCTGCGAGCAACCCGGCGGCCAATCTCGATAAACCCCTTTCCGCAACGCCTGAAGAAGCCTCGAATCGTGAGCCTAACGCAGCCGTGCCTTCTGCAGTCCCCAACGAATTTGCTTCTTACGCCTCCACACCGGAAAATGGCACGACCGCGCCACCTCCTCCGATCACTGTCGAGACGACGAGCAATATCACGTCTTCTACGATGGATACCACAATTGCCGCTGCGACGTTGCATCCCATCGAGTCCAAGCCAGCCGAACCTCCGCAAGGTAGCGGCACGGGCGCCGAACCCGTCGAGCCAGCTCTAGTTCCAGCTTCCCCCATGCCTGAACCGCCGCCGGAATCCGCGCCCGCCGAAGCGGCCGTTCCGCCCAAACCCAAGCCGCCCAAGCCCGCAGCAAAAGAGGAACCTGCGCCGAAGAAGACGGAAAGTTCGCCCGTTGAATCGGCCCCATCGGACGCACAATCCTACGCGGAGATGGACGCAGCGCGATGGGATACCAAACTCTATCCCGGCGAATCGGTCGCATGGCGTCGCGAGCAGATGCGTTCTTCCATCGAGAAATTTTTCGAGTCCGATATTGAAAAGCCGGTCTTTCGCGGCGAGTTCGACCGCAAGTCCAACGCGCTGGCGCGTACGGGAGGACGCACGGCTTCCGACCTTTTGGCCAAATTACGCGAACTCAACAAGTCGAACGGTCAGATTTCGATTTCATTCCAAATTATGGACGGTGGGAAATATTGGACCGACCGCGCGGAGATTAAGGTCTCGGTTAAGGTCACGGGACACCCGCTCGATAATCCTGATCCCAATTATCGCCGAACGCTTATTGCTTATTCGAGTCCCGTTCCCGTGCGCGTCCAAAAAATGGGTGACACTTGGGGACTGCTTAGTTTTAATAATCATTGATTCGACCGCACCGGAAAAATTTAAGGAGGTATTCTCATGATTCGTGTTTTCAAACCGTTTGTTCGCTTTGCGTCATCTTTGATCGCGCTCGCGATTTTCGCCGTATCGCTTACGGGGTGTGTCAGCACTTATTCAAACACCCAGCGCTTCAGTCAGCCGCCTCATCCGGGAATGACGGAACTCGCCATGCTGCAAAAATTCGGCGCCCCCGACTTCATGGGTTTCGTCGAGGATCAGAAGGTTTACGTCTACAAGGTTCGCGACAGCAAATACATCATCGCCGTCGGGCAGTATTCGGGACGCGACCTCATCATCACCGTCAAGGGCGGGGTCATCAAAAGCGTCGAAGATACTCCCCGCTCGCAATCGGTCACATTCTTTTACGCCGCTCCTTGGATGGGACGCGACTAGGTAGCGCGCAACTTCATCTTGACCCTGTAAGCCGGGATCGTTAAGCATTGTCGCGGACGTTTCATGCGTCCATCACGTCAACGCTCGTTTCGGAAAGGAAATGAACTTATGAAAAAGGCTCTTATGATTTGCTTTGCGGTCGCACTGGCCGCTTCGATGACCGGTTGCCATTTGGTATCCAGCAGCACGAACCTTGCCGATGTCGCCAATACACATCAGTTGAGTAACGTCACGACTGGCGACGGGACATTCGAGAACTATAAGGCAATGGGTCATTACAATGCGGTTGAATTCGGCGTCGCCATCGGTATCCCCTTCTTGTTTAAAATCATCGAGCTGATTCCGGCGGCGAGCAATGAGGATCTGCTGGGTGACATCGCCAAAGCGGCCAAGGACGATGGCGCGACCGCCATGATTAACGTTACTCCGCATGAGGAATGGTACACGGGTTTCCCGTTCTTCATCGTCGGGCTTTACTTTGATCGAGCCGAAGGAACTGGCATCAAGGTAGGCAAATAAAAATCGAAACATCGCTTGAGTTCGAAAAAAGGAACGGAATACTGGGACAATTATAACAGTGTCCGGTGTAGAATTCGCCTTGGCCGCCAAAACAAGTTAACCAAATGTCGGCCATTCTGACGGCAGATCGCGAAACACCAATTGGCGGGTATGCCGGACGCTGTTGTAAACGTCCTCGTGTTTGAAAGCACTTGACACCCGGTCGGAGATAAAATGCGCTGGTTGGGGTATGTTTTTCTCGTTTCGCTTATCTGCCCGTTACTCGCAGGATGTTTGGTTCAGCGATCATGGACTCCCATCCAGATGGGGTTGCATGAAGAATTACAGATTTTCGACGAGGAGACAGCCGTAAGAGGAGTTCGTCTTAATCCATGGATTGGATGTAACAAGAGTCTTACTGGTGTGGATTTCGCCATCGCGTCAAATGTAACGCGTGAACATTCTTGGGGACTTCAGCTTGCCGGTTTTGGCAACTACTGCGACAAGCAGTTTATAGGCATCCAATTTGCAGGTTGGGAAAACGGATGTCACGGTAACTCCACCGGATTACAAGTTGCAACGTATCGTAACATTTGGGAAGGGAGATTTCGCGGATTAGCATTTTCCCTGCAAAATATTGCGCATGATGGCCTGAATGGCGTTCAGTTGGGATTTGCTGATCTGGCGTTTCCCAACATGAACGGAGTTCAGTTAGGGTTTCTAAATTCAACTTCCAAAGCAAATGGCCTCCAATTCGGAGCGTGGAACATGGGCCCTGAATCCGGGAATGATGTCAACGGTGTCCAATTGGGTCTTATCAATGAATGCCGTGGCACACTTCGTGGCGTTCAGTTCGGATTGCTAAATTTCTATGGGAAATCAAATATCCCCATTCCCGTAGTGAACATCCGTAATATCTTTCCTTCAAAGTCAGATAATTCCGAAGAGCCTCCACAATAGCGGAGGCTCTTGGAGCCGTTCTTGAAAGTTCTGTCCTGATGTAATTTGATACGAATTGCAGCCTCAACGAGGCTGCGGCCTCCAGCCCCACGTTGGAGCGAAGCGACTACGTGGGGTAAGCAGAGCGCATGATTAGAACCTCGAAGAGGTTCCGGCCTTCGAGATGCCGCAACCTCGTTGAGGTTGCAATCATTTGCTTCGAACCCAAGGTAGGCTTTGCTTCGCTCGCCAACCTTGGGCTGAAGGTCGATGCCTCTTCGAGGCATTCTAGAAATGTGAAACCGTTATGGTTTTACATCGCAGGCTGTGCAAGGAGCATTTCAGGTCGAACTGTGCTCAGCACTTTCCCCTTCGCGTCAGTCAGGTTCAGGGTTCCCTCTTCAGTTTGAATCACTTTGCCGACCACGCGATTCGCTTCATCCCGAACTTCAAACTTTCCTTCGCCGACTCGGACGAACCGATTCACGCCGACCGTCTCGCCTTTGCGTACCATCGTCAGCCGCAATTCGCTACCGTCTTCGGAGGTTTGCATCGAGACCGTTGTGTCGCCACGCTGCTCGGTTGAGCTAATTTCAATCTTCTCGTTCGTCCAGAATTCAATCAAGTTAATGACCAGCGCATCGCCGAGCTGCGCGAACCAATAGATAGGTATGATGTTAAGTATCCAGAAAACACCGCTACGTATGACCCGATCATCGCTCAAATCGCCGTTTAACTTGTAAACCGCCTTTGTTAGAGGGAATCGGCCGTAGCATCCCGCCGCCATCGGCGCGGTCGAAATGAGCGCGGCCCACACAGCCATTTTGATCACCCGACGCATTCGGCTTACCGGGTTAGGTTCCGTTCCTTTTTTCATAATGCTTCCTGCCTTTCATTTTTGGAGTTTTGCGCCGACAACATTGTCAGCGCTTAACGGCATGATCCACATTCTCCGATTATTTTCACGCCCCAAACTGCTTTTATCGCTCTTTTCACTTCACTCTTCAAACTTCTCCCTTTCCTTCGCGCAAAGAGCTATTCTTAACATCCATTGAGGAGGTTCGAAAATGGCGGACAAGAAAAAAGTCGCGGTAATTGGCGGGGGAACGTGGGGTCTCTCGCTCGCAAAGGTACTTTGGGAGAACGGCCATTCGGTGCGTATCTGGGATTTCTTTGCGGGGGTGGTCGAGAAACTGAAGACCACACGCTCGCATCCAAGATTGCTCCGACTGCGCGTTCCCGATCACGTTGTTCTGACTTCTGATCTCAGCGAGGCTTTGCAAGGCGCCGAAGCCGCCGCCATCGTCGTTCCTTCGCTTGCCGTTCGCTCGACCTGCCAAGCCATTCGCGACGCCCGACTTCATGAACAGATTCAAACGTGGGCCGTCTGCTCAAAAGGAATCGAGCACGATCCTATACGCTTGATGCACGAAGTGCTGATTGAAGTTTTTGGAAAAGAAGTCGAGCCCAAAGTCGCCGTGCTTACGGGACCCAGTCACGCCGAAGAGATTGCGCAAGGATTGCCCGCGAGTGTCGTTGCATTTTCAACCGACAAGATTGCCGCCAAGCGTGTTCAGGATTTGTTCGGACAACCTCGCTTCCGCGTATATACCGGGGACGACGTGCTCGGGGCGGAACTGGCTGGAGCGCTGAAGAATGTCGTCGCCATCGCCGCAGGTATTGCCGATGGAATGGGATTCGGCGATTCAACCCGCGCCGCGCTCATCACACGCAGCCTCGCGGAAATGGTTCGCCTTGGAACCAAAATGGGAGCCAAAAGCGAAACCTTTATGGGGCTTGCGGGCATCGGCGACCTCATCGCTACGGCCACTAGCCAACACTCCCGAAACCACCAATTCGGCGAGCTTTTAGCCCAAGGAAAGTCCCGCCAAGAGGCCTTGGATGAAGTCGGGATGGTGGTCGAGGGTTACAATACCGCCCGCGCCGCTTGCGCTTTGGGCGAAAAATACGGCGTCGAAATGCCGATCAGCCAGGCCGTCTATAAAGTTATTTTCGAGAATGTTTCCGCTCAAAAGGTTTTGGAAGCTTTGCTATCCAGAGAAGCCAAGCACGAATAAACACAATAAAATCAGTAATATATATTATACGGATGATTTGCGGCTGATTCTCAATAAATAATACTTGCGTCTCGATACATTATTTATGAGACTGATTCTCAGTAAATTGATAGTTCATGAGAACCAGTCTTCAACTCACTTCCCTCGATCCGATGACACGATGCGAATGTCAGGAAGTTGAGTTCAAGGACGTCGTGAATTGCGCCCGCGTGGAAGGCATTTGGGATTTCGACACCCTTCGCGAAAAAGTTGGGTGCGGTCAGATTTGCACCGCCTGCCATTGCGATCTTAAGAAGGCGCTCAATAAGGCTGCGGGATCGAAGCGCATTTCGGCGGAGCCGCGTCGGTTCGCGGTTCGCTAAACGGCTCTCTTCTTCCGCTCCATAAGCGCGTTATAGTAGTTTTCATATTTCGGCAAAATCAAATCGGGCGAGAAGTTTTCGATGATTCGTTTCCGCGCGGCTTTGCCCATTGCAAGGCGGCGGGGTGGATCGCTCAAGAGCGCGAGTGCGGCTTCGGCCATTTTCGCGTGATCGCCGACCGGGAAGAGCAAACCCGTCTCGCCATCCGAGACAACTTCGGGGAGTCCTCCCGCGTTCGCGCCGATGACGGGAACTTCGACGGCCATGGCTTCGGCGGCGGCCAATCCGAATGATTCGCCATCGGAAGGAAAAAGAAAAAGGTCGGAGATCGAGAAAAATTGCCGAACGTCCTGTTGTTCGCCGAGCATTCGGATTCGATCCATGACGCCGAGTTCGTTTGCAAGTTGGATTGCTCCGGCGCGCTCGGGTCCATCACCGACGAGCAGGAGCCGACTCGGTTTTTTTGCGGTGATGGCGGCGAAAGCGCGGATGACGTCGGGAAGACGTTTCACGGGACGGAAATTGGAAACGTGCAGGAGAATGGATTCATCGGCAGCGGCGTAGTGCCGACGGTGGCAGGTCGTCTCTCCCGACTTATAAATTTCGGGATCCACGAAGTTGTAGATGATGTTCAGTCGCTCACAAATGTCGAAGTATTTGCAGGTGCGGTCGGAGAGCCACTTGGAAACGCAGGTGATGCCGTCGCTCTTATCGAGACCGAGCTTTACCGCCGGTAGAAACGAAGGCATGCTTCCGATGAGCGTGACGTCGGTTCCGTGCAGGGTCGTCATGACGGGAACTCGCCGCGCGGGTTCGAGCATCTCGTTCGCAAGGAAAGCCGCAACCGCGTGGGGAAGCGCGTAATGGGCGTGGAGAATATCAAGTCCGACTTCGCGGATGATGTCGTAAATTCGCACCGCCGTCGTGACGCCATATAGCGCGCCGGGGAAAAGCGGATACTCCATCGTGTCAATTTGATGGTAATAAATGTTCTCGTGAAACTCGCGGGCGAGCCGGAAGGGGCGCGAGTAGCTGATGAAATGAATTTGATGTCCGCGCCGGGCGAGGTGCATTCCCAATTCAGCCGCGACGGCCCCGCTGCCGCCGTAGGTCGGGTAACAGACCATACCGATTTTGAGAGGACGTTCGCTCATGCGTCGCGCTCGGCTATTTTTCACCCCACCTGATGGGATCGGGATAGTCGAGGCCCAAGCGATCCATGATTTTCTGAACGACATAGGCGATGACTTCTTCAACGTTCTTCGGGCGGTGATAAAATCCCGGATTCGCCGGAAGAATAACTCCTCCAGCTTCGGCGATTTGCGTCATGTTGCGCAGATCAATTAACGTGAACGGAGTTTCGCGCGGGACAAGAATCAAGGGGCGCCCTTCCTTGAGGGTCACCGCCGCCGCGCGGGTCAGGAGATTGGAGGAGAGTCCATTCGCAACCGCACCGAGCGTATTCATCGAACACGGGACGATGACCATGCCGTCGCTCTTGAACGTTCCGCTCGCCGGTCCCGCGCCGATGTTTGCAAAAGGATGAGTCGTCAATCGGTTGCGCTGATCGGACGAAAGTTTAAGCGAATCGGCAAATGACGAGACGCCGTGACCGGATGGAGATTTCTTTTTGGAGGCGGTCGCGGTGAGTTCGTCGGCGAGAACGCGTTGCCCGGAAGGCGAAACGATGAGATGCGCTTCAACGTCAGGATCGCGCAGCATCACTTCCACGAGTCGGACCGCATAAATAACGCCGCTTGCGCCGGTGACGCCGATCACATATTTTTTTCTCGAAAACTTTTTTACCACGGATAGGGGTCGTAGTAGCGCGGGGTCGCGGGCTTGAGCCGGATCGCGAATCGCCGGGCGTCGCGGACGTCGTCGGTTTCGGCCACCTGAATCGGCACGACCCGCGCGGCCTTCACGATGGACTCGTTGCTTTCCACGCCGAACCCGTTGGGATTCGTCGTGATGTGATATAGCTCCATCGCGTCGGGGGTCAGGCGGAGATTATGCTTACCCGCTTCATCGTTCCAGACGAGTTCGCGTCCTTCCCAATCGGCGCGGTGAGTGACGATCCCGTCTTTGGATTTAACGTGAACTTGGTAATGATCGAGTTGCTGCGAGCAAATGTAGTACGTCGAATCGGGCGAGTCGTTCTCAACGCGGAAGATGCCGACGAAATGGATGGGAGCGCGGAGAGGTTGATTCGTGACGTCCGCACGGCGGCGGAACACAAAGAGCGTAGCCCCTTCGCCCCACTCCACGGGATTGATCTCTTCGAGCTTGAAGCCTTGTTTTTCGAATTCTTCAATCGCGCGAGTGACGGCAACGCTCGGCATAAAGCCTTGCGCAATGGCTTCGGGCGCGTCGCCGGGATTGGCAGTCACGGGAAGCGTTGACGCAAAAAAGAGCCGATAACGCTCGTCGAATTTTGGCGCGGGAGCCTGAGCGCATCCCCAGAGCGTCATCGCGCAGAGCGACGCAAGGCCGAGCGTTCTTCCGTGGAGCTTGAAACTAAAGCGCATGGAGCGTATCCGAATCCTCAAACTTGAAAATGGTCAAGATCACAAAAGCCACATCCACCATAGTTAAACGGGGGATAAAGTCAAAGAAAATCAAGGGGGCGGCGCGTTGGGCGCGGACGTTACTATTCGAGCGCGGCGAGCGATTCGACTAGTTTGGCGGCGACGGATAGTCGCGGATTGGAATGCTCGCGCATGTAGTCGTCGTGCCATTGCGCCGCGCGGTCGGCGGTTTGGCGAGCGGCGGCGTCGCGGTTCTCGCCGTTCACCACTTCGAATATCGCGTCGCGCATTTTCTTTTGCATCGCCAGCATCCGCTCCTCGGTCAGCGGAAGCAGCGCGTTCAGTAACTCCCGCAATTCGACTTCGGAAAGTTGCTCGAGAGTTTCGAGTAAGCGCGCCGTCATCGGGTCGGCGGGGTCGAGTTCCTGTTTGATCTGCCGCTCAAGATACGGCTTGATGGATTTTTCTTTTTCGAGTTCGTGGACCAATTTGCGGATGGATTTCACCGCTTCCTTCGACACGCCGGAGCGTTCGGGGAGGTGCGACGAACTTATATGCGCAACAATCTGAACGCGCATCGGCTCCTCGG
>CAZPIK010000070.1:372-14590 GCA_964586185.1 uncultured Candidatus Sumerlaeota bacterium | reverse complement strand
GATCCGTGAGAATCGTCAGCGACGTATTTTCCATTCCGCCGTGATTGAAATCGTCGACAACAACCTGAAAATATTTCGCCCAAGGATACGGCACGCCTATTTCCTTCTCGAAGTACACCATCATGTCGGCGGTGTCTTTGAATGAATTCGTCGCGTTCGCGATCTGCGATTTCGGTGTATAAAACGCCAGTGGGATTTCGCCGTGTTTATCCTCAATCTTATCTAAGTAACCTGCCGCCAGCGCGATCAAATAATTGGCATGGGGTTTTTCCTGCGCCCACTTCACGGCCTTAAGTCCGGTCGCCGCGTCACGCAATTCGGAAGTCCATTTTCCATTAGAAAGGACCGTCATTCCCTCCGGAACGCGGCAGGTGACTTCGGAAGTAAACTTTTCGTTCGGATAGTCATAACAGGGAAACCAATGCCGTGCCTCGCTCGTTTCGCCCTGCGTCCAAACGTGTGTGTCTTCCGGCTTATAACCCATCTCAGGAGTTCGAAAATAAAGACCCTGCTTCGGTTCGGCCTTGTGCGTGATCGTAACGCTCGCCATTTTTCCCGGGGGGATCGGATCCTCGAACGTGATGATGATGTTCTCGCGAGTAGTATTGTGCCCTGCGATTTTCACGGAGGCCTCGACTGAAAAGACCGTAAGATCACGGGCGTCGAGCTTTAGTTCGCGGAGGGGTTTTGCAATCGGAGCAAACCGGATTTCAGTTT
Organism: uncultured Candidatus Sumerlaeota bacterium; assembly: GCA_964586185.1. Taxonomy (GTDB): domain Bacteria; phylum Sumerlaeota; class Sumerlaeia; order MVZB01; family JAJFLK01; genus CAZPIK01. Next base: position 13,873 of record CAZPIK010000070.1, on the reverse strand, counting down.
TGCCGGAGACGGTGCGCATTTTGTAATCGGGCGTCACGTCGAGCGAAAGATGGAGGATGTCCACCTCGCGATCGGGGGCGTATTGACGCACCGAACCGGATTCGGGCGCGGCATGATGTACCGATTTTTCACATCGGATTTCATCCGTTTCGCTGGCGGCAAACAATGAAGCCGAGCAAACAGCCGCTATTAAAAAACTAAGCGCTGAAGCTCGGCTGAAGAAATTAACGCAAAGGCGCAGAGACGCAAAGGCGCAAGGAGGGCAATCTAAAATCAAACGGCATGAGACAAAATTAACGGGATGCATCCGAAAAATCGCTGATTTCTCAAAAATAAATGGGATCGGTTCTGTCGGCAAAACGACATCATTGCGTCCTTGCGCCTTTGCGCCTTTGCGTTGACTTCCTTGCATTTGAATCACTGTAAACTCTTACCCCCGCTTGGGTGAAGTGAACTTGGCGCGGAGCATTCGCTCGGTCGCGGGTGGAACGAACTTCCCGATTTCACCGCCCTGCAACAAAATCTCCTTCACCAATGAAGAGCTAACGAAGAGCGTTTGCGCGGATGGAGCGAGAAAAAGCGTCTCGACACTCGAATCCATGACGCGATTCATAAGCGCCATTTGAAGTTCGTATTCGAAATCGGACGCGACGCGCAGCCCGCGAATAATCGTCTTCGCTCCGATTTGCCTCGCGTAATCCACGGTCAATCCGGAGAACGAAGCGATCTCGACGTTGACCAGATGCCCCGCTTCCGCGCGCAATGCTTCGAGCCGTTCTTCGACGCTAAAAATCGGCGTCTTCGTTTCATTGCTCGCAATGGCGACGACCAGCTTGTCGAAAATCTGCGATCCGCGCGTGATGATATCGAGATGGCCGTACGTGAGCGCGTCAAACGTGCCGGGATAAAGAGCCTTAATGGGTCGTGAGGACATGCGGAAAATCCCTTCGCTTAAATCGGAACTTCAATCTTGTCGAGCAATGCCTTGATCTGTGCCGTTCCCTCTCCAACGCTCGAACCGTTCATGGAACGGGCGAGCACGATTCGATGCGCGAGCACGGGAATCGCCATGATTTTCACGTCGTCGGGCAGGCAATAATCGCGGCCTTCAAGGTAGGCTCGCCCTTGCGCGCATCGTCGCCACGCCAACGCCCCGCGCGTTGAAACGCCGACTTCAATTTCGGTTGACTCGCGCGTCGCCTGCGCAAATCGGACAATGTAATCGAGCAGCGCATCGGCCACTTTCACTTTTTGAACACCCTCTTGCATCGCTTGGATCGAATCGCCATTCAAAACACTCTTCACTTCAGCGTCGTCGTTTGCCCCGATGCGATTTCGCAGGATGTCGCGTTCATGGGCGGCGTCGGGATAACCAACATGCAGCCGCATCAAGAAGCGATCCAATTGACTCTGGGGCAATGGAAATGTTCCGTGGCTCTCGACTGGATTCTGAGTCGCAATGACCATAAACGGTTTCGGAAGATCGCGCGTCAATTTTTCAATGCTCACCTGCGCGGTGTTCATGGCTTCGAGCAACGCCGATTGCGTCTTGGGCGTCGTCCGATTGATTTCGTCCACGAGCACGACGTTTGAGAAAATCGGGCCTTCGCGGAACTCGAACTCGCGCCGCGCTGGATCGTAAACCGAAACGCCAAGGATATCGGAAGGCAGCAAGTCAGAGGTGAATTGAATTCGCTGAAACGAAAGTCCGAGCGACTTGGCCAGACAATGCGCGAGCGTCGTCTTGCCGACCCCCGGAACGTCTTCGAGCAATAGATGACCGCCGGCGACCAGCGAGATAATCGCCATTCGCACGACTTCATTCTTCCCGCGAATGACCTGCTCGACGTTGGCTTCGAGTCGAGCAAGGCTTTCTTTAGCTTCTTGGGCGTTCATATCAATTCCCGGATCATTTCTCTTGTTTCGCAACGCGCTTCATCGAGCGGCCACATTCTATTCGCGATGCGCTAAGAGGGCAACGGATTAGATGGAGGCAATTCGAAGAGCCAGTGCGCTTCAAACCGACGAGCCTTCAGGGTGACTTGCCCAACTTGAATTTCGATAACGGGTGGATCGGAATTATGCGTGTTGGGTGGATACGAATGAGCCGCTTGCTCAATCATGGCCTGTAAATCCCGATGTATATTTGCTTTGGGATTGACGAGCACAAACCGGACACCCATTTCGGCGCTCTTCAGGCTATCTATGGCGTCGGCGGACGGAAACTTCCCCGCCATCTGGATCCTTGATCGGTAATTGGGAGGGAAAAATCCATTCGAGCCATTCATGAAAGGTTGACGGTGTCGCATCCCGCCCAACAGATAAGTGTTCACATGATCGGGCATATGCGGCAATTCAAGTATCGGCGAAGGAAACGGTTGGCGTTCGAGAAATTCATAAGCAGCTTCAGGAAGGGACGGTACGCGTACGAATTCATTCAAACTCGCTGGCGCAGATTCCAGGAGTAAACCAACAACAAAAAATAGGTAAATCCATCTTTGACGACGTTGCGGCCAAGCTTTGATAAATCGCGAATAGGCAAAAGCAAGAACGAGCGAGAGACACAGCAACGCCGGAAGAATCCAACGCGCCGTCGCCCGCACGTCGGCGAATAAAGGTATTGCGCGAACGATCAGCCCATAGGGCGTCGGCCAACTTAAACTTCCCCATGAGACTCCAAAACAGAAACCCAAGAGGATCAACATTAATACAAGATGCGTTTTCGCGGGAAACGAGTCGGCGGTGGAATCGTGAATGTCGGCACACTTTCGCCGAAAGGCGAAACATACCGCAATTAGTACTCCAAGAATGGGTAATACACCTAAGAACAAGGCTTTCTCGGAGTTCACATGCCGCATACCTATCGCAGGCGCTAACAACAACCATCCGTAAAGAAGATTGCGAGCAGAGGGCGCGATAAAATCGCCGGGATCTGCCGCGACCCACGCGACATCAGGCGGACGAAAAAGCGCGTGATCACTTTTTAACTTCATATAAGGAAGCGCCATTGGGAACGCGAGCGCGGCGGCGATCACAAGCGGCAGGAGAACCCCGATCAATCGGGGCATATTCAATTCACGGCGCGAGATCCAGACGCGGGCGGCCATGAGCGGAGCGGCGCATCCGAGCGTAAACACCGCCCAATACCATGAGGTTAGCCATTGTCCGAGCGACGCGCCGAGGAGCGCCCACTTCCAGCGTCGTTCGCCCGATTGCCACGTTTTCTCAAATGCCAGATTCATGAGAGGAAGGAACTCCCCGTGGATCAATTGAACGTGCCCTATCTGCGCGAACCGGTAAGGCGCAAAACCGTAAGCCAATCCTGCAATCGTCGCCGCGTCCACACGGCGAAAGTAATGGAACGCCAAAGCATGAGCCGCCGACGCGCAGAGAAAATAAGCCTGCATGACCGAGAAGTTGTGCATCAAAACGCCGTCGCCAAAAAGTTTTGCGGGGAGCGACATCAGCGCGGGCACAAGCAGATGCTCGCCGTAGGCCAGCGCGTATTCGTTCGGCCAAAACATCGTCGCGTGAAAATATCCCGTGATCTGATGAAAGATCGCCTCGGAGTTCCACCAAAGGATGTAGGCATTCAGCGCGGGATCGCCGAGGCTTTGAATCCGTGTCGCGGGATGAAGGCTTAGCGGATAAGTGAAAACGAGCGTCAGCGCGAGATATAGCAGAAGCGGCGGAACATGCTGAATGAAGGCGTTTCGTGCTGCGGCGTGGGACATGCACGGGAGTGTAGCCTCTTCATGCGGAGACTTCTAATCTTTCATCCGATTTTCCGATTGCCGCTATCCAAACGATATGGGTATAAAGGTGCGCAACGCCGAGCCGACGCAAGTCGCCCTCCCAATCTTGGGAAGCCCAAACGGACGAATTTCGATTCACGACATGAACTCCAAATCCTTCACGCTCCTTTGGTCTGCCGTTTTTCTTTCCCTCAATCTCGCCGCCTGCCGCTCCAAACCGCAGGTCATCGAGATTGACCATCGGTTCTCCTATAACGTCGCGAAGGTTCCGGCTTGGTTTCCGGATGAAAAATACGTCCCGACTCCCGCCGAACAAGAAGTCTTGGATCGCTTGGGTAAACCTGATTTTGTCCATTTTTGGTGGCGCGCGGATGGCGATTTCATCACGAGTTCCGATCTGGCGGGAAAAAACCTCGACATTGCCGACGTGATGAAGGAAACGAAACGGACTTGGATTTATATGCACGATAAATCCGAAATCGAGTTTCACAAAACGGGCAGCGCGTACGACAGAAATCCGCTCACCCCGCAACTACAACTCATTTGCACCTATGGCGATCCCACTCGGCGATCCCCGCCCAAGACCAACACCGCTGGCCAAAAACTGGAAACATGGGAATGGATCGAACACGGGATCCGAATTGATTTCGTGGATGGACAGGAAAAACGTCGCGAGCATTTCGCGGGCACGGGACGCGGAACCTACATCATGAAATAGCGGGGACCTTCACCATGGCCGTTCTCACCGAGAAAAAGAACCCAAAGAAATCTGAACGGCGAGCGCCGACCGACGATCTCGCGAGGGTTCTTTTTACCTCCGAGCAAATCGCGACGCGCATCGCGGAATTGGGAGAGAAAATCAGCCACGATTATCAGGGCAAGGATTTGGTGATTGTCGGAGTGCTCAAAGGCGTTGTCTTTTTTCTCTCCGATTTATCGCGACAAATTTCGATTCCGCATCAATTCGATCTCGTTGGAACGCACAGCTATCGAAATGGCACAACCCCCAACGCGCAAGTCAGCATCACCAAGGACGTGGATTTGGACGTGCAGGGCAAGGACGTGCTGCTTGTCGAGGATATCTACGACACGGGCAATACCCTTCTTCTCGTTTATGATCTGCTCAAGATGTATCGCCCCAATTCACTCGAGGTCTGCTCGTTGCTCTACAAAAACCGCAAACGCGATCGAACCCTTCCGATCAAATACGTTGGATTTGAAATCGAAGATGTTTTCGTCGTCGGTTTCGGACTTGATTTCAAGGAGAACTACCGCAACCTCGACTGCATCGGCGTACTTCATCCGGAAATCTACCAATAATGAGACGCGCCCGCTTCAAACTCGGGACGCTTTGGCTGATCGGTTGCATCGCGTTTTTTTTCGCGGGCTGTCGCGGCGATCAACGCGCCGAACGCATTGCCGCGGATGAAGTCATTATCAACGCGGGTGGCAACGTCAAAACGCTCGATCCGGGCAAGGTTACCGACACCGTCTCGGCTCGTGGAATGCTTCCTTTTATTCGAGGACTCACGATGCTCGATGGTAAAGGCAATCCGCAGCCTGAAATGGCCGAATCGTGGACGGTTTCCGGAGACGGAAAAACTTACGAATTCAAACTGCGCGCTTCAAAGTGGAGCAACGGCGAAACGGTTGTGGCGGAAGATTTTGTTTACAACTGGATCGAGCGGATGCTGAAGCCTTCGTTCAAATCTGAATATGCCTATATGCTTTTTTACGTTGAAGGCGCGAAGGAGTATTACGAAGGGAAAACGACCGATCCCAAAACCGTCGGCGTCGAAGCGCTGGCTCCCGATCGTCTGCGCGTTCGACTCACCGCGCCCGCACCGTTCTTTCCTCAACTCATCACCCACCAAAGCTATTATCCCGTCTGCCGTTCGGTGGATACCAAGAATCCAGATTGGGCGCTGAAGGCCGAGACCTACGTTGGTAATGGTCCCTTCAATATGACCCATTATGTCTCCGGCGAGTCGCTGATCGGTGAGCGGAATCCGGGTTATTGGGACGCCGCGAACGTCGGTATGAAGAAACTCACGTTCCGTTTTATCGAAGACGAATCCACCGAACGTCTCGCCTTCGACAATCATGAAATTGACGGGACCCACCTCGCCCCACGCGCCGATCTCGACGAACTGAAAAAGGGGAAAGAGCTGATCATCGCGCCGCAGATTGGAACCTACTTCCTGAGTTTTAACATGAAGCTACCGATGTTTGCCGATCTCCGCGTGCGCAAAGCGCTTGTGCTCGCGGTGGATCGCGAGGCGATTGTAAAGAACGTCTCGCGCGCAGGAGAACGAGTTGCCCGCGGCCTCGTCCCGCCCGAACTTTACGGCGGTGAACCGAAAATCTATTTTCAAGACGCACAGTTCGAGGAAGCGAAAAAACTCTTGGCCGAAGCTGGTTTTCCAGGCGGCAAAGGTTTCCCGAAACTTCATTACCTCTACAACACGCTCGAAGTGCATCGCGCCGTCGGGCAGGTGATTCAGGAAAGTTGGAAGAAGCATCTTGGAATCGAACTCGAACTTGAAAATCAGGAGTTCAAGGTGCTGATCGAGAACCGGCATCAGGCGAATTTCGAAGTAGCGCGCAATGCCTGGATCGCCGATTTCTCCGATCCGATCAACTTCCTCGAAATCTTCATCTCGCAATCGGGCAACAACGATTCGCATTGGCACGACGCGAAGTTTGATGACCTCATCAACCGCGCGAGAGTCGAATCCGATGCGCAAAAGCGGCTCGGCATTCTCCGCGAAGCAGAGGATCACTTCATGGCGAACCTACCGATCATTCCGATCTACCACTACACGCATCCCTACCTCGGCGCGGAGAATTTGCAGGGATACGAACTCAGCCCGATGAACACGATCAACGCCGCGAGGCTGCGTTGGAGAGATTAGATGCGATCGTATCGCAATATTACCGCGCCGAATTCCTTTCCACAAAATGACCCATATTCTTCTGATCCCGCAAATGGCTGGAGGCCTGACGATTGGGAAGAAGCCAGAAAAAAGAAATATGCGGCCTTGAGATGGGGGTGCCTCATTTTCCTTTGGTTTGTGATATTTTCCGGTTTAACCAGTTGGGGCGTTATTTATTATTTCTATGTTCAATTGATAAACACTTGGACCGATACGGCTGCCATGTACGTTCCCACCGACAAATTTACGGAAGCTGAAGCCGCCGCGCTAGATAAGCAAATTGAGGATTATAAAATTAAGCGAAAGCCCCTTCGTCTATCCGTGGATGAATTGAATATTCTGGCCGTAAGGAAAATTCGTTCCGATGTTTGGAAATACCACATTGAAGACATTGATGAACGGGGAATAACAGGAGCAATTTCGATCAATCTCAGCAAATACCGCAAGACCGCAAGCTTAGGGCGGTTCAAGGGTCGTTACCTGAACATGCGAGGTCTTTACGTTGTTTCAACGGAGAAAGGGAGAGTATTCACCCGTCCAGTGGACATTAAGATCAAAGGGCGAGAGGCTGACGAGGAACTGATAGGTTTGCTAATCGAGGAAAATCACACTTCGGGAGTGGCAGAACGAATGCTCAAGTACGGATTCCGCGCACCGTTTGGCAAGATTGAAATCATTGGAAACGAATTGGTGATCACTCCCAAAGAACTTGTCAAAGCAAAGCAATAACGGAATAATGCGGTCATCTCCTTTTCTGAACTGAGAGAAAATAATTATGGCCGATTCGTATCCCTCCCAAAATCCTTACGCCCCGCACACCCATACTTCGGGACCGCCTCCCGAATTCGGTCGCGGAGAAAAACCCGGGCGCGGCTGCTTCTTTTGGGGCTGCATGATTTTTCTGGGACTGATCGTTTTCGGCACTGTAACCGTCGTCGGCGGCGGTTATTACATGTACGCCCGTATCATCAATACATGGACCGACGATACGCCAATGGAAATAGCGGCGGTCCATTTCACACCGGAAGAGGAAGCCGCGCTCAACGCAGAGATCAAAGCCTACAAGGACGACAAGCAACCGCTTCGGCTCAACGCGAAAGAGATCAACATCTTAGCCCAAAAGGAAGCCGAAACAAAGTTCGCCAAGTTTCAGGTTGAAGAAATCAAAGATGGCGCGCTTGTCGGCAAGGTCAGCATCATCCTTGATGAAATCGGCAAGACCACCATGTTCAAACGGCTCATCGGACGCTATCTCAACGGTCGCGGAAAATTCAGCGTGGCGACTGTGAATGGGCGGCTGGATGTCCGAATGTTGGAAATTGAAATCAATGGCGAAGCTCCCTCCGAATCCATTCTCGCCGGAATGGGAGAGCGTAATCTTGCCGAAAATTATAATCGGGAACGGGCGCAACAAGGACAAAAGGACGATATCGAAAGCATCGAAATCAGCGGCGATGAATTGATCATCACGCCTAAGGCAGGCGGAACTGAATCCAACGATGGAACGGGAACTTCCGGACCGAATTCGAACCAAAAGCCCTCTGCGGAACCGGTCGCCTGACGCCTGTTTCTTCCTTTGCGTCCTTTGCGCTCTTTGCGGTTAAATCTCCCCGTGCCGAGCCGCAAATCCAATCCCAAAATTCTCGCCAGCGCGCGGAATATCCTGCGCGAAGAAATCCGCTCGGTGGAACTCACCCTCGCCGCCGTGGATGCTCGATTTGTCCGCGCGACGGAATTGATTCTGCAATCACGCGGAAAAGTCGTGGTTACAGGCGTTGGAAAATCGGGTCTCGTCGGACAGAAGATCGCCGCGACGCTCAGCTCGACCGGCACGACCGCCGTTTTCATGCACGGCGGCGACGGTATTCACGGCGACTTGGGCGTCCTAAAAAAGGAAGACGTAGTCCTCGCGCTTTCATTCAGCGGTTCAACAATCGAAATTCTTTCCAATCTTCCGACAATCAAACGAATCGGCGCAAAGATTATTGCGATGGTAGGCGATGACAACTCGCCGCTAGCTCAATCCGCCGATGCCCTTCTTCCCGTGGTCATCCGTCGCGAAGCCTGCCCGTTGAATCTCGCGCCGAGCAGTTCGACCCTCGCGATGATGGCGCTCGGAGATGCTTTGGCTTTGACCCTTTGTGAGATGCGCGGTTTCCGTCCGGAGGATTTCGCGCTCTATCATCCGGGCGGCGCACTGGGACGGAAACTTTTGCTCCGCGTCGGCGATTTGATGACCAAAGGCGCGGCACATCCGATGGCGCTTCCCGCGTCGCCGCTTTCCGAGATCGTGGATATCCTGACTCGCACACCACTCGGCGCGGTCAATATTGTTTCAACGCTCAAATCGCGCGAACTGGTCGGGATCATCACCGACGGCGACATTCGGCGCGCGCTGGCAAGACGCGGCGAATTTTTCTCGCTCCTCGCCCGTGACATCATGACGCCCCATCCCGTCACCGTCCGTTCCGACATGCTCGCGGCGGACGCCTTGGGACTCATGGAAAATCGCAAATCTCAGATTTCCGTTTTGCCAGTTCTCGATCGAAGCGGACGCGCGCTAGGAATTATTCGCGTTCACGACCTCCTGAAGTCATGAAACGAAAGGGAATCGCGTGAGTTCAAGAGTCACCACCCTCTTCACCCTTTTGATCGTGCTGGGCGTGTTGGCGTTGCTTTTGGATTTCCTTTTCACTCCCGCGAACTACAACACCGAAGAAAAGTTGCTCCGCGAATGCTTCAAGACCATCCGCAAGAACGATTGGGAATCGTTTACGCGCATCGTCGTCACTCCTTCCGACATCATGAGCAAGAGCATGGGGGTCAAACGAAATCCGCTCACGGATTCCATGACTTACGCGGGCGGAGTCCTGAGGCCGGAGGAAATCGCCCAACTCCGAGTTTCGTTCGATCGCGCGGTCAAAGGGGGCGACGGTCAGATTGATTTTCCAAATTCAAGGTTCGTGGGCTTGGGCAAGAAACTCATAGACGGAACCGCATTGGACGGCTCGGAAGGAGGAGGTAGCATTCCCATGCCGAGCTATTCAATCCGTGTGAAATCGAATGGTGAGGAGTTCGACACCGCGGACGCAGAACTCTTTCCCATTTTCACCCTTGTCTCTTGGAACAATGAATGGCGAATGTTCGCTCTGGAGTTCGGGGATTCGGGCGCGGAATCTGTCACTGTGGGAAAACCGTAGAGTTGAGGTGATGTGAGTTATTACTATGCAGAATGCCGATCCCGATTGGATTGAAGCTATCGTTCGGATTGCGTGCGGACTCGTCGTTGGAGCGATCATCGGTTTTTGCGTTACAGTCGCATTGGATTTTAAAACCATTTACCATACCTCGTTGCTTTCCTTCACGGTCGCGGTCGTGTTTGCGACATTGTCTTTAATATGGGGAAATGAGTTTTGGGAATGGTTCATTCATAATGTGTGGCGACACCTCTATTAACCGCCAAGAAAGGTTCGCAATGAATTTGATCCGCGCCAAAGCTGTCGTATTTCTGGTTATCGTTTTGATTTTGGAATTAAGTGGCTGCTCCTATTCCGAATGGAAATCCGCGCAACCTCCGATTCCATTTCCAGCGACGCGTCAGGAAAATGCCAAAGACACTCTGCATGGCATTGAGATCGCCGATCCCTATCGCTGGTTGGAAGACCAGCAATCGCCCGAGACGCGCCAGTGGATCGAAACCCAAAACCGTTACACCCGCGCGATGATCGGTCAGTACGAAGGGCGTGAAGCCATTAAGAAACGACTTGGCGAATTGATGCGCGTGGATTCGATTGGCTTGCCCGTCGAACGAGCCGGGCGATATTTCTTCATGAAAAAGCTCGCGGATCAGGACTTGAATGTTATCTACATGCGCCGGGGACTCACGGGCAAAGACGAAATTCTGGTTGATCCCCATCCGCTTTCGCCCGACCGCTCGACGAGCGTAGGCATCATGGACATTTCGGATGACGGCACTCTACTCGCCTATAGTCTTCGTCAAGGTGGAAAGGACGAAGTCGCGGTAAAACTTCTGAATGTTGATACGGGCGAGACATTATCCGACTCGATGCCACCCGGGCGTTATTTCGGTGTTTCGATTACCCAAGACAAGCATTCGATTTATTACTCGCGTCACGACGAATCCGGTTCGAGAATTTACGTACACGCCATCGGGGATGATCCGGCGAATGACAAGAAAATATTCGGCGATGGATATGGTCCAGGCCAGCTCGTAAGCGCGTTTGTGTCGGATAATGGGAAGCACCTAATCATTGTGGTGAATCATGGCTCGGCGGCAAAGAAGACCGAGGTCTATGCCAAGAATCTTTCTGTAAACGGTTCCATCGTGAACATCGTGAATGATCTTGATGCGCGATTCGAGCCGGAAGTCGGTGGCGATACGCTCTACCTTCAGACGAATCTCGACGCACCCAACGGACGAGTTCTTGCCGTGGATTTGAACTTCCCGATTCCCGACAACCGACTTGCGCGCGAGACATGGCGGGAGGTCATCCCCGAAGCGCCCGACGCCATCGAATCTGTTTTAGCCATCGGCGGCAGACTCGTCGTCCAGTATCTCCATAACGCGCAGACCGATCTAAAAATCTACGACGCCGATGGAAAACTTGCGGCCCAACAAATCAAATCCGAACCGATGGGATCGGTGGGCGGAATCGTCGGTCGCTGGGATTCGCCGGAAATGTTTTATAGTTACTCCAACTTCTTCACTCCGACGACACTGCATCGCGCGGAACTCAATTCGGACGCGAATTCGGTTTGGTCGAAGATCGAAGTTCCATTCGATAGCGATTCTTACGAATCGAAACAGGTATGGGTTGCGTCGAAAGACGGCACGAAACTGCCGATGTTCGTGACGCATAAGAAAGGGATGAAGCTCGACGGAAGTGCCCCGACACTTCTCACGGCTTATGGCGGATTCAATATCAGTCTAACGCCGGGATTCTCGGCGCGAACCGCGCTTTGGATCGAACGGGGCGGAGTTTGGGCCGTGCCGAACCTGCGCGGGGGCGGCGAATTCGGCGAGAAATGGCACGAAGCGGGAATGCTCGCGAATAAGCAAAATGTCTTCGACGACTTCCTTGCCTCAGCGCAATGGCTTATCGAAAACCGCTATACTTCATCAGAGAGGTTGGCGATTTCCGGCGGAAGCAATGGCGGCCTCCTCGTCGGCGCGGCGATCACCCAGCGCCCCGAACTTTTCCGCGCGGCGATCTGTGGCTATCCGCTGCTTGACATGGTCCGCTATCACCAATTTCTCGTCGCGCGATTTTGGGTTCCTGAATACGGCTCGTCCGAAGACGCGACGCAGTTCAAAACTCTCTTCGCTTATTCCCCCTATCATCATGTGAAGCCGGGCGTGAAATATCCCTCAACGTTTTTCGTAACGGGCGATTCGGACACGCGAGTGGATCCGCTCCACGCGCGGAAAATGACGGCGCTGCTGCAGGCTTCAACCGCGTCAGCAAACGAGCGACCGATCATGATTCACTACGACGTGAAAGCGGGGCATTCGGGCGGCAAACCGGTCAGCAAACAGATTGAAGACACCGCTGACGAATTGGCGTTTCTCGCGTGGCAACTCGGAATGGATTAAAGGAGATATCGCATGGGCAATTATTTAATCGTCGGAGCGGGAGGATTCATCGGCGCGGCGGCGCGTTATGGCGCGACCGTTTGGGTGCAATCCCATTTCGCGTCGAAACTTCCCATCGCGACATTCGGCGTCAACATCATCGGCTGTTTTTTGATTGGTATCGTGATGGCGCTCGCGATGGATTTGCAGTCCATATCGCCAACAACGCGGCTCTTCCTTGCGACAGGATGCCTCGGTGGACTCACCACGTTTTCAACTTTCAGTTATGAAACTCTGGAACTCGCTCAAACAAATCGAATGGGATTGGCTGCGGCTTATATTTGCGCGAGCGTGACTCTGGGACTTTTGGCCGCGATGGCTGGACGCGGAATCGTACGACTTTGGGCGTAACATTCAGGGATTATGACGCCGCCTTGGGAATTCGGTCCGCCGCGCCGCGCCAATTAACTTCCTCCGCATCGCCCCAAACTTGCTCGAGTTGATAAAGCGCGCGCGCTTCATTCTCAAACAGATGAACGACGATATGGCCGTAATCAATGATGGTCCAGCGAGGGCTTTCATCCTCAATCGGCGCGACGGGACGGAATCCATCCGCCTTCAATTTCTCGACGACCTTGCTCGCGGCTCCACGCATTTGCGTCCGAGATCGCGTCGTTGCGATGATAAAATAATCGGCAAAATCAGCCACGCCATGCAAATCGAGAACCACGATTTCCTCGGATTTCATTTCGTCGAGAATTCCGGCGATGCGGTAGGCGTAGGTCTCGATTTTAGCGGCGCTGAGCGGCGGGGAGACGACGGCGGCGGGTGTGCTCAAGAGGTTTGCTTCCTTTCAACGTAATACTCGTATGCGCGTTTGGCGCGTGGACTCAGCGCGTCGCCCTTCTTTTCCATTCGCTGGCATTTTCGCTCGACGGTCAGCGCAAATCCGCGATCCAAGTCTTTCCGCGCGGCCTTGCGGAGTTCCTCGATGCCGTCGTAATCGCGTCCCGGCTCGAGGGTATCCGCCAAGAAAATGATTTTCGTAAGCGGCTTGGCCTCGCGGTCGGCGGTGGAGTGAAGTTCCACGGCTTCGGCGATTTCGTCGGCCTGCTTGCCGAGCCACGGACGGAAATCCTGCCGCGCGAGCGTTGCCGCGTGAAGCCCGTGCCAGAGCGCGGGAAAATCGCGATCCTCCTTGGGAATTTTCACTCCAC
>CAZPIK010000070.1:0-350 GCA_964586185.1 uncultured Candidatus Sumerlaeota bacterium | reverse complement strand
AGGTCGGCCTCGATGTCGTTGGGATGCATAGGTTTGGAAAGATCGTGGAGCCATGCGGCCATCGCAGCGGGAACCGGATCGTGCCCATGCCGCGCCGCAAGCGCCGTTGCCGTATGCGCCACGCCGACGACGTGTAAATAGCGTTTCGGTTTTAGTTTTTCACGAGCCAGATCGGCCAGTTTTTGGAGGGTTTCATCAACCATCATCGAAATGGAGTATAAACCTCGCGTGCACTTTTGACAAATTTTTCTTCGTTAGGAGCGTGTTTGATACTTGGCGCGGGAGTTCCAAACGGGCATTCTGATACTGTTCCCGGGCAATGATTGCGGGTCGAAATGTATGGATTTTTT
>CAZPIK010000069.1:12167-14596 GCA_964586185.1 uncultured Candidatus Sumerlaeota bacterium | reverse complement strand
AACGGTTCGGATGCACCGCGTCGTTCCGCCGAACGACGGCGGGCTGGCGGCGGGACAAGCCTTGGCCGCGATCATGAATGCGGATGCGGGCCGTGCGCGGCTGAGATAGTATGCTGGCGGATCGTCATCGTGGAGCGCGCGAATGTGTCTCGGAATTCCAGGCCAGTTGATCGAGGTTCAGACTGACGAAGCCCAACCTTGGTTCTCGGAGGGGCGCGCGGACTTTGGCGGCGTGGTCAAGAAGGTGTCGCTCGCCTATATCCCCGAAGCGCGCGTGGGCGAGTTCGTCATTGTTCACGCGGGGTTTGCGATCAGCCGGATAGACGAGGCGGAGGCACGACGGGTTTTCGACTGGTTGCGCGAAATGAATGAGCTTGGCGAGTTGGATGACGCCGCCGAGCCGCCTCGCGCGGGGATGACGCCATGAAATATCTGGCCGAATATCGCGATCCCAACGCCGTCGCCGCGCTGCTCCGGCTCATTCGCGCGCGGATCACGCGGCCTTGGAGGATCATGGAGGTGTGCGGCGGCCAGACCCACACGATTGTGAAGGAGGCTCTTGAGCAGCTTTTGCCGCGCGAGATCGAACTCATCCATGGTCCCGGATGCCCCGTGTGCGTAACGCCCATCGAACTCATAGACAAATCGGTTGCGCTCGCGAAGAAGCCGGATGTCACCGTGTGCTCGTTCGGCGACATGATGCGCGTGCCGGGTTCGCGCGGCGATCTGCTGCAGGCGCGCGCGGAGGGCGGGGACGTCCGCATGGTCTATTCGCCCCTTGACGCGCTGGAGATCGCGCGACGCAACCCGGATCGCGAGGTGGTCTTTTTTGCGGTCGGATTCGAGACGACAGCCCCGGCGAACGGCATGGCGGTCTGGCAGGCGGCGCGCCTGGGCGTCGGCAATTTCAGCCTGCTCGTTTCGCACGTCACGGTTCCGGCGGCGCTCGAGTTCCTACTCTCTCAGCCGGGTCATCAGATAGACGCTGTCCTTGCGGCGGGACACGTCTGCAGCGTGATGGGGACGGCGGAGTATCCCCCTCTGGCCGCGCGATTCAGACGGCCTATTGTCGTCACGGGATTCGAGACGCTCGACATCCTTCAGGGAATTCAAATGGCCATTGCGCAGCTTGAGGACGGTCGCTGCGAAGTGGAGAATCCGTATGCGAGGTCGGTGCGGCCGGAGGGAAACGTAGAGGCCCGGCGGCTGATCGCGGAGGTCTTCGAGCCGGTGGATCGCGCATGGAGAGGGATCGGGTTGATTCCGGCGAGCGGTCTCCGGTTGCGGACGGAATACGCCGACTTCGACGCCGAACGCAAGTTTGCATTGGAGGAGACGGAGACCCTTGAGAGTTCAGCGTGTCGCGCCGGTTTGGTGCTTCAGGGGAAGCTCAAGCCGCCGGAGTGCGAGGCGTTCGGGACTCACTGCACGCCGGAGAATCCACTGGGCGCGCCGATGGTTTCGAGCGAGGGGGCCTGCGCCGCGTATTACCGCTATGCGCGGGTCCGCGAATCCCGCGAGGAGGCGGTGTCTTGAACTCGTCCACGACCCAAACTGCCGACCTTGGCGCGTGTCCCGTTCCCTCGGCGGATTACGAACGCATCAGCATTGCGCACGGAGGTGGCGGGATTCTCTCCCGACGGTTGATCGAGCGTGTGTTCATGCCGGTGTTCGATAATCCCGCGCTTTCCGCTCGCGCCGATGGAGCGAATCTCGATCTTTCGAGTCCCGCGATCACCCTGACGACTGACTCCTATGTTGTGCGGCCGGTCTTCTTTCCCGGAGGCGACATCGGTTCGTTGTCCGTGCACGGCACGGTGAACGATCTCGCGATGTGCGGCGCGCGACCGGTTGCGATCGCCGCGGCTTTCATCATCGAGGAAGGCCTTCCGATGGCTGATCTGGAACGAATCGTGCGATCCATGCGCGAGGCGCTTGACCGCTCCGCGCAGGGTTTGCGGATCGTCTGCGGCGACACGAAGGTGATCGAGCGGTCGGGAGGAGGGGACCCGGGGTTGATGATCACGACAACAGGCTTTGGGGAGCGCGTCGCTTCTCCCCCGCCGCTTCCCTCGCGAATCGAACCGGGCGATGTGATTCTTCTGAGCGGACCCGTCGGCGACCACGGAATGGCGGTCATGTCGGCTCGCGAGGGTTTGGAGTTCGAGTCGCCGATCCTATCGGACTCGCAGCCTTTGTGGGGTCTCGCCGAGAACTTGATGGGCGCGGCAGAGATTCATTGTATGCGTGATCCAACGCGCGGCGGAATTTCGTCGGCGTTGAACGAATTGGCAGGGGCGTGCGGTTGCCGGTTTCTGATTGAAGAGAGCGCCGTGAGCGTGCGACCTGCCGTCCGTGCCGCATGCGAGATTCTCGGGCTTGATCCTTTCTATGTCGCATGCGAGGGGCGTATGATCGCCTTCGTTCCG
>CAZPIK010000069.1:11550-12157 GCA_964586185.1 uncultured Candidatus Sumerlaeota bacterium | reverse complement strand
GGAGACTGCGCTTGCCGCGATGAGAGCGAACGAGGCGGGAACGGATGCAGCCGTCATCGGAATCGTCGAATCCGCCCCTCGTGGCGAGGTCGTTGTTCGGACGCGGCATGGCGCGCTCCGACCGCTCGACATGCTCAGCGGCGAGCAACTGCCAAGGATTTGTTGAGGAGGCGAAGGATGATCCCTGCGGCGTCAAGAACGGATGCGATCACGGTCATTGGTCTGGGCAACACGATGGCCGGGGACGATGGAGTCGGCTCGCGAGTGCTTGGGCTGCTGGCGGAGGCGGGCGTTCCGGAGTTCGTGCGGCTCGATCTCATATCCGCGCCTGGGCCGGAGATGGTGGAACTCCTCGATGCGCCCGGCGAAGTGTGGTTTGTGGACGCGGCGCGGGCGAACGGCGGCAAAGCTGGAGACTTGATCGAGCGAAAGGTCGCGCCCGGTGATGATGCGACGCTCGTTCCCGCGCAGCACCTCGTCTCGACCCACGGATTGAGCCTTGCCGAATTGCTTAAGCTGGCCGATGCGCTCGGGCGAAGGCGCGCGGTTGTGCGGCTTTGGGGCATCGTCGGCGCGAAGTTTGAGGCGGGTAACGCGCTTACGCCTG
>CAZPIK010000069.1:0-11540 GCA_964586185.1 uncultured Candidatus Sumerlaeota bacterium | reverse complement strand
CGCGCGCGCTGGCACGCCGGTTGCTCGATGAACTGCGGGGAGATGGACCATGAATCCGATGAAACCAAGCGTCATCGAGAAGCCTGCGCTTGATGCGCTGATCGGCGCATTGCGCTCACGAGGCTTCCGCACGATTGGTCCCACGTCCGGCGACGGGGCGATCATCTACGACGACATTGCGAGCGTTCGCGATCTGCCCGTCGGCATAGTGGACGAGCAGGAGGCGGGCTACTATCGGCTGAAAGCCGGAAGGGAGGGCAGACATTTTGATTACGTCGTCGGCCCGCACTCGTGGAAGAAGTTTCTTTTTCCGCCCCGGTTGACGCTGCTCCACGTCACGAAGACGGAGAACGGGATCGAATCGGACGCGCCGGATTTTGCGGCCCCCCGCGAAAAGATGGCCTTCATCGGCGTCCGCGCGTGCGAACTGGCCGCCATTGACATTCAGGACACGGTCTTTCTACGCGGGCCGTTCGTTGATCCGCATTACAAGCTGCGCCGCGAGGATGCCGCGTTCATCGCGGTCAACTGCGTCCGCCCCGGGGGAACGTGTTTTTGCGTCTCGATGAACACTGGCCCGCGCGCGCGCTCCGGTTATGACCTTGCTTTGACCGAACTCGACGATGCGTTCCTTGTGGAAATAGGCTCGGAGCTTGGCGCGGCGCTCATGGGTGATGTTCCGCAACGGGCTGCGGACGCGGCGGCGGTTGAGTCCGCCGAATTCGCACTGGAGGCCGCGCGAAAGAGCATGGGACGCGCGCTCGATACGCGCGATCTTCCCGAGCTTCTGCTGAGCAACCTCGACCACCCGCAATGGGACCGCGTTGCCGAGCGCTGCCTTTCCTGCACAAACTGCACGATGGTCTGTCCCACCTGTTTCTGCTCGGGCGTTGAGGATGTGAACGACCTGCGCGGCGAACACAGCGAGCGCGTGCGCGTCTGGGCGTCGTGCTTTACTCTGGAATTCGCGCATATGCACGGCGGGGGGCGGAGGCCGACGATCAAGGACCGTTACCGTCAGTGGATGACGCACAAGCTCGCGACGTGGAAGGAGCAGTTCGGGACGCTCGGTTGCGTGGGATGCGGACGGTGCATCACTTGGTGCCCGCCGGGAATTGACATCACCGCCGAGGTCGTCAGCATTCGCGGCGGCGAGACATCGGGGGTTGCCGGATGACGACCTCCACTCGCGCGACAACTCACGAGCCACCGCCCGCCGTGCCATCCGCCCTGCGCAATGATCCGTGGAAAATCGAGTCCGCGCGGGTCCTTGCACGGCGCGACGAGGTGGAGGGCGTTATCACGCTTGATTTGGAAGTGTCGGATCCGGCGGCGCGAAGCGAGTTCCGATTCGCGCCCGGTCAGTTCAACATGCTCTACGCATTCGGCGTGGGCGAAGCAGCCATCTCGATTGCGTCCTCGAGTGCGAATCCCTCGCTGCTGAGTCACACGATCCGGATGGTCGGTCAAGTGACAAACGCGCTCGGGCGCGTGCCCGTCGGCGGCTCGATTGGTCTGCGCGGACCGTTCGGCTCGCACTGGCCTGTGGAGAGCGCGCGGGGCGACAACCTGATTCTAGTTGCCGGGGGCATCGGCCTTCCTCCGCTGCGTCCCGTGATAGACCGCGTCATCCGCGACCGCGACGCCTACGAGCGAGTGGTTCTCGTGTACGGCGCGAAGACGGTTTCCGACCTGCTTTACACTTACGAATACGATATGTGGAAACGCAACGGCATCGAGATGATCGCGACGGTGGATCGTGCGGATGACTCGTGGCGTGGGGAGCGTGGACTTGTCCCCGCCGCGCTCAAGAAGCTTCGCCTGCGCGGGTCCAATCACACCGCGTTCATGTGCGGGCCGGAGATCATGATGAAATACGCCGTGCAGGAGTGCCTCGACCGAGGGATGTCCGAAGACCGCATTTTCGTTTCGCTGGAACGGAACATGAAGTGCGCGTGTACCTTCTGCGGGCACTGCCAACTCGGTCCCGAGTTCGTCTGCCGCGACGGCCCGGTATTCTCGTATGCGCGCATTAAGCGGTGGTTTTGCCGGGAGGGATTCTGATGGAAAATCAACTCCGACTTCCCCGCCTCGCTGTTTACAAATTCGCCTCCTGCGACGGATGCCAGCTTCAGCTTGTGGACATTCTCGAAGAGCTGTCCGTCATCCAAACCTTCGTCGGCCAATTCGAGATTGCCCAGTTCCTCGAAGTCAGTTCGTTCGTTTCCGAAGCCTCGCCGGACCATCCCTATGACCTCTCCCTTGTCGAGGGTTCGATCAGCACCGCCGCCGACCGCGAGCGGATCCGCAAGGTTCGCGCAGAGTCCCGCTACCTTGTCACGATCGGCGCGTGCGCGACCTCCGGCGGCATTCAGGCCTTGCGTAACTGGCGCGATCAAGACGACATCATGCGCTCGGTCTATGCCCATCCCGAATACATTGACTCACTGCGGGATTCGACCGCCATCGGCGACCATGTCCACGTGGACTTCGAATTGCGCGGATGCCCTGTCAATAAGACCCAGCTTCTTGAAGTCGTCACCGCATTTCTACTGGGTAAGAATCCCTCCGTCCCGACTTACAGCGTCTGCATGGAATGCAAGCGGCGGGGAAACGTCTGCGTGACGGTCGCGCGCGGCGAGCCATGCCTTGGACCCGTGACGCAGGCCGGATGCGGCGCGATCTGCCCGGCCTATGATCGGGGCTGCTATGGCTGCTTTGGCGCGATGGAGCAACCGAACACGCTCGCGCAAGCGAACCTGATGAAAGCGCAAGGTCTTTCGCCCGCGCAAATCGGGCACGCCTTTCGCTCCTTTGCTCATACGGTGGAGTTCGATAGGCTCTCCGAAGAGCTTCTCGAAAAGCGCGGCCAGCAATAGAGCGCGGCAGATGGAGGGTTGGGTGCATGTCCGCTGATTCTTTGACTGTTGCAACTTATGTTGCGTCTTTTGACACGCTGACGATCGAAGACGTTCCGCGAGTGGGAGGGAAGAATGCCTCTCTGGGCGAGATGATTCGCGAACTTGCGGGCGCAGGCATTCGCGTGCCCACTGGGTTTGCCACCACCGCCCACGCCTACTGGCGATTTATGGATCATAATAATCTTCGGGAGCCTATCGAGGCTGATCTCGCCGCATATAAATCGGGACGCCTCACTCTGGCGAGGGCCGGACGCTCGATCCGCGGAATCATTCGGAAGGCGGAAATTCCCGCTGATCTTCGCGACGCGATTCTTCACGCGTATCACGACCTTGGCGCACACGAGGAAAACTCACACCTGAGCGTCGCTGTTCGCAGCAGCGCCACGGCCGAAGATCTTCCCGAGGCGAGTTTCGCCGGGCAGCAGGAGACGTTTCTCAATATCGAAGGGGATGACGAGCTTGTTGAGGCGTGCCGCGACTGCTACGCCTCGCTTTTCACCGACCGTGCGATCACCTATCGCGATAACAACGGCTTCGATCACATGAAGGTCGCCCTCTCGATCGGCGTCCAGCGGATGGTTCGCTCGGACAAAGGCGCCGCCGGAGTGATGTTCACGCTCGACACCGAGACCGGTTTTCCCCATGCCATTATGATCAACGCCGCGTGGGGGCTTGGAGAGAACGTCGTCAAAGGCACGGTTAACCCCGATGAATATTACGTTTTCAAGCCGCCGCTCCACGACAAGACCAAGAAGCCGATCCTTCGCAAAACGCTCGGCGCGAAGGAGCGCCGGATGGTTTTTGCCCGCGGCGGACGCCAGACGACCCGCAACGTCAATACGACGCCGCGCGAGCGGGAGCGGTTCGCGCTTGAGGACACCGAAATTCTTCAGCTTGCCGATTGGGCCATGATCATCGAGAGGCACTACTCGGCTCGTCGAGGCGAGAACGTGCCGATGGACATTGAGTGGGCGCTCGATGGAGAGAACGGAAAACTCTACATCGTTCAGGCGCGTCCCGAAACCGTCCAACGGAATCGTGCCGCCGGAATGCTCGTGAGCTACGTCCTCGAGGAGAAAAGCGAAGTGCTCGTCAAGGGTCGCAGCGTTGGGGAGGCGATTGCCGTCGGCCCGGTGTGCGTCGTTGACAAGCCGAGTCAAATTGCAAAGTTCAAACCAGGCTCGATTTTGGTTGCCGAGATGACCGACCCCGACTGGGTTCCCATTTTGCGGCAGGCTGCAGGGATCGTCACCGACCACGGGGGACGCACTTGTCACGCCGCCATCGTGAGCCGCGAGCTTGGCATCCCTGCGGTCGTTGGGACGGGAAATGGAACAGAAGTACTGAAAGACGGTCAGCCCGTGACGATCTCCTGTGCCGAGGGGCAGGAAGCGCGGGTCTATGCGGGCGCGCTGAAGTTCCGGCGAGAGGAGGTTCAGGTCGGCGACCTCCCCCCGGCCAAGGTTGGGATCATGATGAACCTCGCGGATCCGGCCTCGGCCTTTCAGTGGTGGCGGATGCCCTGTGATGGAATCGGTCTCGCCCGGATGGAGTTCATCATCACGAATGACGTGCGCGTGCATCCGATGGCGCTCGTGAAGTTCGATGAGATCGCCGACCCGGGGGTGCGCGCCCAGATCGGGGAGATCGCGCGCCACTATTCGGACAAGAAGCGGTTCTTTGTCGAGACGCTGGCGCGCGGCGTTGCGACCATCGCCGCTTCGCAATATCCCAGACCTGTGATCGTCCGAATGAGCGACTTCAAGACGAACGAATATGCCGGTCTCGTCGGGGGGGCGCAGTTCGAGCCGAAAGAGGAGAATCCGATGATCGGATTCCGCGGAGCTTCGCGATATTACAGCGAGGCTTATCGCGCCGGGTTTGCGCTCGAGTGTCACGCCATGAGGTACGCCCGAGAAGTCATCGGCCTCGACAACATTGTCCTGATGATCCCGTTCTGCCGTACCCTTGAGGAAGCCGACCGCGTTTTGGAAGTCATGGCTGCGGAAGGACTCCGGCGCGGCGAGAATGGCCTGAAGATTTACGTCATGTGCGAGATTCCGTCGAATGTGATACTCGCCAAGGAATTTGCGGCGCGCTTCGACGGATTTTCCATCGGGAGCAACGATCTCACGCAGCTCACCCTCGGCGTGGACCGCGACTCCGCCGAGCTGGCCTCCCTCTTTGATGAGCGCAATCCCGCCGTGAAGCAAATGATTCGCGACGTCATCACCCGCGCGCACGAGGCCGGGTCGCACGTCGGGATTTGCGGCCAAGCCCCGAGCGACTATCCTGACTTCTGTGACTTCCTCGTCGAGGCGGGGATTGACTCCATCTCCCTAAATCCCGACAGCGTAATCTCGGTGAGACGAAGACTCGCCCAATAGAGCCTCGGCGACCCTTTGATTGCGGGGTGGGGGAGTTTTTGTTTGGACTGTGCCTGTCGGCATCGTGCCGCAAGTCGTACTCTACATCCCAGAATTCATTCACAGCAAATTGATCTTCCCCTTCATGTTTTACGCCGACTTCCCCCTTCAATTTTGGCTAAAGCATAGAAAAGAGAATGATGGATCGGGTTGTCCCTTGAGCGGAGGTTTGACCGTCGCCGCGCGAGATCGCGAGTCCAAACCTATTTAGGCCTATGACAACATCTTTGTTTGTATTTCTGTTAGTTTTTTGCTTTCATTATAACTGATTAGCCGCGTCACCCCTAAGAACGTCATGAAACGTTGATCGGAGGCGAAGATGAACAGTTGGAAGATCCGCACGAAATTCGGATTGATTTTTCTGCTTGGCCTCGTGGCCGCCCTTGGGCTGATGAGCGCGGTTTATCTGAGCATCGAACGAATGCGCGCCAACAATGATTGGGTCACTCACACGCATGCCGTCCTGGCAGCTTCAATGAACATCCGCACCGGTATGCTTGATATCCAAACCGGCTCGCGGGGGTTTGCGCTCACGGGCCAAGAGGAGTTTTTGGAACCGATGCAATCGGGATCGGCATTCGTGGCTCAGCGAATGACCGAGCTGCGCGGGCTCACTTCGGATAATCCCGGACAGCAAAAGCGTCTTGATGAGTTAACGCCTCTCATTGCCCAAGCCGAAGCCTATTTCCAGGGCGTCGTCGAAACAAGACGCAAATCAGGAATTGAGGGAGCTTCTGAACTGGTTTCCAAGGGCGAGGGAAAAGCCATTTTTGACGCAATACAACTCAAGCTGGACGAGATAGATGGCGAAGAGGAGCGCTTGCTCACGGAGCGCACGACGGCATCGGAACTTGCCAATCGGAGGACGAACATGGTCGTCATCGTCGGCGTCTTGCTGGCGGCGCTTCTCCTTGGAGCGATCTTTTTTTATTTCACGCGAGAACTTCTGGCCTCCATCGAAATGCTGCGCATTGGAGCGGATGAAATTGGGGAGGGCAAACTCGACACGCAGGTTGCGGCGCGAGCGAACGATGAGATAGGCGGACTGGCCGAAAGGTTTAATCGCATGGCCCGCTCATTACGTGAGAATCGCGACAAGGTTGCGCAACAAGACTGGCTCAAAAGCAGTGTTGGGAAGGTACTTGAAGTCTCCCAGGGCGTGGCCGATCTTGGAACGCTCGCTAAGGCGGTTATTACCGAAATAGCCAGGAGCATGGAGGCGGGGCACGCCGCTTTTTACATTCTCCGGAATAACGAGACGACGAAGGGCGAACCGCTGCTTGTCTTGCAGGGAAGCTATGCTTATCGTGAGCGCAAGAACGTGTCGAATCAAATTCGTGGCGGTGAGGGTTTGGTCGGTCAATGCCTCGTCGAACGCGAACCCATTCTCCTGACGCAAGTGCCGCCGGATTACGTCCAAATCCATTCGGGTCTGGGCGAAGCCGCGCCGCTCAATATCTTTGTGCAGCCCATTCTTTTTGAAGGCGGGGTCATGGGCGTCATGGAATTGGCCACGTTCAAAGAGTTTACGCCTATTCAGCGCGAGATGTTGAGCCAAGTCGGAACCAATTTGGGGGTTGTGATTAATGGCGTCATCAGCCGACAGAAGACCGAGGAACTCCTGGCCGAATCGCAGAGACTGAACGAAGAGATACAAGCGCAATCGGAGGAGCTTCAGGCGCAATCGGAGGAGTTGCGGGCGAGCAACGAGGAGCTTGGGCAAAAGACGAGCGCATTGGAAGAGCAGCAAGCGGAACTGCGCGCATCCAACGAAGAGCTTGAGGAAAAGTCGGAGCGACTCCGCCAACAATCCGAGGAACTTCAAGTCGTTAACGAAGAGCTTGAGGAAAAGTCCGAGGCCATTCAGAGGCAGAAAACCGAAGTTGAAAGACAGAATGCGGCGATTGAAGCTTCGCGACGTCTCATCGAGGAAAAAGCGCGAGAACTTGAGCTGGCGAGCAAATATAAGTCCGAATTCTTAGCGAATATGTCGCATGAATTGCGAACCCCGCTCAATAGTCTGCTCATTCTGTCTCAAACCTTGATGGACAACGAGGAGAAGAATCTGAATGAGGAGCAGGTGGAATCGGCGCGTGTTATCTATTCGAGCGGGCATGATTTATTGGCACTAATTAATGACATATTGGATCTCTCGAAAATCGAGGCCGGGCGGCTGAATCTCCAAATGGATGAGGTTGATACCGCCGATGTGCTGGAAACTCTGCGACGGCAATTCACTCCGATTGCGCAAAACAAGGGGCTCGAATTTCAGATCGAATCGGGCGAGGGAGTTCCCGAGAAGTTTACGGTGGATCGGATGCGGCTTGATCAGATCCTTAAGAATCTTCTTTCCAATGCTTTCAAGTTTACGCATCGAGGCTGCGTGACTTTGAAGGCGCACATTCCGACCGGCGCCGAATCGCCTCGCAGCGAGAAGCTGAAGGGAAGCCGCGTCATTGCATTCACAATTGATGACACGGGGATCGGGATTGCCGAAGCTAAGCAAAGAATAATTTTTGAAGCGTTCCAACAGGCGGATGGTTCGACGAGCCGGAATTATGGCGGCACGGGGCTGGGCCTCACCATCTCGCGCGAAATGGCAAAACTTTTAGGCGGAGAAATTGATCTTCGGAGTCGCGAAGGCGAAGGAAGCGCATTCACACTTTATCTGCCTTTGAATCAAGCCGTCGCGGAGACACGCCAGGGCGCTGCACCTTTACCCGTGATGACGGCGGCCATTGAAGAAACCCCACCGTCGTCCGAACCGGCGCCCATGACATCACCCTTTCTTCCGGATGACCGACACGATTTCGGGGATGGCGATCGGATCATGTTAATTATTGAGGACGATGCGCAGTTCGCCGGGGTGCTGATGAATTTGTCTCATAAGAAAGGTTACAAATGCGTCGTGGCGGGGGATGGCCGTTCGGGTCTCGCGTGCGTATCACAATACTCTCCCAACGCTATTATTTTGGATCTTGGATTGCCGGATATGGATGGCTTTAAGGTGCTCGATCAGATTAAACAGAACATCGAAACACGACACATTCCGGTGCATGTTATCTCCGGGCGCGAAGATGAAGGCGTCGCCGCGCGAAAAGGGGCCGTTGGCTTCTTACAAAAGCCAGCCGGACTCAAGGACATCGAGAATGTTTTCTCCAAAATGGAGAGTCTGATTGACTCGCCGATACGGAAAATACTCGTGGTCGAGGATGACGACGCCACACAGCGAGCGGTGAGGGAGATTCTCCATTCGAAAGATATCATCCTTACGCCCGCCAAGAACGGGGCGGAGGCTCTTGCGTTCATCAAGTCCCAAATCTTCGATTGTGTCATTCTCGATTTGGAATTAGGCGATGTTTCGGGTTTTGAGTTGCTGCGCACGCTCAATAGCGACGACAGCTTGTACGTGCTTCCGCCCGTTATTGTGTATACCGCGCGCGAGTTGACCGTTGAAGAGCACCGCGAGCTGACGGAATACTCGCAGAGTATCGTGATTAAAGGCGCGAATTCACCCGAACGGCTGCTCGACGAGGTTTCGTTGTTTCTGCACACGGTTGAATCGTCGCTGATGGGTCAACGGCGTCGCGCCGTCCGCATGATCCATGACGCGGATCAAACACTTCTCAACCGGCGGCTGCTGCTCGTGGATGATGATTTGCGGAACACATTCGCGCTTTCCAAAGTCCTGCGCAAACATGGGCTGGAGGTAACATTGGCCGATAACGGTCAACTCGCGCTCCAAAAGCTGGAGCAAGGGGCGGCCTTCGATCTCGTTCTGATGGATATTATGATGCCCGTGATGGACGGATACGAAGCGATGCGGAGAATTCGAAGCGACGCGCGATTTAAGTCGTTGCCGATCATTGCGCTGACGGCCAAGGCGATGCCGGAGGATTATGGCAAATGCATTGAAGCGGGCGCGAACGATTACCTCACCAAGCCTGTCGAGGTGGAAAAGTTGCTTTCGATGATGCGAGTGTGGCTCTTTGGGAAAAAGAGCGGGACGGCGATCAAACCATGAACGCTCCCGATCTGGAAGAAGTCGAGATGAATTTGTTACTCGACGCCGTATATCAGCGTTATGGGTATGACTTCCGCGATTATGCGCGCGCCTCGCTGAAACGGAGGGTGACGCATCGGATGGGGTTGGCGGGGATGAAACGCATTTCCGAGATGATTCCGGCGCTCATTCATCGCGAGGAGTTTTTCGAGGAATTTTTGAAGGACATGTCCATCACGGTGACGGAGATGTTTCGCGATCCCGATTTTTTTGTGGCGCTGCGTCGGCTCGTCATTCCGGCGCTTAAGACTTATGCGTATACGCGAATATGGCACGCGGGATGCTCGACGGGTCAGGAGGTCTATTCCACGGCGATTGTTCTGCGCGAGGAGGGACTTCAGGACAAAGTCCAGATTTACGCCACGGATTATAACAATGCGAGTTTGGAAACGGCACGCGAGGGCATATATCCGATGGAACAACTTCAAAAGGCAGCTTCCGTATATCACAAAGCAGGCGGCAAGGCGTCTTTATCGGATTATTATCACGCGAAATATAATTCGGTGAAAATGGAGGAATCGCTCAGAAAGAACGTTGTGTTTGCTCATCATAATTTGGTGGCGGACCAAGTTTTCTCGGAAGTGAACATCGTGATTTGCCGCAACGTTCTGATCTACTTCAACAAACGCCTTCAGAATCGAGTGTTAGGGCTTTTTGCCGAGAGTCTTTGTCACCGGGGATTTTTGTGTCTTGGCTCCAAGGAATCGCTTGATTTTACGGACGTGCGAAATCAGTTCGAAAATGTGGACCGGCCGAATCGGATTTTCAGAAAGCTCGGGGTTCCGCCTCTTTCACAAATTCCGGCGAAGGAGCCGACATGAAATCGTACGCCGCCATTGTCGTAGGTGTTTCTGCGGGAGGACTTGAAGCCTTGAGCCGAGTATTCCCATCGCTTCCGTGGGATTTTCCTCTGCCGATTGTGGTTGTTCAGCATGTGGCTCCCGATTCGGATGGGTATTTAGCGGCTCACCTAAAACGGCTAGGTCCGCTTGATGTGAAAGAAGCCGATGAAAAGGAAACGCCGAGGGGCGGAACGATTTACGTCGCGCCCGCCAATTATCATCTGCTGGTGGAGAGGGATCGGACGCTAAGTCTGAGCGTGGATCCGTGGGTGAATTACGCGCGTCCCTCGATTGATTTGCTCTTTCAATCGGCATCGGAAGCCTACGGATCGGAGTTGATCGGAGTGATCATGACAGGCGCCAATAGCGACGGCGCAAGAGGGCTGGGAGAAATCGAGGCGGCGGGGGGACTCGCGATTGTTCAAGATCCGAAAACGGCGGAAGCGGCTTCGATGCCTTCATCCGCCATTGCAGGAACCAAGAAGCCGGTCGTCCTTCCGCTGGAGGAAATCGCGGGCTTTCTGACGAAGGTGGCAAGCCATGAGTGACCAACCAACCCCATCTGTAGAAGCGATTCCGGATCGTCAACCGACTCCCAAGATTTTGATCGTGGATGATCAGGTCGCCAATTTATTTGCGCTTGAACGGGCGCTCGCCCAGGTTGACGCGGAGATTTTCAAGGCGCAGAGCGGACAGGAGGCTCTCGCGCTTCTGCTTCGGCATGAATTTGCGCTGGTTCTGATGGATGTGCAAATGCCGGAGATGAACGGATTTGAGACCGCCACGCTGATGCGGGACAACGAAGCGACGCGATATCTGCCGATTATTTTCGTGACCGCGATGAATCAGGACGAATCGTATATTTTCAAAGGATACGAAGCGGGCGCGGTGGACTATTTGTTGAAGCCGATCAATGCCGTGATTTTGCGCAGCAAGGTGAATGTGTTTCTGCAATTGTTTCTTCAACAGAAGGCGCTGGGAGTCATGGCGGAACTACAGCGCGCACAGGCGGAGATCAGGAAACTGAACACCGATCTTGAACGCCGCGTCGCCGAGCGGACGGTTGAACTTCAGGACGCGAATCATGAGCTAGAGGCGTTTTCATATTCGGTTTCGCACGATCTGCGCGCGCCGCTTAGAGCCATTGAGGGCTATTCGAAAATTATTCAGGAGGAGTTCGGCTCGGAGCTGCCCGAAGAGGGACGGAGGTTGCTGAACACCGTTCGCGCCTGCACGCAAGGAATGGATCAATTGATTCGCGACCTTCTGGAATTTTCCCGGCTCAGCC
>CAZPIK010000068.1:0-14632 GCA_964586185.1 uncultured Candidatus Sumerlaeota bacterium | reverse complement strand
CATAAAAAGTTTGATATCCGCGTTTATGAAAAGCCGCCGCCAGCGATTGCATCATGGCTTTGGGATTCGCCAGCGCGGTTGATTTGATCGAATGTCGTCCGCCAATCTTCAGCGATTTGTAATGGTCGGGATCCTTCCGAAAAAGGGGAAGGAACATCGGATAGGTGGTCTCGATATAGGTCATATAGGTGTTGAGGATGAGGTTAAGTCCCATCGCCGCAAGGAGACCTCGATACCACCACGTCTTGAAAATCAGCCGGAGCGCATATTTTTCATCGTTGGGAAGAAACTCGCCGATCGTGCTCGCAATGGCGATGAGCGTGAGTAAGGTCAGGCCCAGCTTAAGTCCGCCCAAGAATCGAACGACCGGGTTGTAAACCCTGATTTTATCGGGATTGAGGTCAAATTTCTCGACGTATTCGGGGGGTTTGATCATTAGGTCAAATGGGCGACGCGCTGCCTCTAACACATTAAGTCATGCTCGGACAGTGGTAAATCAAAATCGGATGCGAGCGAGCGCCTACGTCCATGAATAAGACCGCGAAAGAGCGAAAACGGTTGGGCGAAGGATCAAAAGGACTAATGTTTGAGTGCGTATCTTCGCCGTTCGCGGTCGTTCATTTCCTGCGGATAAATGGGAACCAAGAACACCGCCCTGAAATCGAATGGCGAACAATCTGCGGTAACGACAAGTTCCCAATAATGCGGTTCGCTTACGCCGAGTCGCGTAGGTGGAAAGTCAACCGGTATTCGGAACATCAACTCCAAATCGAGCGGCTGGTACCACTTTGTCCCATCCATCGGAAACTCTTTGGTGTCTGTATAGAGAACCTGGCGGGTGAATGTGCCTGATTCACCGCCGGTGTGATATTCGTAATTGCAGATTAAGGATGCTTCGAGCTTTTTGGTTCTGAGCGGTTGGGCGCGTTTGAAGCGAACGCGAAGCGTCTCTCCGATTTTGAACGGAAATTCCGCAAATTCGATTCGACTCGAACCATGTTGAATCCATCTCCCAAAGGTCTTTGTTGTCCGATACGCCATCAACACGCCCAATGCACCCATGATGATCGCCATCGTGAATAGCATGACGGATTGATAGTCCCATCGGTCGTATGCCAAACGAATCAACCAAATGAAAAGGAATGCGAAAACGAGAGAAGTGATCAAGCTGCCCAAGCTTTTTTTAAATGTCTCGGTGAATTCTCCCGCAGTTGTGCCCTTCGGATCCCACGGATAGTCCGAACGCCAAGGTTCATCGTCAAATTGCGCGGAAAGTCGTCGTTGACGAAGTTCGCTGCGGTAATTGCTGAGTCCAATCCAGAATGCATACAAACCGGGCAGACCAAATATGCCACCGCTGCAAACAATCGCCCAACCCAACACGCCTTTGGCCAATCCGCGAACACCCGCCAGACTTTGATCACCCATTTGCCACAAACAAACTACGCCAATCAACATTACAATCAAGCCAAGGAACATGTCCCCCTTGCCATCGCCTCTGCGTCTCAATTCACCCGTCCAAGATATGGTCATGTTACGCTTTTGCGCCATCGCTTCGATTTCCTCAAAGCATGACCCGGCAGGCCGCAGCGACGGTGAGCGCGGCTGTTTCGGCGCGGAGGATGAGCGGACCCAAACCGACGGCGGCGAAACCGGCTTTTTCGAACGCTTCGATTTCTTCCGGCGTCCAGCCTCCTTCGGGTCCGATGGCGACCAATACCGGCAGTCCCATTCCCGCCCGACCGGAGAGCCATTCGCCGAGTCCGACCGCTCCTTTGCCCGTATGCGCGAAGCAGCGGAGCGCCGGGGGGTGTTCGCGCGCGAGCCACGCTTCGAGCGGCGTAATCGGCTCGAACCGCATCGGCAAATCGCGTCCCGATTGCTTGGCGGCGGCGAGGGCAATCCGATCCCATCGTTCGGGAGGATGGGTCGCGTCCGCATCTTTTGGCGCGACGACGGTTCGTTTGCAGATCAGTGGCTG
Organism: uncultured Candidatus Sumerlaeota bacterium; assembly: GCA_964586185.1. Taxonomy (GTDB): domain Bacteria; phylum Sumerlaeota; class Sumerlaeia; order MVZB01; family JAJFLK01; genus CAZPIK01. Next base: position 12,651 of record CAZPIK010000068.1, on the reverse strand, counting down.
AAGCGAGGCGGCATCGAGTTCGCAGAGTTTCTCGATCATCCAATCCATCGCGCGATGTTTGAGCAGTGAAACCGCGACGTGCAGTCGAGCGTTCGAACGCGAATCTCCCTCTGCGCGCGGCTCTGAAACCGAACGAATCTTGACGCGGACATGATTGCCTTCGAATCCGGCGACTTCGCCCTCAGCTCTGACACCGTGCGTATCGAAGACTTCGATCTGTGCGCCCGCCGCGAGCCGCAGCACTTTCGAGAGATGGCGCGATTCGCCTTCGGGCAGAAGAATTTCTTCGTTAATGGCCAGACCGGAAGGTCCCGGATAATGGAATCGGTAAAGGGATCGAGTCATGGAACGAGCATACGCGAGCCGACCGCAGGATGGAAGAGGCTACTGACTTAGCACTTGAGCTTGAGCTAACCGGATCGAATCGGTAAGCTCGAACCCTGAATTTTGTATTTAGGCTAAGTTGTTTGCGCGACATGAAGAACCCTCTTTCATCCGAATCGCATGTTTCTTCGCCGACGCCCTCGCTCCCTTTGGCGTGGGATCCCGAGGGTCTCATTCGTTCACTGCCGCTCGGATTGTGCCTGCTGAACGACAAGTGGGAGATCGTCTGGATCAATCGCGTCTGCAACGAACTGTTCAGTCCCGATCGCGATTCGACGGTCGTCAATCTCACGGGCAAGTCGTGGGAGAAATGTTTTCCGAGCGGCGAGGATTTCAAGGCTTACCTTGCCGACGCGAAATCTAAACTCGACGCAACCGGCACTGACCGGCGACTCGTCCAATTGGTCAAAAGCGATGGCTCGCTCTTTTGGTGCGAAATTGCGTTAACCCCGCCTTCTCCTCGATCGGGCGCCAAGGGTATCCTCGCCACGCTCACGGATCAAAGCGAGCGACGCAAAACCGAGCAGCAACTGCGCGACAACGAAAAGCGCTACCGTTCGCTCGTCCAAAATTCCAAGGACATGCTCCTTGTTTATGGCTCGGATGGCCGCGTTTCGAACGTCAATACGGCGACCGAAGAAACGCTCGGTTACGCCCCGGGAGAAATGATCGGCAAGAGCGGCTATTCGTTTGTTCATCACGACGATTTGGTCGAGAGTCAGAAGTTTTTCAAGCGGCTTATCGAGAACCCCGGAGCCAAAATTTCCACCGAGTTTCGAGTGGTGAGGAAAGACGGCACTTGGTTGGATGTCGAAGGCGTTGCCGTGAATCTACTGGACGATCCGGAGATTCGCTCGATTGTCGCCAACGCCCGCGACATCACCGATCGCAAAAAGACTGAATCCGCGCTGCGCCACTCCGAAGCGATGTTCGGTTCGCTCGTCGAAAGCCTGACTCAAAATGTGTTTCGCAAGGACTTGGAAGGGCGATTCACGTTCGTGAATGAGAATTTTTGTCGGCTTGTCGGGCGTCCCAAAGGCGATATCCTCGGCAAGACCGATTTCGATATTTTTCCTTTTGAAATGGCACAGAAGTTTCGCAATGACGACCTGGCCGTTATCGCTGCGGGTCAAGTGTTCGAAGCCGTCGAAGAGAATCGTTCACCCGACGGTCGCCGCATTTTCGTTCGCGTCGTAAAGACGCCCGTTCGCAATAGCGAGGGAACGATCATTGAACTGCAGGGCATGTTTTGGGACGTGACCGAAGAGACGCTTGCCGTCGAGCGGCTGAAAGAGAGCGAAGAGCGGTGGAGGACTTTCGTTGAGACTCTGCCCGTCGGCGTCTATCGAACGACCCCGTCGCGCGATTCCTCTTTCATCGCGGCCAATCGTGCCATGGCCCAAATGTTTGGGTGTGCGACAACCGAGGAGCTGCTCAGACATAAACCCGGCGATCTTCATTTTGATCAAGAGCACCGCGAGGAATACTTCCGCCGAATTGCCCGCGATCAACGCGTGGTGGATATGGAAATGCGGCTGCAGAAGGTGGATGGAACGCCGATCTGGGTTCGGAATACCACCGCGGCCAACCGCGACGAAACGGGAAAGATCGCTTATTACGACGGGGTCATTGAGGACATTACAGAGCAAAAAAAGGCCGAGGCCGATCTCTCGGCGTCGCGGCAAAAGTATCTGAATTTGATTGATAACGTCACAGACGGTCTCTACGAAGTGGATCTTGCGGGGAACATGACCTTTGCCAATCGAGCTTTGCTGGAACTTTTGGGACGCGAACACGAAGAGCTAATGGGTCAAAACAATCGCGCTTATATGGACGAAGAAAACGCCCGCAAGGTCTTCGAGGTTTTTAATGAGGTATTCAGGACGGGAGAAGCTCACCGCGGTTATGTCTATGAATTGATTGCCAAGGACGGTGAAAAGAAATTCGTCGAAGGTTCCATCTCGCTCATGCGCGATTCGGTCGGCGCTCCAACGGGATTCTTCGGAGTTATTCGCGATATCACCGTGCGAAGAAAAGCCGAACTTGCGCTCGAAGAGAAAACGCGTCAGATCGAGCGCGCGAATCACGACCTCGTCCGCAAGAACGCCGAACTTGACGAATTCACCTACATTGCGAGTCATGACCTTCAAGAACCGCTTCGCAAGCTGACGGCCTTTACCGACTTCCTGAAGAAGGATATTGGCGAAGGACTTTCTCCGCGAGTCGAGAAGGACCTTAATTTTATCGTGGACGCGGCCAATCGGATGCAGACGCTCGTTCAAGACCTCCTGCAGCTCTCTCGCGTCGGCAAGGCCGCCATGAAACGCGAGCGTGTCCCCTTGAATGAATGCGTTCGCGCCGCGCTCGACGCTCTTGCGATTCGAATCGAATCGGCCGGAGCGGAGATTGTGCAAGATGAGCTTCCGGAAGTTTGGGGCGATCGCACGTTGCTGACGCAGCTTTTCCAAAATCTGATCGGCAATGCGCTCAAGTTCATACCCGAAGGCGTAAAGCCTAAGATTCACGTCACCTACGAACTGACGAACGACCAAGCTGTATTGGGCGTCAAGGATAACGGCATCGGGATCAAGCCCGAATACGCCGAGCAAATTTTCTCCCCTTTCAAGCGTTTGCACGGTCGTGACAAATATGAAGGCTCGGGGATTGGCCTCTCCATCTGCCGTAAAGCCGTCGAACGCCATGGCGGGACGATTTGGGTTGAATCGGAGTTGGGGCGAGGGGCATACTTCAAATTCACGCTGGGTGAAAGGGTCAGATCGCGGGTCGCTTGATACTTGCTCTCAATCCAAATATCGGTCCCATAGGACCTAGAAGTCCCATACTTTGACGATCTAAAGTTACTCTCCCCATGAAACCGCATAACGAAAAACCCGCCGTGATTCTGCTGGTCGAAGATGACCCCGGCGATCAAGAACTCACCCGACGCGCGCTTGAAGAGGGAAAAATCCGAAACGAACTTTACATCGTGCAGGATGGTGAAGAAGCGCTCGATTATCTTTATCGGCGCGAGCAATACGCTAATCCCGATGACGCGCCGCGCCCCGATCTGATTTTGCTTGATCTCAATTTGCCAAAACTAAACGGCAAACAAGTGCTCGAAAAAATCCGCCAAGACCCCGATTTGAGGCGCTTGGCGGTCGTGGTTTTAACGACCTCCCGGCACGAGGAGGACGTCCTTCGCTCCTATGACTTGGGAGTGAACTCCTACATCAACAAACCCGTGGATCTTACGCAACTGACGCGCCTCGTTCACGCGCTCGAGGCGTATTGGTTTCAGTTGGTCGTGCTTCCTCCCGGTTGAACGAAATGAGGGTTGCATGGAGAATCAGGGTCGAACCGAATTGGAGCCGCTTTCGATTTTGTTGATTGATGATGATCCCGGTGACGCCGAATTGCTCTATCGGCAATTGGATGATATTCCGGGGCGCAAAATTGATTTCGTCTCCTATACCAATTACGTTTCCGGACTTGAAGAATTACGCCGCCGGGAAGTGGATGTCATTTTCATTGATTACCTGCTTGGCGCCGAGACGGGATTGGAAGCCCTCCGCGCGATCAAGGCGGCGGGAATCACCCGCCCCGTCATCATGCTCACGGGGCAGGGCAACGAGAAAGTCGCCGTCGAAACGATGAAGGCGGGCGCGGCCGATTATCTCATCAAGCGGTTTACTTCGACCGACGACCTCCACCGCGCGCTTTTGAACGCCCTCGAAAAAGCCGCGCTCCATCAGAAAATTGAGGAGCAACAGCGCGAACTCGAACGTCTTGCCCGCACCGACGGCCTGACCGGGCTTTATAACCGACGGCACTTTATTGAGTTGCTCACCGCCGCGTTGGAACAAGCGCGTAAAGAGAAATTTCCACTCAGTCTCTTGATGATGGATATGGATCATTTCAAGAAAATCAACGATACCTACGGCCATTTGCTGGGGGACGAGGTGCTCATTCGTTCGGCGGGCGTTCTTCGGAACTGCTCGCGCGAAGGGGATATCCTAGGGCGCTTCGGCGGAGAATAATTTTGCGTTGCGCTTCCTCGAACCGCCCTGACCGATGCGCATCAAATTGCGGAGAACATTCGCGAGGGTATTCGCAAGGAACACTACGGCACTCCGAATGGGACGATGTTTAACATCTCGGCGAGCTTGGGTGTTGCTCAACTCGCCCCCGACGCAACGACTATCACACCGCTGATTCGCGACGCCGATAATGCTCTCTACCGCGCGAAAGAAAGCGGTCGGAACCGCGTTTGCACATGACCATCTTCAACTTATGGATTTCCTCGATCCTGCTGATCCTGATGGCCCCGTCTGATCTTTCTGAACTCCCGGGTCCGCGTGAAATTGAATTTCTAAATGGTTCAACGGCTCGAGGCGAAATTCTCTCCGTCGAAGGCGACAAATTCAAATTCGAGCCTTATGACGGCGCGGCGTTCATGATCCCGCTTGATCGGATTGAATCGGCGCGCGAATTGCTCCCCTCAGAAATCATCGGTGAAAAAGTCAAAGCGCTCGTCCTCAAGGGAAAAATTGAAGAATCCGCCCGATTTCTTTCCGAAACACTCAGCGACGATTCTTCGGACTTATCAGGCGATCTTGAACCGCTCCGCGATCTGCTCCGCGATATTGAACTCAAGATCAAGCAGCGCAATTCAAAAGCAAAGGATGGTCGCCGCGCCAAGTTCCGAGAGCGTTACGATCAGATGCTGGATCGTCGGCAATGGCAGGAGGCGCTCGCGCTCACCAAGGACGAATTGCTTCTCGATCCCGACGACGTCGAACTTCTCGAAGCCGCCGTGATGATGGAATATCGGCTCCATCGCGGACGCTCGGGCGAGGCCGATGCGTTTCGATCCTTCACAATGGATCGCCTTCGCAAAGCGGACCCCAAATCCGCCGTCTTAAAAGGACTCGACTCCGAGATGCGCGTTGCAACGCGTCTCAAAGAGGATTGGGAGAAAGAAAGAAACGAAATTTTGGATTCCGCTTATGAAATTGCGAGCGAGCAATACGAGAATTTCCTTCTTGAAGCGGCCAAGGAAACGCTCGATCGCGCGCTGGCTCTGAACCCTGATCCGGCTCCCGCAGCAGAGATGCGGAAACTTCTCGCGAAGATCGAAGGCGAACTCGCGACTCAAACGGCGGACGATCGCGCCCGAGAACGTAAGAAGTTGGAAGAATTGCGCGCCAAGGCCAAGGAAGACCTTAACGCAGGCCGATTTGTGACTTCGAGCCAAAGCGCCAACGCTCAACGCCAACTGCAAAAAAGGGGCGGCGGCGTTCCCAAGAAGGTTTATCAACGCGCGGGAAAGAAGTAGGAGATGCCCTGTGTCCTATAGGACTCATAAGTCCTATTTACTTTTTTCGAGCCGTTCATACTTCGCGGACCACCCGACAATTTTACCGTCTTCTCCTCTGAGCGCCGTCAGCTTCACGCGGGCGATGAATGTTTCTCCTGATCGCGGAATCACCTTCCAGCAATCTTCGGTGAATCCTTGTTGATCAATGGCTCTCTTGAACTCGGCGGAATCCCGACAAGCTTCCAACTCCTTGGCGTCATGAAACAACGCGTACTTCATTTTACCGACGGTTTCGGCGGCGGAGTATCCAAACATCCGCTCAGCGTCGGCGCTCCATCGCGTGATTATCCCGTGTTCCTCCGTTTCAATCAGACATTCCATACTTGATCCCATCACTTACCCACTCCCACTCCTAGGCTCTTTTTATTTCACCCGAACCCACCCGCAAAATATATCTTGATTAATATACAACCTATATAGTATAATCGCTGTTGCTTTGGTTAGGAGCGAGTCCTATGCCCACCTTACTCGAAATTTCAAAGGAAGCTGAAGTTGCCTGCTTGCAAGACGCCTTGCGTGCCCACGGATTCGATCCGGGTCCCACGACGGGCGTTCTCAATGCAAACACTGTCGCGGCGGTCAAAGCCTTCCAGCGATCCGAAGGCCTCAATGCCGACGGTATCGCGGGCGCTCGAACCAAACTGGTGCTTGGTCTCATCGAGATTGCCGAACCGCCAGAGATTATCCCAGGAGTAACCGTCCGTGCAGTCTTGAGAATGTTTCCCCGAACGCCGCTGCCTCCCATTCAACTCCATCTCCCGTACGTCCTAAACGCGCTTGCGCAATCGTCGCTTACCGATAAGCCGATGGTTCTGATGGCCTTAGCGACGATCCGCGCCGAGACCGAAGGATTCAAACCAATTTCCGAAAATCAATCAAAGTATAACACCTCTCCGGGTGGTCTCCCGTTCGATAAATACGATCATCATTCCGGTTTGGGAAATTTAGGTCCGCCGGATGGAGAGCGCTTTCGTGGACGCGGTTTTATCCAACTGACGGGTCGAGCGAACTACCGCAAATACGGAATAAGACTGGGATTGAATTTACTGGATGAGCCGGAACTTGCGAACGATCCGACTCACGCCGCGCGACTTCTCTCCACCTTTCTGAAGGACAGAGAGAGCAAGATTAAAATCGCGCTCGGCGCCGATGAATTGAATAAGGCACGAAGACTCGTGAATGGGGGTAGTCATGGATTGGTTCGGTTTACCGATGCATATCGGCGGGGACAGCGGTTGTTGGGGTGAACGAACTTGCAGCGCCTAGCGTGGTTCAGCGGGAGGGTCGGTCATTCGCGCTGCAAACTTCGCCACGCGATCTTGCGGCAAAGCGACGCAGACATATATCGCTTCCTCGCTGTGTAGAATTTTTTGAACGGACGCCGACGCTTCGAGTTTAGCGACCTCGCCATACGATGCGTAATCAAACTTGAGCCAGACGAGCGGGTTGGCGGCATTGACGAGCTTTTCGAGTTCGAGAAGAAGCCGATCCAGTCCGGTGCGTTCACGAGCTGAGACAGCCACGCTGGGTTTGCGTCGGCGTTCGTAAAATCGCGGATCATCCCCTTTGCCGAGCGCGTCTGTCTTGTTCCAAGCCGTCAGAGTTGGAACAGCGCCCGCGCCCAGATCTTTTAAAACCCCCTCGGTCACCTTGATTTCTTCCTCATAGTGGTCGGAAGTTGCATCCACAACATGAATGAGGAAATCGGCGTATTGAACCTCTTCGAGCGTTGCGCGAAACGCGGCGGCGAGTTGCGTCGGAAGCCGGTTGATAAAGCCGACCGTATCCGTAAATGCGACGGCCATTCCCGAGGGCAGCTTTCCGCGTCGGGTGGTCGTATCGAGCGTTGCAAAAAGTTTGTCTTCAACGAACGCCTCCGCGCCCGTAAGCGCGTTTAAGAGCGTGGATTTTCCGGCGTTGGTGTATCCCACGAGCGCGATGGTCGGCAGCGAAGAGGATTGCCGTCGAGCGCGCTGCGTTCCGCGCTGCTGTTTTAATTTCAAAATCTTCTGTTCGAGCGCGTGGATTCGTTGCTCAATGGCGCGACGATCGGTTTCGAGTTTCATTTCGCCGGGGCCTCGAGTTCCGATACCGCCGCCCAGGCGCGACATCTCAACCCCCATACCGCGCAAACGAGGCAGGCGATATTGAAGCTGCGCCAATTCGACTTGCAGCTTGCCTTCGCTCGTTCTCGCGCGGTGCGCAAAAATATCAAGAATCAGTTCGCTTCGCGTGACGACCTTTACATTCCAACGCGTCTCTAGGTTGCGTTGCTGAGTCGCCGTGATGTCCTCATCGAGGATGGCGGTGTCAACCTCGGCTGCGAGCAACGTCGCCGTGAGCGACTCGACGATTCCATCCGTTAGGTAGGTTGAAGGAGCGGGAACGCGGACGCGGCAGAGTTCGCCGCCGACGATTTCGCAGGTTGTGCTGGCGGCGAGCCGCTGCAATTCCTCGAACGAGGCTTCCGCTTCCGCGCGACGCACTTCGCCCGTCTGAACGCCGACTAAATAGACGCGCTCAACCGCCTTCTGTGTGGAGATAAGTTGATCTTTCATTAGGATTTTCTATAGGACCTATAAATCATATAGGTCCTATACTTCCTAACGGTATTGGGTGGATCACTTGGCCGCTGCAAGCGCCTTGTCGTAATCGGGTTCCTGTGCGACTTCCTTTACGATCTCGATGTATTTGATTTTATCATCCGGGCCGACCACGAAAATCGCCCGCGCGTAAAAGCCAGTTTCTTTGATTTGTACTCCCCAATTTTTCGCAAACGAGTGATTGCGGAAATCGGAAAGAGGAACAATCTTCTCGGCCTTCTCCGCCGTGCAGAAGCGCTTCTGCGCGAACGGCATATCGAGACTCACGAAGTAAGTGACGATGGAATCGGGAAGCGCGGCGGCTTTGTCGTTAAATTTTTTGGCCTCAATCGCGCAGACTGGCGTATCGAGTGAAGGAACGGTGCAGATAATGCGCGTCTTGCCCGCCGAAGTGGCGAGCGTAACGGGTTTCAAATCGCCCGCCGCAACTTCAAATGCTGGCGCTGTATCGCCGACTTTCAATTCCGGTCCGAGCAACGTGACTCCGTTGCCCTTGAGGGTGACCAATCCGGTGCGTTCCTGTGACATGTTCATTCTCCCTTAATCGTTCGTGTTATGGTCGCCGCGCGAAATCCGAAGAACGTGCTTACGTCCCGCTTGTTTCCTGCGCATGGCGCGAAGGGGAATTTTTATCCATTTGAGATTGGAGAGTCAATCAATGGTCAAGATTCAACAAAGGATCGTGCCTGATTTGCTATGCTCAAAAGAGAAGCTCATAAATCTGCCGGACCTCGCGCGCCGTGTCGCCCCAGGAAAAGCGCGCCGCGCTTGTTCTTCCTTTGGAGATTAGATATTCGCGCAGGTCGGCGTCGAAGAGCGCGCGCGAAACCATCGTCGTGACTTCGTCAATATTTTCCGGATTGACGAGAAGGCTCCCTTCACCGCAAACCTCCGGAAGCGCGCCCGCGTCGGCGGCGACGACCGGCACTCCGCAGAGTTGCGCGCGAATCGCCGGAAAGCAAAACCCCTCGTGCATTGAAAGCACAAACAGCAGGTCGGCTTTTTCAAAAAGTGCGCGGCGATCCGTTGCCGATAGCCCGGTCAATATGCGCGTAAACGATTCCGCGCCGCATCGCGCGATGGTTCGCTGCACTTCGGCAAGTTCACGCGCGCCGTCGGTAATATCCAGCACGAACTGATGTTTCGAGGCTCGCGGTGCGAGACGCCGCAAAAGCGCCATCGCCTCGATCATGCGCGGAACGTTTTTCGTCGGCCCGCACGAACCCGAATAAAGAAGATACGGATCAGTCAGTCCGAGCCGCTGACGCACTCCCTCAATCGCTTCGGAGTCATACGGTTGACGGTAAATGTCTTCTACGCCCGATCGCACGACAATGGTCTTGTGAAAAACATTTGGAAACAATTCGACGACACGTTCGCGCGTGGCGTGCGAGACGCAGAGAATCCATCTCGCCCGGTGCATGGTCATGGGATAGAGGAACCAACCTCCAATCCGATCCCAGATGGGCGTGCGGCGCGATCCCGCGAGCGCGGGTTGAAAGGGAACAACGTCATGAACGGTAACGACCGTCGGAACTCCACGCGCGGACCAAGGAGCCACCGGAAAGTGCGAATGGAAAATATCGAACTCTTCGGCGCGTAACGCGAGATCGAGTCGAACCAAACCCTTAACGGCGAGCGGACGCCCCCGCACTTTAACAAACCGAAAATTCTGGCCGACCCGAATTTTGCGCTTCAGATTTGCATTGATGAAAACAGTATATTCGTTAACCGAATCCTGCTCGGCAAGGGCGGTAAGAAGATTCTCGCTGTACTGCGCAAGCCCGTAGCTGGAGGCGCCAAGAAAGCGGGCGTCAACGCCGATACGCATGGGCTAAATCTTGAATCCGCGCCGCGCGGAAATCTCTTCCTTCTTGCGTTGGAAGAGCGCTTGGTAATCGAACGAACCTTCGGGCGGCGGACTGGCCAACCCCTTGATGTAACGCGCGACTTCTTCATCAATATCCGCCTCGCGCGAGAGGTCTTCTAGGATCGGTTTCTCGATCCACGCCGTGACCTGTCGCAGATTGCGCTGCGTGACGATCATCCGCTTCTTCACGAGCTGACGCGCGATCTTTTCCGCGATGGCGTTGATTCGATCTTCGGAAAGTCTCATTAGAGTGTAAACCCCTTGTCCCGCGCGATTTTCTTTTTCGCCTTCCAAAGGGCTTGATCAAAGCGAACTCCGGAGCGCCGAATGTCATCCTCGTGTTCCTCGAGGATTGCGCGTGCTTCCGTCTCGATCTCATCCTCGATTTTGAGGTCTTCGGTGATCACTCGGGCGATCTCAAAAATGGCGTCGCGTTTCTCGCCTCCGAGTTTCAATTCGGCGTTTCCGGTGAGTGTGCTATAGACGAGTTCGGAAAGCTGTTCGATCTTTTCGGGTTTGAGTCGCATGGGAATTGAGAAAATCCTTTGCTTCGTGCCGGAGCGGATAAAATCTTATCGCGCCACGCCGGGAAGTCAACCTCGCTCGACTTTCAGGGGCATCATTAGCCGATGACGCTAGGAGGCTGCACGACGTCTCGCTTTATTAAGATTCAAGAAACCCCAACGGGGTTTCGTCCTCCAGCCCAGGGTTGCCGAGCGAAGCGAAGCTACCCTGGGTTCAGGACGCCATAATTGCAACCTCAACGAGGTTGCGCCGTTTGTGCGGAAGCGGTCACAAAGTAGCCAGATCGAGTTTACCCGCGCTAAGCCGCCGGGGAAGATCAAACTTCTCGGCAAATGCCGCGCTGTGGGTGACGACAATAAGAGAAGTCTTATCCTCCGATTGAAGTCGGCGGAAAATCTCCCCGATGGCATCGGAGGATTTGTCATCAAGATTGCCCGTCGGTTCGTCGCAAAGCAAAAGCGGTGGCCGATTGATCATCGCGCGGGCCACGGCGACGCGTTGTCTTTCTCCACCGGAAAGCTCCGCCGGACGATGTTTGATTCGCGCGGTCAAGCCGACCTTCTCAATCAGCTCCCGCGCTCTTGCGTCGAGCGTCCGACCCGATTCCCGACCGACCAAACTCGGAATCAAAACGTTTTCCAAAACCGTGCATTGCGGCAACAAATGGTGATCCTGAAAAACGAAGCCGATCTTTCGGTTGCGGAATGCCGCTTGCCCTTTGGCTTTCAATCGAAACGGGTTCTCGCCTTCAATTTCCACCGTGCCCGACGTGGGACGATCAAGCGCGCCGATGATTTGAAGGAGCGTGCTCTTGCCGGAACCTGACCGCCCCATAATCGAGAGCGATTGACCCCGCGCGAGATCGAAGGTGACGCCGTCAAGCACGACGAGCGGGGCATCGGGCGAGGGATACTCGCGGCGCAAATCGCGGACGCGGAGCAGAATGTCGTCTTGAGCGGCGTTGGTCATAATTGCTTTACGCCAAGCAGGGATTCATCAGTCCCGATGACGCCTGAGCCAATCCTGGACCTTCTCGCCGAGCGAAGAAGGCATGATGTGGCCGCGGTCGAACGAAACGATCTCGACATCCACTCCCGCCGCGCGGAGAGCCTCGGCGGCATGAAGCGATTTTTCCACGGGAAAGATCGGATCGCGCAGGCCATAAAGAATGAGAACCGGAATTTTCTTGAGCGGCGCGAGATGTTGCTCCACGTCGGGCGGAAGATCGGCGCAAACGGAAATAATCCCGCGCGCGAGTTCGGGATGACGCTGCGCAAACCGATAGGCGACCGACGATCCTTGCGAAAAGCCGAGCAGAAACATCCCTTGTCCATCGAGCTTGCCCGCCGCGCGGAGTTCATTCGCAAGCGACTCGACAAACCGATTATTTCGCATGATGTTGTCCGCTTTTTCGAACGCGGTCATCCATGAGAACGCGATCTTGCGGGTCTCGCGATCCCAAATCTGATGGAATCCCTGCCCCGCGACGGCGAGAAACTCGGGCGGCGTCCACTTGCGAAGCACATCGAGAAAATCTGGAGCGGTCTGGCCGTAACCGTGCAGTCCAAGGAGCGCAGGCGCGGAACCCGCCGGCGGCGACACCTCGTCAATGTAGTAATACCCCGTCGTCTCAACCGGTATCTTGTGCGGTGCGGCGACGGGTGATGGTGGTGCGTCGGTCGTCATGAATGCGCCCTCATAGGGGAAATGATGATGAGTGAAATCGGACGGAGTTGCAAGACGGCTCGCGTATCGGGGTGGATTTCAAGTCTGTTTGAAATCATCCGAACCAAAAGCCGTCAAGAATCGGATGCCATCCAAATGTGGCGGTTTCCTGCTTTGGAGTGCGGCGGCTTGACGCCGCTTTGAAGCGCATTTTCCCGCCCCGTCAA
>CAZPIK010000067.1:0-14750 GCA_964586185.1 uncultured Candidatus Sumerlaeota bacterium | reverse complement strand
AATAGTAGGGCGCGCGCCAGCCTTTAGAGAGTTGCCGGATGGTGCAAGGCAACGGATGGTTCGCCCGAACTCACCCCGGAGCAGGATCGGTGAACGCGGATCGAAAGATTCGCCGGGTAGTCGGTTCCGGTTGATCGCCGTTAAAGGATCGGAATGAGGGCGGTAAGCGGTAAACTAAAAAAGACCGCGAATCGCCGAATCAGGGTGGTACCGCGGTATCAAGATATTCGCCCCTGAGCAAATCGAGAGGTTTGTTCAGGGGCTTTTGATTTTATGCAAGACGCCATGACACAGAACCCAGTCTTGTTACCGGATTATTCCAAGTGGATTCAACACGTCTTTGACCATCCCGTTCACGATCCTGAATGGTATTGGGATGATGAGTATTGGGAGCATGGATTGCAGCCGTGGAATGAATTTGAAGGTACCGTTGAAGCGTTGGGTTTCATGACACAGCTATTTTCGCGTCCTCAATTTCTCATGGAGTTGTATTCAACGGATCAGATAGGACAGGGACTTTGGTATTTAACCTGCTGCGCGGCATCGGATTATTTGGAACCTTTGTCCCTCGCATCAACTTCTGAGGCCATAAAATGTGAATGGTTGGATTCGGTTCTCATCCTCCATGAACAGCTATTTTCAAAGATATGCTCCCATTATTACGGTCACTTGAATAATGGTCCCGAACCAGACAATGAAGCCAATGGTGCTTGTTATATGTTTTGGGATAATGCGGAGGATTTCTTGCTGGATGATTTGGAAGCCCCTCCGTTGGTAACAGATAAAGTTTGCCTAAAGGCCGTTTCAATTATGGATGCAACGCTCCAGATTCGATCCGCTGCATGTCAGGAATCAGCGCTTCATGGTCTCGGCCATTGGCATCGTTGGAACTCCGCAATTGTGGAAGAAAAAATTGACCGGTTTCTTGCAAGTGACCTTCCTGTAAGCAATGAAATCCGAAATTACGCACGCAAAGCTCGAACAGGAAAGATTCAATAGTGTGCTGGGTGAAAACGAAAGGGACAGACCGATGAAAGACAGAGTAATTATTTTTGACACCACATTGCGTGACGGCGAGCAATCGCCCGGCGCGACGATGAACATCAAAGAGAAATTGGAGGTCGCGCACCAGCTCGCCCGGCTCGGCATTGACGTCATGGAAGCGGGATTCCCGATCAGTTCCGAGGGCGACTTCGAGGCGGTGCATCAAATCGCCCGCGAAGTGGGAACGCTCGACGGCGCGCCGGTCATCTGCGGTCTCGCGCGGACCCAAAAGCCCGACATCATCCGCTGCGGCGAGGCCATCGCGCCCGCCAAACGCAAGCGCATCCATACGTTCATCGCGACGAGCGATCTCCACATGGAGAAAAAACTCCGCATGACGCGCGAACAGGTTCTGGAATCCACCCGCGAAGCGGTTACGCTCGCTCGGACGTTCACCGACGACGTTGAGTTTTCCTGCGAGGACGGCAGTCGCACCGAACTTGATTTCATGTGTGAGGCGGTGCAGATCGCCGTGGACGCGGGGGCAACAACCATCAACATTCCCGACACGGTGGGTTATGCCGTGCCGCAGGATTATTCCGAGCGGATCCAATATTTAATGAAACATGTTAAGGGAATCGAAAAGTGTGTTGTCTCGGTCCATTGTCATAATGATCTCGGACTCGCCGTTGCGAATTCGCTTGCGGGGGTCATGGCGGGTGCGCGTCAGGTCGAATGCACAATTAACGGCATCGGCGAACGCGCGGGCAACGCCTCGATGGAGGAAATTGTGATGGCGCTCCGCACCCGCGCGAATTACTACGGGATCGGGACGGCGATCAACACAAAGGAAATATACAAAACGTCGCGTCTTGTGAGTCGTATCACAGGAATGCGAGTGCAACCCAACAAAGCCATCGTCGGCGCGAATGCCTTTGCCCACGAGGCGGGAATACATCAGGACGGGATGCTCAAGGAACGCCGCACCTACGAAATTATGGAGCCGGAGCACGTCGGCTGGGTCGGCGAAAGCATGGTCATGGGGAAACACAGCGGGCGCAACGCGTTCAAACAGCGGCTCTTTGCGCTCGGCTTTACTTCGCTCAATCCCGAGGAAATCAACCGCGCGTTCAAACGGTTCAAAGACCTCTGCGACCGCAAGAAGGACATCTACGACGAAGACATCTACGCCATCGTCGAGGAGGAACTGAGCAAGGGCGCGGATTCTTACGAGATCGAATATGTGAAGGCCGTTTCGTCATCGGACGCCAGCCCTCGCGCGGAACTGAAAATCCGTCGCGGCGGCGAATCGTTCGAGGCCGTGGTCGAGGAAGGCGACGGCCCGATTGACGCGCTTTTCAAAGGGTTGGACAAGCTCATCCCGCTCAAGATCAACTTGCTCGATTACGGAATCGAATCGCTGACTTCGGGCAAAGACGCGCAGGGTCGCGTCAACGTGCGGATGGAAATCGAAGGGCGCGAAATGCGCGGGCAAGGCGTGGATACCGATATTATTATTGCCTCGGTCAAAGCCTACCTCTCGGCGGTCAATCGCTTCCTCATGGTGCGCGATGTCGCAGTCTTCGCCGGCGCGACGAACATGACGCCGTGAGCAGGTTCGGGGAGATTTGAATCGTCATTGCGTTCATTAACCGCTTGGTGCTTGCATCATTCTGGAGTCAGCGCATAAAATGTCTTTCGAGGCATTCGTCGCCATGAGCCAAATCACTCTCTCCATACCCGACGAGACTTTGACCGCATTAAACCTGACTCAGGAAGAAATGGGCGATGAGATGAGATGGGCTGCCGCAATCAAGTTTTATGAACTGGGGCGGCTTTCTTCTGGCGCCGCAGCCCAATTTATCGGTGTGCCCCAGCCCGTGTTCCTATCGAAGCTTGCCGATTTTGGCGTCGAAACATTCAATTTAAGCGAGCATGAGCTTCGCGGTGAAACGCGACTTGCCTGAACTGATCTGCGACACTTCACCTTTGCAGTATCTGCATCAACTGAGACGGATGGATTTTCTACGCGCTTTGGCAGAGGCGGTCATTATTCCGCCTTCCGTCGTCGCCGAACTCGACGCGGGGCGTCGGGCTGGAATTGATTTGCCCGAACTTGATTCTTCGTTTGTTGTCGTACACAAGCCGGAGCGAACACAGAATCCTTTTCCGACACTTAATCTCGGGGACGGTGAAATTGGTGTATTGAGTTTAGGTTTGGAAAGCAGGAATCGAATCGTCGTGATTGATGATGGCTTAGCGCGGAGGGCAGCAACGGCGCTCGATTTGAAACTCACCGGAACTATGGGCATACTGCTTGACGCAAAGAAAATGGGTTTGATCCCCACCGTCGCCCCAGAATTGGAGCGACTCGAACAGCTACGATTTCGAATTTCTCCTCGCACCAAACGAGCCGTCTTGTTGCTTGCCGCGGAACGGGATTAAGACAACGGTTGGAATAGAACACGAGTTAAAACGATGAACTTCTTTCGCGCACGCTCCGTGCCGGATCGAAATTTCTGGAACGTGCGGGAGGACGACCAAATTGCGCCCGAAATCATCCGCCGCGCGCCGATGCTCGAGGGAATCGAGAATAACGCCGCCTACCGGTTGATTGTCTGGAGGCAGAGGCGCAATCCTTGGTGGAAATCGGCCAGCGTTCAATCGACGGCGCTTTCAGTCCCCTTGACACTATTGACTCCTCGCCTAACGCCTCTTTTTGAATTCACATGGTTGCTATGCTTGTTCTCGATGTTCATTACGATGGGATGCGTGATTGGATTTATTCTCGATTATCCGTGGAGCGGTATTCTCTCCGTCCTTCGCCGACGAACATACGAATTCTTTGATGTCCCCAAACAGTATGTCGGCAATTTGTTGGATGCGGGAACCGCTTCAAGGGATATTGCGCTTGGCATATGGGGCAGCGCATGTCCGACGGAGAGGAAGTCCCGACTTGCTCCGGCAGTCCTGATTGCTTTGGCGACAGTATCTTCGCTGCTTATTCTATTTCCGGGATTGCCGCTCTTGTTTGCTGGCCTATTGCGATTTTCAATCTGGGCCGCCGCGTTCAAGTTTGTCATCGCCCGATATGAACCCGCTTGGTCGCTCTACGTCCGGATTCATGACAGTATGCGGTGGCGCGGATCGGAACCGTGGATTACGATCACCATACTACCTCTTTTCGCCGTCACGGCCTTGCATGCTTGGGTGTTTTATTGGACACCAATGTTCTGCTATTTCGAATGGGGTTTATGGGTGCTCAGCGGAACGCTGGGTGGAATTCTCGCGGGCGCGAATGCTAAGAGAAAGGCCGGACCAAATTTCGAACGGCTCGTACGACAAGTAGATTCCATGTTCCATGAAATGGTTCAAGCCCGCGATCCAGATCCAACTTGGAAAGCCTAAACGCGTTCAATTTTTGACAAGCCGGATGCGACGCGGAATTTGAGGGTAGCGACGTGCCGATTCCATTCCGGTTCGCGGATTCCGGTTACCGCCAGATATTCCACTTCCAACGCCTCCGCCGTGAAGCGCGCAAGACCGGCTCCGTATCCTCGGCTATCAGCATGAACAAAATGCGGCGACGACTGCGTCAGGTTTTCGTCCAACTTCGGGACTAATCCAGCCAATCCCGTCGAAGCGAGTAGCGGCTGAGACCCGATGATCGCCTCGATCTGCTCGGCCAGCGAAATGGAACTGATTCCCGCGACGGTGAACTCCACGCCCGTTGCCTTCGCTGCGGGGGCGTCGAAATTCTCGTGCAAGTGCGACGCATAGAATCCATGAAGGTCGCCCGATAAAGTAACAAAGTTTTCGAGTCCCACGAGCGCACTCAGAATTTTCCGCCGCTCGGTCAGAAAGCCATCCCACTGATCGGTCTTGAAGTAATAGATGTTCTGGAAAGCTTTCGGAATTTTCTCGAACGCGCGAAGATCGAGCACAAACTGCGCAACCATGAGCGCGCTGCCCCAGACTTTCCACGTCGCATCCGATCCGCGCATTCCCGCAAGGAACCAATCGAGCTGCTCTTGCCCAAGCATAGTCGGATTGGCGGCGGCCTCCCGCTTCTCAAACACATCCTTGACGCAGAACGTCCGCGATCCGAGCGGCGAGTTTTTTATGAGCTTTCCCACGGCCGGATCGGGCGCACCCTCCGGCACGGCATGATCGCTGCGGTAATAACGCTGGTCGGTGAGCCAAAGGTCCACATGCTTTCCCCAACGCAGTTGCCGCCACGTCACGATGTCGTTCGGATATCCGCGCTCGGGATGATGCTCCAAATCCACGGGCAGATGCTCGAACCACGCGCGCGTTGCCGCCTCACGTCGCGCCGTGTCTTTCTCGTCGCCTTGCGCGTCGTTAAAATCCGCCGCGTGATCTTGCCATGCGTCGTTGGCGTGTTCGTGATCATCCCAAATAATTACAAACGGACAAAGTTGATGAATGCGGCGGAGATCGCGATCCGAACGCGTCGCCCGATAGATACCGCGATAATCTTCCAGCGTCCGCGCCGCGATGATTCCATTGGCCGCATCAATCACAAGTCCATCGGCATCTTAATTTCGCGTCCGGGCAGCGGCTCCTGCAAGAGCGGATAACGCTCATACTCGTAAATGTAATCGCCGAGAAAAAGCACGAAGTCTATTTCGTCCGCCCGATCCGCGAGCGCGCGCCACGCGTGATACCAACGCCCTTGATAATCCTGACATGAGGCCATCGCAACCGTGACCGGAACATCCGCATCGGCATTCGGCGCCGTTCGCGTCCGACCAACAGGCGAACTTATCTCCAACGCGCGAAACCGATACCAATAGCGTTTGTTGGATTGCAATCCCTCGATCCGCACACGAACCGTGTGATCGCTTGCATTCGTTGCCGTCGTTGTTCCTTCCGCTAAAATCTCAGAAAAGTTTTCGTCGCTCGCAACTTGAAAACCAACCGACACATCGTTCGTCGCCTCGATCCTCGCCCAGAGCAAAAATCCATCGGGTCGCGGATCCCCCGAAGCGATGCCCTGAGGAAATACCCGATTCTGATCTTGCTCGCGTGAATCGGGGTAAGGTTTTGCTCCCGTCAACTTCATCCCGGCGCAACTTACGATTGTTCCCGCCGATGCCGTCGCTCCCATCATCGAGAGAAATTTTCTTCTCGACCATTCTTTCGGTTGTTTAACTGACATTTTACAAATCCTTCCCGCCGGAATCCGCGAGTCTTTCACGACGTTTTCGCTCACGCAAGCAGCAACCCGGACGCACTTACTCTACAATTCATTTCCCTTGACTTGCGCGCTCGAATGGACAGGATGGGTCATGGGTGGTCTTGTACTCAAGCGTCGCGGCTTGACAGGGCGAGCCGAACGCGCATAAGCACAAGTCCATAATTCCCATATCTCCACCTTTACAACCATAGGAGGTTGAAACACGATCCAAGATGACCCCTTTAGTAGGTCTTTTGGCGGGGATCATCGTGGGTTTGATTGTCGGGGTGCCGTCTTACATCCAATATCAAAAGATCAAGACGGCGAAAAATAACGAGGCCGCCCGAACCGAAGCCGAGGCCATTTTGGCCAAAGCCAAAGAAGAAGGGCGGAAAATCGAGGAAGAGCTTAAGAAGAAGTCGGAGGAAGAGCACGAGAAGCAGCTCGCCAAATTCGAGCGCGAGTACGCGAAACGACGTGTGGAAATCGAACGAACGGAACGGCGACTCATCGAGCGCCAATCCACGCTCGACCGCAAAATCGAATCGGCGGACAAACGCGAAAGGGAATTTGGGGCCAAGGAGGCCGAACTCGGAACGATCCGCGACCGGCTCCTGAAAAAGGAGCAGCAAGCGGAGGAAATCCGAATCGAAGCCAAGAAACGCTGCGAGGCGATCTCGGGGTTATCCGAAGAGCAGGCGAAAAAAATGCTGCTCGAAAACCTCGAGGCCGACGTCCGGCAGGATGCCGCCGCTCTCGTCCGAAGGATCGAAACCGAAGCCAAGGAATCGGCCGAGCGCAAAGCCCGCCAAATTGTCACGTTGGCGATTCAGCGATGCGCGGCCGATCAGGTGAGCGAAACGACCGTCTCGGTTGTCCAGCTCCCAAGCGACGAGGTCAAGGGGAAGATCATCGGAAGGGAAGGGCGCAACATCCGGGCGCTGGAAGCCGCAACGGGCTGCAACATCATCGTGGACGATACGCCGGAAGCCGTTGTGCTTTCGTGCTTCGATCCGATCCGGCGCGAGGTCGCCCGACAGTCTCTGGAGAAAATGCTCCAGGACGGGCGGATTCACCCGGGGAGAATCGAGGAGATCGTCGCCAAGGTCGAGAAGAACCTTCAGGATCATATCCGCCAAGTCGGCGAGCAGACATGCTTCGATCTTGGCCTTGCGGATATGCACCCGGAACTCTCCAAGATCCTTGGTCGGCTCAAATACCGAACCAGCTATGGACAGAACATCCTCAACCATTCCATTGAAATGGCGAGGCTCTGTTCGCACATGGCGGCGGAACTGGGGGCCGATATCCACGCGGCCAAACGCTCCGGACTTCTTCACGACATTGGAAAAGCTCTGACTCACGAGATGGAGGGGACGCACGCCTTGATCGGCGCCGACCTCGCCAAGAAGTACAACGAAACCCCCGGAGTGGTGCACGCGATCGCGGCGCATCACAACGAGGTGGAACCCCGAACGATCATAGCGATACTGGTGCAGGCCGCCGACGCGATCTCGTCGGCAAGGCCGGGCGCACGGCGCGAAACGCTGGAAAATTACGTCAAACGTCTGCGGGATATCGAAGCCATTGCGGACAGTTTTAAAGGCGTGACCAAGGCGTATGCGCTGCAGGCAGGGCGGGAAATCCGCGTCGCCGTCGAACCCACCGAGATCAACGACAATGAAGCTAGCCTGCTCGCGCGCGACGTGAGCAAGCGGATTGAGAAGGAACTCCAATATCCGGGTCAAATCAAGGTGACCGTCTGCCGTGAGACCCGGTTCGTGGAATACGCAAAATAAACTGGTGAACGCCCGAAGGTGACGGATCGGGCGCAAGCCATTCTCCCTCTTACCCCGCCCCCGCGATGCGCAAGTATCCGGGGGCGGTTTGCATTTCCACTGCAGAATCCGGTTTTGTTCCTCATAAAAAATCCATCCGCACCAGCACTGTGTAGATCGCGAGCAGTCCGTACGTGTCATTTGCGTGTGGCGTAGAAGCGAACAAGGGTTTTGGGTATAAGTTCTCCATCGTTCGCGCATATTGGCGACTCGTCAGTTGCGACCCTTGCGATGCGCGGTTAACCAGATTTTCCGTCCTTGGTAGGGATCACCTTACAGGTATGCCGATCGTTTGCCGTTTTCTGTGCAACATTCGCTTGCACGTAGCAACAGCTATTAGATCCCGCCAGACATTGCTCCAAGAGGCTCTTTTGGACAACGGCTGACGAAACCCAAGTTTCTTCATTTCAATGGCGCGCAAGCCATGAGTGATGGGTCGCCGGTCTGGAGGGGATGTTGCTGAATCCGCTGGTCTGGCACGCCGCTTGCCTCACGCCATATACGAGCGGATGCTGTTGCAGCTCCGGATCGGCCTAAGGACCGGCGGACGTTTTGCCATGGGCTCGCCTCCCAAAGTCGCGAGGGCCGAACGTACGAGCCCCGACATCAACAGCGACATGGAAGACTGGTGGCAGGGGAGGAGAATGACCATGAATGCGAGGATGCGAGCGTGACAAGTGCGACCTTTCAAAGTCTCGACATGCTGCGCATCGGTAAACTGCTTCGAGAGTCGGCTGAGCCATTCTCGGATATCGAGCAGGACGGGATCGGCCCGCTTCTGGAGCGGATTGGCGACAAGCGGACAGTCCTCATCGGCGAGGCCTCGCGTGGAACTTCCGAATTTTACCGCATGCGGGCTAGGATCACGCGCGAGCTAATCGAACATAAAGGTTTCAACATCGTTGCAATCGAAGGCGACTGGCCCGACGCGGCTCGTATCAATCGCTACGTGCGGCATCTCCCGAATCCCGCCGGTCAGGAACGGGCCTTCACCCGCTTTCCGACATGGATGTGGCGCAATCACGAGGTTGCGGATTTCGTCGAGTGGCTCCGCGAGTGGAATGGTCGGCGACATCAATCTGGAGCCGGAGTCGGCTTCTTCGGGCTTGATCTCTACAGCCTCTACACCTCGATTAACGAGGTGGTCGCTTATTTGGAAACCGTTGATCCCGAAGCCGCCAGTGCCGCGCGGGAACGATACGGCTGCTTTTCCCCTTGGCAGCGTGAGCCGAGCGAATACGGGCGTGCTGCGTTACTTGATCCCAGCCGCCTCTGCCGGGATCAGGCGGTCGAGATGCTTCGCGACCTCCTCGCCCGGCGGTTGGAATATGCCGCGCGCGACGGGGAGCGTTTCTGGGACGCGCTTCATAATGCCCGTTTGATCGCCGACGCCGAGGGGTATTATCGGATAATGTACCGCGGATCGGCCGAGTCTTGGAATTTCCGCGACCAACATATGTTCGAGACTCTTAAAGCCCTGCACGCCTGGCACGGCCCGGAGGCGAAGGCCGTCGTCTGGGCTCACAACTCTCACCTCGGGGATGCATCGGCCACCGAGATGTCGGCCCGCGGCGAGATCAACCTTGGCTACCTGTGCCGATCAAATCTCAAGGGCGGAACGCACCTCATCGGATTCGGAACGGATCACGGGACGGTGGCCGCAGCTTCGGATTGGGGCGGACCGATGCAAGTGATGAATGTCCGGCCCGCCCGGCACGACAGCTACGAGGGGCTGTTTCACTCCACGGGTATTCCGGCCTTTCGGCTCGCGCTGACGCAGCCCCGTCGAATCGAGGTGGCCGAGGAATTGCAGGAGCCCAAGCTCGAACGCGCCATCGGTGTCATCTATCGTCCGGACACGGAAAGAATGAGTCACTACTTCCACGCTGTTCTCCCGCTTCAATTCGATGACTACATTTGGATGGACGAGACGCGTTCGGTTGAGCCGTTCGGCATCGGACAAACCGGGGGACTTCCGGAGACCTATCCATTTGGCCTCTAGTCCCATTTTTTTGGAGTTCAAAGGAAGGGGAGCTGGGTTAACATGGCGAACAAAACCGCGACCATTCGTGAAGGGAATATTCGAATAAAGGCCTCAAGCGGCGGGGTGCTGCTGGACGGGTCGCTGTCGGTGCCCAGCAATGCG
Organism: uncultured Candidatus Sumerlaeota bacterium; assembly: GCA_964586185.1. GTDB lineage: Bacteria > Sumerlaeota > Sumerlaeia > MVZB01 > JAJFLK01 > CAZPIK01. Next base: position 4,582 of record CAZPIK010000067.1, on the reverse strand, counting down.
ACTGGGATTGTCTTGTTTGCGCACGGGAGCGGGAGTTCCCGACTCAGCCCTCGCAATCAAATGGTCGCGCAGGCGCTGCAGGCGCGCGGAATGGCCACGCTCCTCTTCGATCTGCTGACCGAGGCCGAGTCCGCAAATCGCGATAATGTCTTTCGGATTTCCTTACTTGCGGAACGGCTCTTGGACGCCACAGACTGGGTCTCACGAAATCCTGAGACTTCTGGGTTGAAAGTGGGATACTTTGGGGCAAGCACAGGCGCGGCCGCCGCTCTTGTCGCCGCAGCTTGCTCATCGGTTGAAATCAGCGCCGTCGTCTCCAGAGGCGGACGGCCCGACTTGGCGGGGGACCATCTGCGATCCGTCCGGTCTCCGACACTGCTCATCGTGGGCTCTCTCGATTACGAAGTTCTTGAACTCAATCGCCTGGCCTTGGCGGAAATGCGCTGTGAGAAGCGTCTCGATATTGTCCCGGGAGCAACCCACTTGTTTGAGGAACCGGGGGCGCTGGATAAGGTGGTCCAGCTTGCAGGCGGCTGGCTCGATGCGTGGCTCGCTCAGTAATCAAGGGGGAAAAGAGGTCAGCGATGAAAAAGATACCTGACCCCTTTTCCGCCCCCCCTAGTTCAGGTGACAATGCCACGGAAAGAAGGCGTAGGCCTGACAATTGTAGGGCCGCTTATGAACCGCCCTGCAAGGGCGAGGGAACAAAGCCCAAGGCAACGCCTTGGGTTCAAGAGTCCCTTCGATCCTCAAGCCCTGCAAGGGCGGGGGAACGTTCACGCGCCCCATTTTTCCGCCGCCCTTGCAGGGCTTGCGCAAAAAGGTAAACGTCCCGTACCCAAGGCGTTGCCTTGGGCTTTGAACCGGCGTCCTTGCAGGACTCAATGTTCGGAAACTCCTTCGTGCGCGAATTGCGTTCTTCGATGTTCATAAACTCACACTCCGTTCTGTCACCTGTTTTATGGTCGGAGGAGTAACTGTAGCCCCGATGGGGCGACTCGACTTAGCCCAGCCCATCGGGCTGGGTAACCGATCCCACCACCTCCATCCCGGCGGCCTAAACGGCCGCGTCAGTTAGTAAAAGGAAATAACGTGAATCGCATTCGGGGTGACGAATCAAACTGACGCGCCCCGTTGGGGCGCACGATGATGGGGAATTCTGCCACTCGCTACCCAGCCCTTCGGGCTGGGCTAAGTCGAATCGCCCCCTCGGGACTCCAATCGAAAACGATTTGGGATTGGATCGTCTTTATCCGACGACAATCACACCCGCCTTGGTTGAGGGTTCGGGAATGGATCGGCCTTCTTCCTTGAGTGACTCCATGTAGATGGTTATGGCCTCCGCCATGAGTGCCTTGACCTCTTCAATCGTGTCGCCGCAGGCTACGCATCCGGGAAGGTCAGGAACGTACGCGGAAAAATTATCGCCCGCGCGTTCGTAGTTGACAACGTACTCGCGCATGATTGTGACTCTTCTTCAACTACTCGGAGAAACGGATCAATTAAGCAAATCGGTCACTTTACAAGCCGATCCAAAAAGTTCCACCCGCCATTCTTGCTGTGTTTCCGTAATCGCGCGGCGAAGTCTGATGTGTCCATCCGTTTTGATGATCGCCTCAGCCTTTCGTGCAAAAAGTCGAAGTTGATCCGCAACAACCCGGCTTGAAGGTTTATAGGATTTTCTGGAAAGTCTCGACGTGACAAAGGCGTTGCTTGTGTGCGATGTCAGGCGCTCCATATCAATGCGCGTCGGCAACGGAACACGGCCGCGATTGTATGGTGTCACTAAAGCTATTGCATGATTGAGAAGCAACCGCGTCCATATGTCGGGGTGATGGCCGCTTCGAGCACCATGGTGCGACACCTTGAATACGCTTGCTTGCTGTCCTGCCAAACACTGTGCGTCGGCAAGAATTGCGTTCCAACCGGTCGTTGCACGCGCCCCGGATTCGACATCGGCCCCCAGAAGGATTCTTTGCTGCCCCGACTTGATCCACAGTGCGATTGACGCATCGTTTCGTTCGGGTACAGGAATTCTTCGCGGGCGATCATTCCCCTTCGGCATTACATTCGACAAAGCTAATTGAGCAAGCAGAGAGTCTTCATCCGATGGAGAAAGCGAGAACACCTCTATCCTTTTATGAGGATCCTGTTCACCCATCGAATGAGCAAAAAGTAACTTATCCCTCGTTGCGCGCAATGGCCCTTTCATTCGCTCCTTCAGTTTTGAAAACAGTGTTTCGAATTCATGAATACCTGTCGATTGAAGCATTTGACGCCTACGGTACAATTCAACAAGCTTAAAAAACTCATTGCACTGCAAGGCGTCGGGAATGGCAACCTTTGCGCTCTCGCAGGCATCAACTATCTTGCTGATTCCAGCAATGTGGTCGCTATGCCAGTGAGTGACTATGATCAGGACGACAGCATTCCTCACGTCAACATTCAATTCATTCAGATAGCTCAAGGAAACAGGCTCAGTTGAATGTGTCCGATAACAGGAATCTACAAGCAGCCAACGACCAAATCCCAAATGCACAGCAACGGCTTCACCAAAACCTGGACCGAACAAGGAAACCTCGATTTCGTCAATGGCAGGTGGATTGTGTAGATTGGGCATCATCGAATAGCCGCATCCATTCCGCGGCTTTCACTTCAGCATCGCGCAATTCCGATTCAGTCCACCTTGGCAATCGACGAAATCGGAGTATAGAAGATTGAATCCGCTGACCGGATGACTTGTCGAGATAACCAATGCTCCAATAGAATATGGCTCCGGGCTGAACCAACGCACGTTGATCAGGATCAATATCTTCTAGGTAAATCTCCGCCTCAACCTCTGCGTCATCCCCGAGGAGGGGCGTTAAAATTGCACGGAAGAAATCATTGTCCACCTCAGTGACACAGCCCTCCCATTTCTGAAACGCGCGGAAAAACTCGCTTGGATTAGGTAGAGGCGGCGGCGCTAGTGATTTGGGGAAGCGGGATGAAAGTGAAAAAACCTCCGATGTGTTATTTCCCTCGGATTTCTGAGTATCATCAATTTCTCTCGTGTTGGATCGAACCAGCAAATCTTCGGGACGACTGACCAAGAAATCCTGATCGTCAGCCTGATCGGACAAAGTCAGGTATCGGTCCAATCTAGATCCCGCGCTTGCATGAGTACCTGCAGTCATTGGTTATGCCCTTTTCCCAGTTCCGCAATCCGATTTGCTATGTTACGCGCTCTATTGTCTGATTCCTTCCAACAGGCTTTCAGAACTGTTAACGCATCCTCCGCACCTATAGTCTTGTTATTACTCAAGTTAAAATGGTCGTTTATGTTCACATAAATCCCCTGTGGCACTCGGGTTGATGGTTCTACACGGACCATCTCATATCCGTCTCGGCCATCAGTTCTAACCCCTTGCATGGTTAAACTTCTCATGCCGGGTTTTGTGAGCATATTCCAAGATGCCTTTGGCGCCAAGAGATCGCCAACGGCATGCAAAGCTTTTTCGGATTCAAGACGATAATGAAATTCACGATTGAGTCCCAAGGCCGTGATTGGAGTATGTTTTAACAATTCAAGCGACCCAATCAGAATATCTCTCAGCGCTTCATAATAAGCTTCCTGAGTGGTGGACGCTTGAAGACGATTTAAGACTATATTCATTTGAAGCCAATCGGTGTGAAAAACCGAAGCTGCATCGGTTGCAAAGTCAATTTTCGATTGCTCTGCCTCTCGCTCACCGATAAGCCCGTGCGCAGCAAGCCACGCTGGGTGAAATATGCTAGGATTAAAATGTCCCAAGACGACGATACTGGCGGCTTGTTCATCAATCGGGATTACCATCAAAGTTCCCACCCCAAATCGAACCCTCAGCCACAACCCGAAAGATCGCTCGGATGGCACTACAAGCCCGCCCCCTGAGGGCACATCTGGCTAGCGAGAATCCTATATTTGACGGCCATCGGTCGCAATGATTTTGTTCACGAACACCCAATCGAACTTCCGCAGTTGAGGCATTTGTAGCAGGCGCCGTTGCGGACGGTGATGTGGCCGCAGGAGTCGCAGAAGGGGGCGTCGCCCATCATGCCGCTGAGCTGGCTATCGAGCGCGTTCGCGTGCGAGGTTTGCGCCGCCATTGCCGCCTTCGCCATGACCCCGGCGGAGACGAGTCCCGCTGAGGCAACCGGGCGGGACACGGGAGCGACCGCCGTTGCGGAGCCATCGCCCATCGCGGCGGCTTCGGCGGCCGATTCGGTCGCGCTGAGTTGCTCGTCCACGACGGCGTCCATCGGCTTGACCTGAGCAAGATCGGTGCGATGAAGGTAATCGAGTCCCAGCACGCGGAAGACGTAATCCACGACCGAGGTCGCCATCTTGATGTTCGGGTGATCGCACGGACCCTGCGGCTCGAAGCGCGTAAACGTGAAGGTATCCACGAACTCATCGAGCGGCACGCCATATTGCAAGCCCTTGCTGACGGCGATGGCGAAGCAGTTCATCATCGAGCGGAACGCCGCGCCCTCTTTGTGCATATCAATGAAGATTTCGCCGAGCGTGCCGTCCTCATATTCGCCGGTGCGGAGGAAGACT
>CAZPIK010000066.1:0-14837 GCA_964586185.1 uncultured Candidatus Sumerlaeota bacterium | reverse complement strand
ACCCCTGGCCAAGACCACTTTATCGGGCACTTGGGCATTAGCGGGGATGGTCTTAACGCCATCTTGTGGTTGTCCGGTGTTTGGAAACACGACGACGGGAGTGGTATGGTCAGTACCATGGTCAGCGGGATTGGCCCCCTTGTCGCCGCCAGTGGTAGATTTGTCACCGGGCGCACCAGGACCAAGGACAACATTACCTGACTGAGCATTACCGGTCTGAGCATCACTGCCAGCCTGACCAGCGGGTCGACCATCGGCTGGTAGTGCAGCAGAACCTGACTTGTTGTCGGCTGGCTGAACGCTGCCGTCATGGGCGACCCTTCCGCCGGTAACGACATTGCCATTGCTGTCACGAGTGGTACCTTCCGTGGTGCCACTTCCCGGCGGAGTGACTTTACCGTCAGTGGAGCCTGGCAGAACCTTGCCATCTGTGGAACCGGATATAGTGCCATCTTTGACGACGGGAACGCCGTCTTTGCCGACTTCACCTTTGGCCAGCGGATGATCGGAATCGTACCCGGTTTGGGTCGGAAGATCGAAAGCGACTGAAAGTCCTGTCTGCCCCTTGGCCAGATTCTTTCGATAAAGCTCGTTGGAAGCCCGCGCCGTGTTATAGCCCGAATAGGTGCGCATGATCCAAGGGGCTTCCTTGCGCGGATTCGCCGCTGATTGCGCCTTAACTGTTCTTTGTTCCGACATGACCCAAACTTTCCGGTCGCTAAGAATATGCCCGACCGTTCCAAACCTGCATTCTAAGGTTGAGCGTAGTACCTGTGAAGAACAAAAAGCTGCCGAATCTGATTCGAAGTCATATAAAGGGTATCGTAATTCAATGGAGGGGTACCTTTCTCATTGATTCCGGAACGCCCTCGCCAGTAAAGTTCTCCGGTTATATAAGTTCCGACCAAACGGAAACGTCATCTATGTCACATAAACCCAAAGACTCTCCTGCCGCGCTTCTTGAATTTTTCAAACAGCTCGATCCGAGCGGAATGGCCGACGAAGAATGCGATCTGCATTACGGTTGCTCGTGCGTCATCAATAAAGGGCACGAAGCCGCGAAGATGCTCGTCACCATTCAGACTTTTTTGGGTGGACCGCCGGAAGCCAAATCGGGCGATTCCGCGGGTTCGGGCGGTGGCACCAATCAGGCCGAGATAGACAGCCTGCTTTTGCAAAATATGGAACTAGCCAAGGAGAATAAGTCGCTCAAAGAAAAGCTTGCGATGCTCCAGAAGCAGGTCGAGCGGCTTTACAATAAAAACGAGATGTCCACGACTCTCAAGCGGCTTGAAGGGAAAAAATTGACCGACGTCGAGAAGATTGATGTCGGTGGAAATCCCGCAACCGATCCAACCGTTGAGATGGACGCTCCCGCCGCCGAAGCCGAGCCGGGTTCAAAAAACAAAGAACTTTCAGACGCGCTTTCTTACGAAGCTGTTGCGCGGGTGCCCAAAGAGGAAACGAAAAAAGAAGGGGAATAAGACCCCGTTTCGTGTTGACGCGCCATGCCGTCATGGCCTATTTATGAACTAGTTTTGAGATGTTCCGCCGCGAGTCCGATCGGGATTCGCTGACATCGTCCTCCCAAGGAGCCAGCCATGAGCTTTAGAAATGTTGAGTGGACGTTCGAGATGATCCAACTTCTGCATGGTTCGGACGAAATCGAGCATCTGGTCGGCACTTCGCTCCGGCGGTTTCGTTCGAAGGACTCTGCTCCGGTTCTGCGCGCGGGGCAGCTTGTCGAGCAGACGCCCGACAACCTCGAGGCCGATTTTATCAAAACTTCTTACGACCGCTTCGCGCCCGCGCTTCGGGTTCGCAATCGGCACGTTCCTATTTCCCCATCGCGTTAGTTTAGTTTCAGTCTCGACTTTGCAAGGTCGCGCAGTTCGAATCGCTTAACCTTGCCTGTCGGGGTCATCGGATATTCTTTTTCAAAGAAGAAATGGCGCGGGATTTTGTAGCTCGCGATTTTACCTTTTGCGAATTGCATCAACTCCTCCTCCGTCGCGTTTTGACCCGGCTCCAAGATGACGAATGCGACGGGAATTTCCGATAGACGGGCGTCGGGCGCGCCAACGACTTGGATTTTATTAACGGCCGGATGCCGCAAATAAAACGCTTCGGTCTCGGCCGGATCCATATTCTCGCCGCCAACTTTGAGCATCTCCTTGTATCGCCCCAAAAACCGGTAGTAGCCGTCCGGTTCCATGACGCCGACGTCGCCCGTGCGGAACCATCCTTCGGAGTCAATCGCCTTGGCCGTTTCCTCGGGCTTCTTGTAGTAACCCTTCATCACGGCGTAACCGCGCACGCACATTTCGCCCGATTTTCCCTGCGGCAGCGAAACGCCCGAATCGGGATCAATAATTTTGAACTCGTATCCCTCGGAGGGTTCGCCAGAAGTGGCTGAAGAGTGATGCGCCGTATCATCCGCGCAACCGAGCAACGCCCCCGGCATGATCTCGGTCATGCCGTAGCCTGTGATCGTCGGACAGAAGTCGCGATGGGCGCGTTCGGCGATGGGAACTGTGCTTTGCGCTCCCGCCGCGAGAATACCGGTGCGGATGGATTTGAGATTGCGCTTTTTGAAGTCGGGATGATCCATCAAATCCTGCCAGTGGGTGTCGAACCCGTGGATCACCGTCCCCTTTTCCTTTTCTATCAGCTCCAAGATTTCGCGGGGGTCGAACGATTCGGTCAGTACCATTCGGCTTCCGACAACGTAACTCAAAACCGCTCCTTCGTAATATCCGAAGGCGTGGAAGAGCGGGAGGAACATGATCGTGCAATCGTCGGGAGTCATTTTCATTTGGCGGGCCGTCCAGATCGCATTGCGGATGACGCGATGCGTTTGCATGACGCCCTTGGGGAATCCCGTCGTCCCAGAAGTGTACATGATGAATAGGGTATCGTCGGATTGGACGGCCGCCGCGCGGGATTCGACCGCTGATTGCGGGACACCTTCGCCCAACGCCAGAAGTTGATCCCACGAATGGACTCCGGGCGGATGCTGTTCGCCGAGACTGATGACCCGCTGGAGTTCCGGAAAAGCTTCGGATTTCCATTGGCCGATTCCGGATTTCGCAAGTTCGGGCAGGAGTTCGAGCGTCATATCCAAATATCGGATCGGCCCCGAATGCTCCATCGTGACGAGCGTTGTCGAGTCCGATTGCCGGAGCACGTAATCCAAATCCATTGGCTTGAACCGCGTATTGATCGGGACCATCACCGCGCCGATTTTTGCGAGCGCGTAGCTCAAGTGAACCCACTCGGGGCGGTTGGTCATCCAGACCGAAACTTTTTCGCCGGGCTGAATACCGAGACCGACAAACGCCCGCGCGAGTTCGTTGATTCGCTCCTGCGTTTGCGCGAACGTCTCTCGGCGATTTTCAAAGATTAGAAACTCGCGGTCAGCGTATTGCCGAGTTGTTTCGTCGCAAAGTTGTCCGAGTGTCATCGAAGTCATTCCACTCATCCCACTCCCGCTCCCACTCTTACTCTCTTTTTTTTTCTCACTGTTTCCCAACGGGCATCAGATTCGATGGATAATTCGCCTTATCGTGTTGATATGCTTCGCTAGGCTCCAATACATGCAAGATAGATTCCACTTTGGATTTAACGAATTCGCCGTACATTTCGCCCCCGAACGAGATGGTGGATTCGTACGTCCGATGTCGCCACGCTTCGGGAAGAATGATATAGCCGTGCGCGTCATTGGTGAGGCCGAGCAACGACAAATGTTCAAAGCCGAGCCACCCGGCGTATCGCTTGAGGTCGCGGTCGTAGATGCAACTGATCTCGCCCGGAATCGTGACGAATGCGTGCTTGCCGTTAAAAACGATGCCGTTAATTTCCGTGCTGCGCGCCTCCGTTTGGACTTTCATCCCGACCGAATTCGCCTGCGGAGACTGGGAGTAGGTTTCGTTGAGCGATGCGATGGTCAATTCAGACGATGCGTTCGTAGTATCCCACGCCTTCTTCACCACTTCGGCCATCACCGCACCCATTTTGTCGCACTTATCAAATTCGTCCGCGCCGGCTGGCGCTCCCGGCGTAACATCCGCCTGTGCGCCGTTGAAGAAAATCGCTTGTCCGCCGCCCAACTTCGCTTCGATATGTTTGCGCGCATATCCAACCCAATCGGCTGAAAATTGCATGTTCTTGTCGCCGAGCACCGTCGGGTGTGCCGCGAAGTTAAAAAGGCAGGCCAGTGGGGAACCATCGGACTTGGTCACCTTGATGACGGCGACGTCATCCACGGTTTCGATCCCGCGAGGCCAATCGCCTCGATAACGGTTCAGTCCCGGCGCATGGCCATACCCGATTCCCACTTTTGCGGGCTGAAGCGATTTTCCCGCTGCAAGAATGGCCTTCGCTGTCCCTTCAATATAGCCCCGGCGTTTCTCGGGATCGTATCTGCCAGCTAGGATGTATCCGAGCCCTGGAACATTCATAAACGCCCCGCCCCCCGCGTGAGTGTGTGATGAGCCGATGTAAAGTTCCGCCTTGGCCATTGAAGGTTCTGCGCGGACGATTTGCGCGATCTCGCCGATCATGTCCGCCGTCATGCCAAGGTGATCCACGCCGCAGAAGACCAGCAACTTGACACCGTTGTCGAGCGCGAGCGCAGTCGCCAGTAGCGGATCGTGCGTCCCGGCCATGCCGCGTCCACCGCGACCGCCGTAACCCGCCGAGGGAGTCCCGGGCGGCGGCGTAATGTCGGCGACACCTGTCCCCGCGCGGAGTTCGGCCCTAACCGTGGCCGAGACCATTAGCGCCCACAATGAAATAGCGATGATTCCGTTACGTGACTGAATGATTTTGAAATGGCGCATTTTATTGAACTCCCATTAATTCACCACAGAGACACAGAGAATCTCCAATCGAGAAATTGCGCTTTGTATTCTCTTTGCCTCTGTGTCTCTGTGGTTTTTATTCTATTTATCCAATTCGCGCTTCGGTCTTGGCATCGAAGAAATGTCCTTTAGCCGGGTCGAGATGCAGTGCCCGAGTTTGTCCAACTTGGGCTTTTGACTCGGGGCCCAATCGCACAACGACGTTTGAGCCGCCGAGCAATCCATAAATCACGATTTCCGAGCCGAGCGGTTCCACGTTCTCAATCTCGATTTTTACTTCGGTGAGCGCGGGGCCATTGGCTTCACTAAACCCTTCGGGACGAATGCCGAAAATGATACTGCGGCCTTTCGATTCGTTAAGGCTCTGCCGCGCGGCGGGAGGAACCGCAAAGGCCATCCCCGGCGATTCAAATCGTAGCGCGAAATTCTCCTCGCGCAATTCGCCCGAAATGAAATTCATCGGCGGCGAACCGATGAATCCCGCCACGAACTTGTTGGCCGGACGGTCGTAGATGGTTTGCGGCGGAGCGATTTGCTGGACTCGCCCATCGTTCATGACCACGATTCGGTCGCCCATCGTCATCGCCTCGACCTGATCGTGTGTCACGTAAATCATCGTCGTTTTGAGGCGTCGGTGGAGCTTTGAAATCTCGTTGCGCATGACGACGCGCATTTTCGCGTCGAGGTTCGAGAGCGGTTCGTCGAAGAGAAACACCTGCGGATTGCGGACGATGGCCCGCCCGACGGCGACTCTCTGCCGCTGACCGCCCGAAAGCGCCTTGGGCTTGCGATCCAGATACTCGGTGATCCCCAGCATCTCCGCCGCCTCGCGCACTCGCCGATCCATTTCCGGTTTCGGCACGCGCCGCATTCGGAGCGGAAACGCAAGATTTTGATAAACGGTCATGTGGGGATAGAGCGCGTAGTTTTGGAAAATCATCGCGATGTCGCGGTCTTTGGGATGCACGTCGTTGACCCGCCGGTCGCCGATGAAAATATCGCCCCCCGTCGCGTCCTCAAGCCCGGCGACCATCCGCAAGGTCGTGGATTTTCCGCAACCCGAAGGCCCGACGAGCACCATGAACTCCAAATCGGCGATCTCGAACGAAACGGAATCCACCGCAGGCTTCGCAACGCCGGGATAGACCTTAGAGACATTTTGGAGTGCAACGCGCGCCATTTATATTTTCCTGATTCATGCCCACAGGGGCCGCCATATTGAGCCATGATCCTCGTGAACGTTCAAGCCGAACCTCTGGGGCGAACCTACCTGATACTGCTGTTGGTCACTTCTTGGTCTGGCAGGCTCATCCTAAATCGACCGATCGCAATTGCGATAAGAAGTAGAATAGACGCGAAACTGGGGACCGCTGCCGCGCGATTTACCCAACCCTAATAATTTTCTTGTGGACGGGGCTTTGGGCATAAATGCCGGAGTCGCATTTCGAATTCATCCATCTGATGAACGCGACCCACCGACACGTTGCCCTTGCGAGAATAGATTCGAGTGCGCTGCGTCCCCCAGCGCATACCAGTAATCTGATCATATGGAATCTTCATGACAGACGGTGCTTTTCCGGCTGAGCTACGCGATATTATGATCTGATCATCAAGGAATTGGATCTGGCTTTCGGACCAACTTCTCGTCCAGAAAAAAAGGTAAAGCGAGCCAGACCAAGAGAGGAACAAAGCCAAACCGACAAAGAAAACAAATGAAACGTTAAATTTACCTGACATCATGTCGGATACGATAAATATGGTTGCGACAAACGAGGATAGTCCAAACGCGGTGAAAGCCGTTTTCATCATTTCTCGACAATAAGCTCTGTCGGGGTAAAAAACGGTCTGGCAGTGAGAAACGACTTTACCCAGCCCGCTTTCTTCGACGAGTTGAATTAGATTCTCCTGCACCTGTGCAAGCTTCACGAATTCCTCCCGCCAAAGACCGCTCTGATACAACAGAAGTTTCCCGTCCTTTATTTTTAAATGGCAGAGCAGCCTATGCGCATCAAATGAATCCAGACCTCGCGCACGGGCCAAACTCATGATTCGGTTCACGTCCTTATCCTGATTGTACGCAACCCTGCATTCTGCAAGAATATCCATGAAGTCCGAATCATTTGGACGCATAGCAGAACCTCAACGACCACTGCGAGTGTATCAGTTCTCCATGAGTACCGCCAAGAGAGGACACTTGAAGAATTGCGACGGACTTGGCGCTAATTTCGAATTCCTGTTTAGGAGTTTGTTTCACACTTAACCTCCCGTTTTATCGTGTTTATCCTTTACTCTCCCTCATCGCCCTTTTATCCTCTTGGGGCTTTTTGTCCGCCTTCCGACACGATTCGGATGCGCGGGAGACGTTCGAGGAGGATTCGCCATGCCACCCAAAATGTATTTCGACAAGGACGCCGATCTCGGCCTCTTGAAGGGTAAAACCATTGCCGTTATCGGCTATGGCAGCCAAGGTCACGCTCAGGCGCTCAACCTGCGCGATAGCGGCGTCAACGTCGTCATCGGCCAGCGCAAGGGGGGCATCAATTACGACCGCGCCGTCCGCGACGGGTTCAAGCCCGTTCCCGCCGACGAAGCCGCGAAGACCGCCGACATCATCCAGATTCTCGTCCCCGACGAACTTCAGGCGGGGCTATATCGCAATGAAATAGAGCCGCACATGAAGGCGGGCAAGGCGCTCGTCTTTTCGCATGGTTTCAATATCCACTTCGGGACGATCCAGCCCGCCAAGGACGTTGACGTTTGGATGGTCGCGCCGAAAGGTCCCGGCCATTTGGTTCGTCGAGTTTACACCGAAGGGGGCGGCGTTCCCTGCCTCGTCGCCGTTCACCAGGATGCGACCGGCAAGGCGCTTCCGCTCGCGCTGGCTCAGGCCAAGGGCGTCGGTGGAACGCGCGCGGGTGTTTTTGAAACCAGTTTCCGCGAAGAGACCGAAACCGATCTTTTCGGCGAGCAGGTCATTCTTTGCGGCGGCACGACGGCGCTTGTTCAAGCCGCGTTCGAGACGCTTACCGAAGCGGGTTACAGCCCCGAGATGGCTTACTTCGAATGCTGCCATGAACTGAAACTCATCGTGGATTTGATCTACGAAGGCGGCATCGCCAACATGCGCTACTCGATCAGCAATACGGCGGAATACGGCGATATGACGCGCGGACCGCGCATCGTTACGGCGGAAACCAAAGCCGAGATGAAGCGCATTCTCCGCGAGATTCAAGAAGGCGAATTCGCGAGGGAATGGGTGCTCGAAAACCAAGCGGGCAAACCGAAACTCAACCGCCTCCGCGCGATCAATCAGGCGCATCCCATCGAGAAAGTCGGCGAAGAAATCCGCGGCAAGATGGCCTGGCTCAAGGGCAAGAAGATCGAGCAGTAGATTTTAACTTCGGAGCTTTCGTTCAAGGCGTTCGCGCCGACGCCGAAGATCATCGGCTGACTTTGCGTCAGGCGATGTGATTAGTTTTTCTGCGTTCTCAATCCATTGCATCGCGCGGCGATAATTGCGCGTGCGGTGTTCGTCGTGTTTCGCAAGTTCGATCAGAGGATCGAGTCGTTCAGCGCGGCATTCGGCAACGCGCGCCAGCCAAATCGTTTCGGCTTCTGCGATTCGTCCCGCGCGCACGTAACCCCGCGCCAGATGCATGGCGAGTCGGAATTCGAGGTCGGGATCGCGCGCGGCCAAGAGCGCGCGTTCGAGACTTTGGATGGAGGCTTCCATTCTTCCCGATGATTGAAACATCCGCGAGAGTCCCATTTGATCGCTCGCGTGATTGAATCGCGGATCGGCGGGATTTTGCATTGCGCCAATGAGCAGTTTGAAGAGTGCTCCGAGAGTGAAAATGTCCTGGGCGTGATGATCGAGGACGGGAATCATCCGTTCGCGTCGGACGCCACGCACGTAATCGAAATAAATTTGCGGGATCGCGGCGGATTCGACGTCGGAGAAACGCATCATCCGAAAAATATCGCGTTCGATAGTCGCTAATCGGCAATCGGGCAAGCGACGTTTCCAAAGACGCCGCGCGGGATGGAGAAGATCGAGATGAAGCGCGGGAAAATTCGGTTCGCGTCGGTTCATCCGCCACCGCGTTCGCAAGATCGGTTCATCAAAACCTCGACCATTGTAACTCGCCAGTGCAGAAGCGCTGGAAAGCTCATCCTCAATCGCCGCCAAGAGCGCAGGTTCTTCCGAGTAATCGTTCATGAAGAATTGTCGGACGACAAATTGCCCAGCTTGAAATCGCCCGATGCCGACGAGAAAGGCGTAAGTCCCGCTTCCGCCTGAAAGACTTGTTGTTTCGATGTCGAGAAACGCAATGGACTCCGGAGGAATCTCAAGCCACTTCGGATCGCGTCCAAGAATTCCAAGGGCTTGCGCCGATGCGCTGTCCCACGCGCCCGTTCCCGCCGGACACGCATAGCCTTCCGCGAATCGGCTCCCGTCCAGCGGCGCGCGAGTCTCGAGGCGGTGGCACGTCATCCCCTCCGATTCGAATGCCTTCGCGCGCGGAAAAAGTTCTTTGAAGGAAATTGCCGATCTGGATTTGGATGGAACTTTTACGGAATCAAAATACTCCGACGCACTTTTCACGCGACCGGAGAGCGACTTCAGCAGTTCGAGTTTGTCGCGCGGCGCGAACATTTGCGGTGCGCCTCGATTGGAATTGTTCATTCGGCGGCCACTGCGGCCTGCGGTTTTACTTCATTGCGGATGGCTTCGAACATTCGTCGCGTGTCTAGGAATTGCCGATTCTTGAAATTGTACCACGCGCCATCCCCGTTTGAGCTTTGCAACGCGCTGGCGAGGTCTTGTTTTGTTTTTGCGATCCACGCGCGCTCGAACTCGACGGCTTTTTCCGGTTTGATTTCGTCCGGTTTGCACTGCAGCGCGCGCGCGTAATAATCCTTGAGCGAAGCTTCAACTTGACCGGACGCGGCGATCATTTCGACGGCGCGAAGGTGTTGCGCAATTTGCTGTATGAGTCCGTCGGCGGGATCGTTCTTGGCCGCAGCGGACGGCTCGCGCACCAAGATTTGCTGGTAGTTCCCCTCTTCAAGACGCCGCTTTTCGAGGTTTTGCATGATTCCCTCCATCCGAGCGAACTCGAAATCGAGAATCTGTTGGCGGCTGAGTTCACCGCCCTTGTCTGATTTGGTTTCCGCGCGGTAGTGAGCTTGAACCGAGTCGAACGACTGCAATCGCAATAGGTTCTTGAACCGCTCAACTTGAAAATCGAAAAGCGCGTAATCGGCGGCGTCGGGAAGGTCCCACCAGAGCCACATCTGCATGAGATCCACGACCTGCCGAAGAAAGGGATCAATCGCTTGATAGAGCGTGCAGATGTCCTTAATCGCAACGCCGCTGCCTTTGGTCAAATCGTCCGCGAGACTCGTAATGACATCGGACATGATCGCGAGTTGTCCCTTGGCGACGAATAGCTGGCGTCTCTTTTCAATGTCAAAGGATACGAGAATGTCGGCGACGTGGATGCGAACTTCACCGACGGGCTTGGCTCGACGCAACGCCGCGCGCATATTATCCAGTTGGTGCCACTTGAGATCGCTTTCGCATTCGCGAATTTTTGGATTAAAACGTTTGGCGTGATCCATCCGCAATTCCAAATATTGCGTCAGGTATTTCATCACCGCGTTGACGTTGTTTTCAGTTTGGGCAGGAATTGCCATGGGAGCGCTTCTTTCTCAGGGCGACCTAAAGTTCTGACAAGCTACGACGGCTACTTGCTCAATGTAAATGGAAAAGAAGAAAGAGTTTAGGCGCGCCAAAAACGTGCATTAGGGAGAATGTTTTCCAAGGTTTTTAAGCGCCGATTTCCATTCCGTTTCGCCCGTTGCAGCTTGGGGGACGTTCGTTTGGCAAGCGCAGCGTTCGCGGTTTAGGTTCGCTCCGCAGCGCTGGCAAAGCCCTTTGCAATCTTCGGAGCAGCGGGGCAGGGAAGGAAGTTCAAACAGGATGCAATCGCGCAGAACGTCCGTCGGCTCAAGCCAATCGCCTTCGTAATAATCCGCCAGAGTATCGTCTTCGACATCACGCGGCGCTTGATCCGACACGTCGGACTTTTTCAGCCAAACATTATCAATTTTTGCGCGGATCGGAATGCGAACAGGGTCGAGGCACCGACCGCATGGGGCAACTGCTTCGGTGGCCAGTTCGCCCACGCCTCGAACGTCCTCGCCCGCAAGCTTGAACTCGATTTCGCCGCGCACGTTTCCGCTAAATTGAAACCCGTCGCCGTCGAGATCGAAATCGGCGGCTGGCGCATCCACGCTCAGCGTTTCAGGCGCCTCATGAAGGCGTTCAATGGCGATGCGAATCATGGCGGTTTCCGCCCGGCGCAAATCAACGATAGGTCGAGCCGTTTAGGTTTTGCAGAATCTCCATGGATTCGAGTGTCTTGCCGGTTCCGATTGCAATGGCCGTTTCCGGATTATCGGCGACGCGGACGGGCAATCCTGTTTCGTGGTGGATGAGGCGATCGAGTCCGCGCAATTGCGAGCCGCCTCCCGCCATGACGATCCCCGTGTCCACGATATCCGCCGCAAGTTCCGGTGGCGTTTGTTCGAGCGTTGCCTTGACCGCGTTGACGATGGTCGTCACCACTTCGGAAAGCGCCTCGCGAATTTCCTCGCTGCTGATTTCGAGCGTCCGCGGCATACCGGCGACCATATCGCGTCCTTTGATCACCATCGTCGTTTCGTGCGGTAGCGTGTCGCCCGAACCGATCCTGATCTTGACTTCTTCAGCCGTGCGCTCCCCGATGAGCAAATTATACTTTCGCTTGATGTGCTGGATGATCGCGTCATCCATGCGGTCGCCCGCGACGCGTTCGGATTTACTGACGACAATGCCGCCCAGCGAAATGACGGCGATTTCCGTCGTGCCGCCGCCGATATCAATAATCATCGAACCCGTGGGTTCGGTTACGGGCAAACCCGCTCCGATGGCCGCCGCAAAGGGTTCTTCGATCAAGTGAACACGATGCGCTCCCGCTTGATGAGCCGATTCCTCGACCGCTCGCCGCTCAACTTCCGTAATGCCCGAAGGAACGGCGATGACCACGCGCGGTCGTGCTGTCGGGAACATCGAACGCCCCGCCCGCACACGTCGGATAAAATAGGAGATCATCGTCTTGGTCACGCCGAAGTCGGCGATGACCCCTTCCTTGAGCGGACGGATGGCGACGATATTGCCCGGCGTTCTACCGAGCATTCGCTTGGCTTCGGCGCCGACAGCCAGCGGCTTGCGCGTATCTTTTCGGATCGCAACAACTGACGGTTCGCAAAGGACTATGCCCTCGCCGCGGACGTAAACGAGAGTCGTCGCCGTTCCTAGATCGATGCCGATGTCGAGAGAAAAGAAATTTGAAAAAAAGGGAACCATCGTATCGGTGCGCCGATGCCTAACTCCAGCAATCTAAAGGTTTTGTGCTCCCACGTTCACGTGGCTCCGCCCAGCCCATGACGCATACCCGATTAGCGTGTCATCTTGCACTTGGCCTTGTCAATAGAAGTCTGGTTTTCGAGAGAAAGTTGTGCGAAAAGTACCGTTGAATTCATGCTTTAGTGTGCGATTCAGGAATTCTACCCATCATGTCCTGTCCACCGCCTGACTCCCCCACAGTCGCCGAACCGCTGCCCGGAATCGCCGAACCGGAGCGAGGCAAACAACCCCGTAAGAAGCACGAGCCGCTTTGGTATGTCATTCTCCACGACGACCAACTCCACACCTACGAGTATGTGATCCTCATGCTCATGAAGCTCTTTCAGATGGGCAAAGAACAGGCTTTTCTTCATGCCGTCGAGGTGGATTCTCAGGGAGTCACAATTGTCGCGCGGCTTCCGAAAGAAAAAGCCGAGCAAAAAAGGGATGAGATCATGCACTTCGGCGGCGACCCGAGAATGCAGACGACCGTTTCCATGAAAGCTTCGATTGAGCCGTGCGATGATTAATAAACAAAATTGATAAACAAAGTGGAAGCGGCTTCCAGCCGCTTGACCAAGAGATAAGCGGCAAGATGCCGCTTCTACATTTGCGATGTTTCTCCGAGTACCGCTCGCGGAAGCGGCGGATCAATTAGCAAATGTTTGGGCGTCGTCCCGCTCAAAAAGCTCAGACCGATTTGAACGGCCATTTCCACAGCGCGCGATTGAACTGCGGGTGATCGGAGGACGCCGCTGTCTAACCAGCGGAGCTTTTCTTCCTGAATTAAATCCTGAGTCGTCGCTTCGTCGTTTGCTCGGAACAAGTGCGCTGCGCCGATTTTTCCCTTCCGTAATTCTTCGATGACAACTCCGATATCGGTCAATCCCGCATGGCTCGTATTCACAAGTCTCGCGCCGCGTTTCATGGCTTGGATAAAGTCGCGGCCAACGAAAGTCGGCTCCGATTCGACGTAGGGGAGATGCAACGACACCACGTGGGCGATACCGAGAAGATCGTCAAGCGTCGCTCGTTTTACTTTCGTCCGCGTGAATGATTCGGGATGCACGAAGGGATCATGCGCCCATACATCCCAGCCGATTTCTTGTGCGGCTACCGCAACAGCGCAACCAACTTGCCCGAGTCCGATCAGTCCAAGGTGGTTGGAATCGCGATGCGGAACTGCCGATTGAAACTGGTGAAGCGCGATCTGTTTCAGCCCTTGCATAGTAAGCGCGGTCAGCTCGGGGGTTGCGAAATCGGGAACGCTCGAAACGAAAATGCCTAAGTCCCGCGCGACGCGCAGATTAACCTTATCTGCTCCGGCTCCGGCATGAATGATCAGTTTGCATTCCGCGCAACGCTGGATGTCCAAACCCTTCGGCCACTCGCTTTGGAAGATAACGACATCGGCTTTCGCGATTGCCGACGAATGTTCAAGCCGATCAGGAACAACCTCCACCCGCGCGTTCGATTTGCTCGCTTGATGGTTCCAAATTCCGACGCGGTCGGCGTTGATTCCATTTGCGGCGATGAAGATAAGACGCATCGGGCGTTCCTTGAAAAGACGATGATGATGAGACTTGAGAAGGCGAGGTTGGTCAAGTCCGTATCGCGTTCTCCGCGCGAAAGGAATGGGAATTTTGTCTTCGATCCGATTAAACTCTTGTGGGCGCATCAAACCTAAATGCACAGCGCCACATGGCTCGGCAGGAATCATTATGACGCTCCGCTACCTCACTTCCGGCGAATCGCACGGACCCCA
Organism: uncultured Candidatus Sumerlaeota bacterium; assembly: GCA_964586185.1. Taxonomy (GTDB): domain Bacteria; phylum Sumerlaeota; class Sumerlaeia; order MVZB01; family JAJFLK01; genus CAZPIK01. The sequence goes on along the minus strand of CAZPIK010000066.1, from coordinate 757 downwards.
ATTGACGGCCATCCTGAGTGGTGTCCCCGCTGGATTGCCGTTACTTGCTGAAGATGTGAATCGCGATCTTAAGCGACGACAAGGGGGATATGGTCGGGGTGGCCGAATGAAAATCGAGACCGATCAGGTGCGGTTTGTCTCCGGCATCCGACATGGATTTACGCTGGGCAGCCCGCTCACGATGGTCGTTGAAAACCGCGATTGGCGGAATTGGGAAAAGATGATGAATCCCGCGCCCGTCGAAGATGGCGAGGGGAGAGAGATTACGCGCCCGCGGCCCGGTCACGCCGATCTTCCGGGAGTTCAGAAATTCGGCCATGACGACGCCCGCAATGTGCTTGAGCGCGCTTCTGCTCGCGCAACGACAACGCAAGTGGCCATCGGAGCGGTTTGCAAAAAACTCCTCGCGCAATTTGAGATTCAAGTCCTCTCCCACGTCGTCAATCTCGGCGGAATCGAATCTAAATGCGAAGGTCTTGGTTTTGATGAAATTGCCGCGCGCGCTGAAAAATCGGAACTGCGCATAGCCGACTCTTCTGTTGAATCCAAAATGGTCGAACTAATTGACGCCTGCAAAAAGGACGGCGACACCGTCGGCGGAATTTTCGAAGTCATCGTGACGGGACTTCCTTCCGGACTGGGCAACGTCATGAATTGGGATGAGAAGCTCGATGGCATGATCGGTCAGATCATCATGAGCACCCAAGCGATGAAGGGCGTTGAAATCGGCTGGGGCTTCGACGCGGCCAAGCGACGC
>CAZPIK010000065.1:13648-14872 GCA_964586185.1 uncultured Candidatus Sumerlaeota bacterium | reverse complement strand
TCTCGCTTTCGTTGATCCCCTTCATCACGACCATGTTGAGTTTGACCGAGGGAAATCCGAGCGAAAGGGTCTTCTTCACCGCGCTCGCGATTTCTTCAAAACCATCGCGACGAGAGAGAACGCGAAACGTCGCCGCGTTCATCGTGTCGAGACTGATGTTGAAACCTTTGAGTCCTGTCTCGCGGAGGCGCGGCAGATGCTTTTCCAAAAGCGTTGCGTTGGTCGAGACGTAAACTTCGGTGACGCCGGGGACTTTCATCGCGGGGATGACGAGCCGGTCCACAAGGTCGCGCCGGACGAACGGCTCGCCGCCGGTGATCCGCACTTTCCGCACTCCCTCGCGTCCCATGATCTTGAGAACGCGCAGGATTTCTTCGTAGGTGAGCAGCCGCTCGCGCTCGACGTATTCGACCTCTTCCGATGGCGTGCAATAAAGGCAGCGGAGATTGCATCGGTCGGTGACCGAGACGCGAAGATAGGTGATGGTCCGCCCGAAGGGGTCAATCAGGGGCATAAACTTGAACCGCCGACTTCAGCCTAGCATGAACGAGGAAGATAAAGAATCTCAACGTGGCTATTCGCCCGCTTGCCTGAGAGCTTCCTGAACCAAAAGCTGCGAAATGCGAAAGTGAACGCGAACTAATTCGTCGAGTAGGGGTCGAAGCTGCGGTACGAAGCCTTGTTTCTTGCACTGTAGCAGCACCGCGAGAAGTCCCGTCACAGGTAGGCCGAGTTGGCGTGCGGCGCGGCGGGCTTTTTTGTCGTCCAGAATCAAGCGCCCAGCGGATAGTTCTGTTGCCAACACAATGGCTTCGGATTCCCCCGAACCCAAATCCAACTCAAGAGTACGAACAAGCGATTCATTCTGAACTTTGCGCACTTCCAACCAAGGCAGGGGCTTCAATGCGCATTCCGCCGAGACAGCCTCAGGGATCAGCACGATCTCGTAACAGTCGCGCAGAAGTTCCAAGCGATTGATCAATTCCAATCCAATAATCGCGCTGCTGTTCGAAACGGTGATGGCATCAGGCATGTCGGAGGTCGTCCGTCAATTCAGAGGGATCATAATCAACCGCAGCGATACCCTCTTTGCCCAGAAGCTCAATGAAGGTCGGCTTGGTATATCCCGCGACTTCTGCCGCCTGTCCAAGCGAAAGCCGACCCAATTGATAGAGGCGCGCGGCTAGTTGGAACTGCGCTTCTGAATTAACCACCGAATCGGGG
>CAZPIK010000065.1:0-13638 GCA_964586185.1 uncultured Candidatus Sumerlaeota bacterium | reverse complement strand
GAGAGACGAGCCATGGGCGATTCTCCGTATCAGTTTTGGGCGTGACCACCACAAACTTCATGAACCCAAGTATCGCACTTGCTCGATAGATTCGCAATTGGGGACAGTCAATACACTTTACCTGTTTGCCAATTCGTTTTAGAAGAGTTCCAAATCGCGTTGTCCATCGGACCTGGATGTTTCCGAATCCTCATTGTCACTCTCATCATCTGCATCTTCTATTCCATTCTCGATTACGCCTGAAAGCATTAAGTGGGGTGCGTCCGAAGTCGGAATCTCTTGCGCATTCCTAAGTTTTCTATCGACTGCGCGAGATCTCTTCTTCGCATCGTCAATAGATTTGGATGCTTGATTCAATTTCTTTTCCACATTTTCCAATGCGGCCCCGAATTTCGACCATTCGGTTTTGACTTCTCCGAGCACATTCCAAACTTCACTCGAACTTTTCTGTATGGCTAATGTGCGAAAGCCCATTTGCAAGCTGTTCAAGATGGACCATAAAGTTGTGGGTCCGGCGATCACTACGCGACATTCACGCTGAATGAATTCGATTAATCCTGTTCTTCGGATCACTTCGGCGAACAACCCCTCAGTGGGCAAAAAGAGAATACCGAAGTCGGTGGTCTTGGGCGGGTTCAAGTATTTCTCACGGATGTCCTTTGCGCAGGCCTTAACGCGATTCTCCAATTGCTTCCCCTGCATTTCCACGTCCTCGATATCAGCACGTTCTTGGGCATCCATCAAACGCTGGTAGTCCTCCATCGGAAACTTCGCATCAATCGGAAGCCACACAACATCATCGCTATCTTTGCCCGGCAATTTGACGGCGAACTCCACTCGCTCGCCGCCGCCTTTCGTGGACACGTTGGCGGAATACTGTTCCTGAGTAAGCACTTGCTCCAAAAGCGCACCTAGTTGCACTTCGCCCCACGTGCCGCGTGTTTTGACGTTGGTTAAAACTTTTTTCAGATCACCGACGCCCGAAGCAAGCGTCTGCATCTCGCCCAGACCCTTATGCACCTGTTCCAATCGCTCGCTAACTTGCTTGAATGATTCGCCCAGACGCTTTTCTAAAGTGCCCTGAAGTTTTTCATCAACGGTTTTTCGCATCTCATCGAGCTGCTTGGCATTATCGGTCTGCATGGTCTGCAGCTTGCTCTCAACCGTTGCCCTAATGGTCTCCAGCTTCTTTTCGTTGGATTCCGAAAGCTTGCCAATGGCCGATGACATGGAGTCGAGTTGGCCTTTTTGAAGTTGGGTCAAATCCACCATTGTTTTGGTGACGGTTCCGCCAAGTTCTTTTAACGTGCCCGATAATTCCTGCCGCTGCCCCCTCGTTTCCTTGGCCATTTCCTCCCGGCTCTTTGCAACCTCCTCTCGGACCGTACGTTCGATGCGTTCCTGAGATTTCTCAAGCGAATCAAAACGTGAAGTGAGTGCCGAGGCGTCGGTTTGAGAGACCTTTCTTAATATCGCGTATAGGAAAAACAGTAGGGAAAGCAATAAGGCAAGATTGACGATTAACAAAGCATTGTTCATGCGAAAATCCTCTCATCTTAATGGAAACAAGTCCATCCGTCGGACAAGTAGTTCCTGACCGCCCGATGGAATGGCGATGCGACCCTCCTGTGGTTCCACGCCTGTTTTATCCATGATCGTTTTGCCGTTGAGCGTGACTTTGACGATTCCGTCGTCGCTCACAATTTCGAGCGCGTTCCATTCGCCAGAAGGTTTCTCGATCTCTTTGATTTCGGCAGGCATGAGTGAGACGGACTTCGGCCAGATGGCGTCTGTGCCTTGTATATTAAAGAGTAACCGCGCGACTTCTTGGTTTTGCTTTTTATCCGACGCGATTGCTGCGCCGCTCAAACTGTATTCAACGACCAGACGATAGTTCCAAGTCTCGGCCTTCGTTGAGAGGTAGCTTTTGGTTTTTCCGCTGACGCGGAGCATTCCATTCTCGATGGTGAAATTCTTATCGGTGCGCTTCGCGTTCTCCGTTCCATCCAAGTAAACATAAAGTCCTGTCAGGTCCTTACCATTAAACAGCGGAATCGCTTTTTGCGCACGTTTGCCGGCCAGCAGCCACTGCTCGCCGTTTTGCGCCTGAAGAAATGCGAGTAGGTCAACGAACTCCTCCTGCGAAAGACCCGCGTCAATGCCGTCGGGCATTGTTGACACGGTCGAAGGTTGCATCGAGAGGATTGTTTCGCGCGGGATACGGATTTGCGCATCCGCGCCTGTTTTCAAAAGGATCGCATCGGAAGTCTGCTCGCCGATGACGCCCGCCTCTACGTCCGACGCGGTCTCGATTCGGAAAGGCTCGTAACCCGGCACAAAACTCGCGCTGGGAAAAAGAATCGCCTCCAAGAGATCGCGTCCCGAACGGATCGCGCCGATGGAAGTCAGATCGGGACCGAGCCTTCCGCCCTCCTCCCCGATGGCGTGGCAACCGGAACAAGCGGCTTTCTTCTCGAAGAAAATTCTTCGCCCACGCCCGACGTCACCGCCCGATAGCAACGGCTCGAACGCCGCGAGTTTCTCCAGCTTTGCAGCTTCTTCTTCACGAATCCGATCAAGCAACGGACGCGCTTCGTCATGAACTCGCGCGGGAAAATTCTGAAGGAGCTTTTCGAGCCTGCCGCCGCCCAATAAATTTAAATTCGCTTTCGATTGTTTGAGCGCGGCGACGAGCGCTCCGCCCGCTGCCGCATCGGTGGAACGGCCAAAGGCTTCGAGAAGCGGCGGTAGCGCAATGGCGTCCGCGCGGGCAACGCCTGACTCGGCAAGTTCGATTAACTGCGTTTCACTCAAATGCGACTTGCCGAGAATCTCGGCGCATTTCATTCGCAGGGTCGGATCGCCTTCGGGTGAAATGCGAGCTAGCGCAAATTTAAAGCTCGAATCATTTAATTTGGGTTTACGCGGAACGATAGCGCCGAGCGCGGCGATGCGAAGTGTATTGGAAACATCCGTGCCATGGGCAAGTTTCTCAAGTGTTGCGTCGTGATCGGCGATTCCGCGCGAGCGAAGAATCGCAATCGCCTTTTCCCCCGATTCGGGTGCGCGTGGCGCATTTTCAACCTGCTTGCCCAAGACCTCTTTCCAACTCGGGGGAAATTCCTTCGTCGGGGATTGATCCATCACATCCAAAAGCATTGGAATGCGTTTGGGATCGAGCGATGGATCGAGCGCAAGTGTCGCCGTCAATTCCTTGCCCGCTTCGCTCTTTGAAATTGCGAGGAGCGATTCCTTGAGGGATTGCGCAGATTCCTCGGATAGATTTTCCGCCATGAGCATGTCGCGGATGGAGTCTGAAATCTCATCTGTCCAATTGCGCCGTGAGGCAGAATCGAGCGCGGCGCGTTTTACCAAAGAATCACGATCACGTAAAAGCGGCCCCACATCTTCGCGCAATAGATTTCCCGAATCCATTTGATCGAGCGCAATCAGCGCGGTTTTGCGGGTTCGGGGATCGGAATCGCTCAATGACGCGCGCGCGGAGGGCGCGTCGTTCAACACGATCAATGCATAAATAATGGCGTGTTCGGTAAAGCGGTCGTCCGCACGCGCAGCGGCTTGCAGAAGCGCGCGCGAAACGGTTGGATCGCCAATTCTGCCGAGTGCGGCCGCCGCTTCGCGCCGGATTTCCGGCTCGCGCGCGCTCAGCATTTTCCGCAATGCGCGAATAGCCTTGGGGTCTTTGGTCATTCCCATCGCGCGCGCAATCGCGACCCGCACGGCCGGATCGCCGTGGTTCGCCGCGCCGCGCAGACGACGTAATGCGTCGGGCGTTCCGATGCGGCAAAGTCCCCAAACCGCCATGCAACGCGCTTCGGAAGTCTTGCCGTTTCCGACGGCGTTGGCGAGCGCGGGGATCGCGAGTTCGCCTAATTCCTCAACCAAATGGTCAAGTGCGCGATCGCGCACCATCGGATGGTCGCTGGACAATAGTGCAGTCAAACTTCCAGGCGGCGCTTTAACTATGCCCATGTTCCTGCTATGGGAACGCACCGAAGTACCCCTAGGTTCATCCAACATGCCCCAAGAATCATCCGGTTGAGCCGCTAAACGCTTTCGAATTCGATAAATCCCCCCGCGCGCATCGGGCTTTTGAATCTTGGAGAGCGGACACGCGTCCACATACCACCCACCCGTATCAAGCACGAGCAGACTTCCGTCGGCGTCCTCGATCACATCGGTCGGGTGGAAATCGGGATCGGAGGAAACGAGAAAATCGGAATCTTCAGTCGCGAACGTCGCCCCCTCGCGACGGATGACGTGCCGCTGAACTCGATGCGGATTGAACTGTGCGCTGAAAAGATTTCCCCGATATTCTTCGCCCCAACTCGAACTTCGATACATCGCGAGTCCCGCCGGAGCAATCCGCGCGAACTTCGTCATCACCGGCATAAAATCGCCCGTCCGCTTGAACTCCGCGACGCACTCGTGCGGTTTGGAATAGACGCCCCCCTCGGCCAGATGCAGGAGCGCGTCGCGTTGGCCGTTCATCGGGTCGGTGAAGTAAGTCATCGTGAGAAACATTTCGCCCGACGGGTTGAAAACCAGCTCGACGGGATTATCGAACCCGCCGCCGCAGACCCGCTCGAGCTGCGTCCCATCGAGACGACATCGCCAGATCCGCGGCGCAAGACCTTCGAGCGTTTCGCCTTCTTTGGTTTTGATTTTGTAACCATGCCGTCCGTGCGTCAGATACATCATCCCATCCGGTCCCATGAACGGGCCGTGCAAACTCGCAGTGTTCTTGACGTTCCATCCGGTGAGAATGACTTCGCGACTTTCGGAAACGCCGTCGCCGTCCTTATCATCCAATCGAACAAAATCAGGCGGCGTAGCGACGTAGAGCGCGCCTTGATGCCAGAGCGCACCCATCGGCAGACTCAACTTTTCGGCGAATATTTTCGATTCGTCGTAAACGCCGTCGCCATCGCGATCTTCGAGTCGCCGAACGCGACACTCGGGATTCTTCGCCATTTCCTCGCCGGTTAGGTTTTTCGCCGATGACTCGGTGACGTACAGCCGTCCCTGTTCGTCGAAGGCCATACACATGCCGTAAGGAATGAGTTCGGAAGTTGCCGCGAGCGTGACTTCAAATCCGTCGGGGACTGTGAGCGATGCGAGCGTATCGGCGGAGAATGCGGAAGAAGTTAACGCAAAGACGCAGAGACGAAATGACGCAATGAAGTAAACCCGACTTTTTAAGAAACGTAGTAAGGTAACGCGCACAGATACAACAAGACTATTCCGCATTTTGAAAACCTCTTTGCGCCTCTGCGTCTTTGCGCCTTTGCGTCAATTTCTGAAAAAGTTCAGAAGTCGTTGCGTTTTTACGCTTCCGACGGCCCCACGGAGACCTCGGTGAATTCGCTCGTTTTCAGCATCGTTGCCAGCGCGCGTTGAACATCTTTGGCCGTCGCCGATTCGAGCCGCTCCAGATATCCGTCAATAAAATCCGAGTTGCCCGTGAGCGTATAGTAGTAACCGATTTCGGACGAAGCCCCGCCTGTCGTCTCGAACCCGAACCGATGAGCGGACGCGAGCAGTCGTTTAGCGCGGTGAAACTGCGCTTCGGTAATTCCCTTTTCGGCCAGTTCGGAAATCGCGGCGCGTATGGCAATGGAGAGTTCCGATTTCTGTTTCGGCTCGCACGTCGCGACGGCCATGAAGACCGATCCCTGACGCAGTGTCGAATAATAACAACCGACCGTCGAGGCGAGTCGCCGTTTCTCTTTGATCTCTTGATACAAAATCGAAGCGCGACCTTGTCCGAGGATAAACTGTGCGAGATCGAGCGGCACGAGCGCTTCCAGATTATCGGCTCCCGGCGCGCCGCACGCCAGCGCCCAATACGTTTCGCCGCCCGTCGGCTTTTCGCGGTGATGCGATTGCTCGCGCGCCCATTGGGTTTCCTCGCGACGCGCAAGGAGCGGATTCAATTTCCAATCCATGCCGCCAAAATATCGCGCGGCGGTTTTCGTCGCGTCGTCCAAATCAAAATCGCCTGTCAGAACAAGCGCCATGTTGTCGGGGGCGTAATGGCGGCGATAGTAATCGCGCATCTGTTCGCGTGTGATCGAACGGATCGTTTCTTCCGTTCCGATGACCGCGCGATGATACGGTCCCGAAACGCTGACCTTTTCGTAAACATCTTCATAGAGCAGCGCGGCGGGAGTATCCTGTTTACGGCGATATTCCTCCAAAATGACGAGACGTTCCTTTTCCAACTCGGTCGGATCGAGCGAAGAACCGCCGATCATTTCGCCGAGCATTTCCATGCCGCGCGAAAGATTCTCCGAGGGGAGCGTGATGTAATAATGGGTGAAGTCGTAGCTCGTCGCGGCGTTGCTGACTCCGCCGACGTTCTCAATCTCGCGTTCGATCTCGCCCGTCGCAAAACGCTCCGTCCCCTTGAACATCATGTGTTCCAAGAAGTGACTGATCCCGCCGATCTCGGGTGGCTCGTCTCCCGATCCGACGCGAACCCAAATATCCGCCGTCGCAACGGGGACATTCCGATCGGGACGCATGAGGAGCGTGAGACCGTTATCCAATTTGCGCGTGACGGTTTTTTGAAGGGGGGCATTCATCTAGTCGATTCCAATCGAAGTCACAATGGGGCGAAAGACATCTCGAAAATTTTCGTCGCGCACGGTGCATTTCTTCACGGTTTGGACTGAATGTTTATGATTCGCCCTGAAAGGGCGACGCAACAAAGCCCAGGGCAACGCCCTGGGGGCGGAGAGCGCCCCAATCGCGAAGCCCTGAAAGGGCGATGGAGCAACGAGGCCGTTCCGCCGCCCTTTCAGGGCTTGCGCCAAGAATTGGATTCGCCGACCCAAGGCGATGCCTTGGGCTTTGAACCTTCGTCCTTGCAGGACGAATCGTTTGGGAATCGCTTTGCAATGCTCGCGCGGTACTTTGCGCTGATGAATTTCAATAATGCGGAAAAGATTCCGAATGAATGCTGTTAAACAAAAGAAAATTGTTTTCCCCAAATTCATTGAATCGTTCCAAACATGAAATGCGCCTTAATCAACTGGTGATGTCCTTGCGCCAGAAAATGAGCTGCGAAACTCCATAAAAGAACAGGGTGTAACAACCCAGCAATGTTCCGTCCTTCCAGATTTTTTCCCAATTAACCGTGAAGCTCATGCACTCGCGGTAATAATCCATCGCCGTCGTGAAGAGGTAGGGTTTCAAATCTTTGAAAAGCTGCATGATGTTATCCTGCGAGGCCAACCCTTGGAGGATCATGACCATAAAAAATGTTCCGACCGTGAGCGCCATCGCCGAGATCGGATGCTTATTGATGACGGAATAGAAAAGCGCGATCGCGCCGACGGTGACGAGCGCCCACGAAGTTAGAAGCCATGCGATGAAGAGCCGCTTCACACATTCGCGCGGGCTGATGACGTTCTTGGTCAGGACGTAACCCATGTAATCTTCGCTCATCCGGCGGACAAGCCGCTTATCGGTGAATGCGGCGGGACCCCTTGCTTTCAGCTCTTCCTTATATTTCTCTTCGACGTATTTCCGTGCGTCGGCGTCCAGAGCCAAATTCTCTTTCTTCTCTTTGTCTTCATCAAAGATGCTCTTGGCTTGATTCGAATATTTGCCCGAATCAAGCTCGCGGAAGCTGCCGATCGTGATCGCGTCGTGCGGACCGTAAAGCGCAAGCCCCATCAAATAGGAAATCGTCAGCGTAAAGCCCATGAGCATGATGCAATAAGCAGTGCAGACCATGAACTTCGCGTTTACGAGCGCCATTCGACTGATCGGACGCGAAAGAATGAGCCTGAGCGTGCCGCGCAAATCTTCGCCCGCGACCTGCCGCGCGAAAACTTGGATGACCATCGGCGCGAGCAACAAAACGAATCCGATTTCCATGACCATTCGCGTTGTGACATAGGCATTCACGAGCAGTGAAGTATCAAACCCCTGCTGCTTGAGCCAGCGGTATTCGCCCGACCGGTCCGACGTGAAATAGACTCCCATCTGGATCATCACGACGAGCAATCCGGCGGCGGCAAAAGCGATATAGGTCGAGAGCATTCGCATCGTCTTGACCCATTCGACTCGCAGCAGCGTCAGAAACGTTCTCATCGTTTTCCCTCGTTTCCGTTGGCAAGATCGGACGTGCGGGTGAGTTCGAGAAAGACATCTTCGAGCCGCTGTTTGTGCGGGGTCAGTTCCATGACGTCAAATCCGGCGGCGACCAGTTCGCGGTTGAGGGTCGGCGCGTGTTCGTGATCCAGGCGCAGGTGCCAAATTCCATCATCTGACTTCGTGAATGAACGAATGAATTCCATGCGTCCGAAAATTTCGGCGGGGCTTTTCTCGCCAAGGGTCCGAAGCGTGACGTGATCGGATTTTGCAATTAGATCGTGAGTTGTGCCCTCATAAATTCGCTTGCCTTGATTGATGACGGCGACGCGATTGCAGGTGAGTTCGACCTCCGAAAGAATATGGCTCGAAAGGAAAATCGTGACTCCCAACTCCTTCGCGACGTGCAGCATCACGTCGCGGAGATCGCGGATACCTTTGGGATCGAGCCCATCAAGCGGTTCATCGAGAATAATCAATTCGGGTTGCGGTAAGAGCGCCTGCGCCAAACCAAGCCGCTGTCTCATTCCATGCGAATAAACAGAAACTTTGTCGTGTTGACGGTCGGTTAACCGAACGAGCGCAACGATTTCGTCAATTCGTTCCTTCGACGCTCCACCCGAAAGCGAAGCAAGCAATTCCAAATTGAGCCGCCCGGAAAGATAATCGTAAAATATCGGGCTTTCGATGATCGCGCCGACCGGCCAATGCTGTTTATGCCGACCCGGCGCGACGGGATGACCGTTGACTCGAATTTCGCCCGAGGTCGGCCAGACCATCCCCATGATCATTCGGATGCTGGTGCTTTTTCCGGCGCCATTATGTCCCAAGAAACCATAAATATCGCCACGCTTGACTTGTAGCGAAAGTCCATTCACCGCCAATCGCTCGCCATAGCGTTTGGTCAATTGATCGAGTTCAAGAATGGTGTCGGTCAAGTCGCTTTTCCTCGAAAACAAGCCCATCATTTATAGCGGCCGCAAATGAACCACCATCGAAACCGGATCATATCCATCACCATTTTGGGGCCGTCGGTCATAAAATTGAGTTTCGACCCCTCGGCGTCATTGATCCAACGGACAGGATGCTCGAGCGTCTTGCACTGCAACTTTCGAGCCAGCATTAGTGCCTCGACATCGAAGGCGAATCGGTCGCTCAAAGTCTTTGCAAAGATGGCATGAGCCGCCGCCCGCGTGAAGAGCTTGAACCCGCATTGGGTGTCGTGATAGGGCAGACCAGAAATTGCGCGGACGAGCAGATTGAAGATTTTTCCCGAAAGTTCGCGATACCAGCTTTGGCGGATTTCCAATCGCGAACCCTTGATATCGCGCGATGCGATGGCGACGTCGTAATCGCCTTCGCGCATGGCCTTAATCATAGGGACCAATTCCTCGATGGGTGTGGAAAGATCGGCATCGCTAAAGAGCAATAGCTCTCCCCGCCCGACCATCATCCCCCGACGAACGGCCGCGCCTTTGCCCTGATTAAAGGGAGCCAAGAGAAATCGCACCGACTCAAACTTTTCTTTAAGCATTTCGGGTGAACCATCCGTCGAACCATCATCCGAAACGATGATCTCCCACGAAGCGAAATGGGCCTTCAAATAAGCTTCAATGGCGACAAGCGTCGGCGGCAATCTTTTGAGTTCGTTGTACGCGGGAATGATGACCGATATTTCGACCGATTCCAGCCCCTGACGCGCCGTCAAGGACTCGCGATCTATTTCGTTGTGTGGTTCTTCCGTCGCCATCCCGCTGCAACTCTCACCCGTATGGTCGAGCGGTTATATATGGAGACGCCCACAAGATCAACCTGCAAGACGAACCCGAAGCTTCGTGCAGGGCGAATGTCGGTGAAAATATCAGGCTTCTTTTTCTTTGCGCATCCGGCGCGCGCGGCGGAGTTGTTCTTTTACGTCCGAAGCGTCAGGGCGCAGGGCGGCTGCAATCGAAAGATGGTAAACCGCGTCGTCCCACTTGGCGTCCTTGAATGCCGCCATCCCCAACTCGCGCTCGGCTTCGAAATTATTTTTGCCGCCGCTGGCAGGAACTGGTTCGGAAGAGGGGGCAGCCGGAGCTTTCGGAAAAACGCCCGATTCGCCGAAATTCACGACGATGCTTTCATCGGCTTTGAATTCCTGCAACTTCGTGGGAGCTGGCGATGCTCCGGGAGTACCTCCGCCTTTTAAGAATAACTCGGGGTCCTCGGCCAGTTGCTTTTTGGATAGCACCATGGTCTCGGCCAACCCGCGCGATTCCGGCATCATCGGGAGCGTTAATTCCTCTTCGGCATTGACCGTAAGCGATGGCGGAAGATCGGCCAAAGGGGGCAGTTCGATACCCGGCAACGTTTCATTGGCCGAGGCGGGAACTTCGCTTCCCACAAACGTATCGGCAATATCCGGGGATTGGATTCCCTTCAGGTTAATCTCCGCAAATCCGGGAGCATCACCGCCCAAATCGGGAAATGAAAAGGCGTCGGGCGCTTTCCCCGATTTACCGCCCGGCGCGGTCTTCGTGTCGATCGCGAGTTGGGGCAGACTATCCTCATCGGAACCCACCGGAATAGGCGGAGCGGAGGGCGTTGGCTTACCCGCCGTATCGGTCCGCGATTTTCCGGTTTCCCAAGGTGGTCGAGTCGGAGGCCGCTCGGAGGATGCCGGAGCGTCGAACGCCGAATCGAATTTGAGCATGGGAACAGAATCAAGCGATTCGTCTTTGTTCCACGGCGCAGAAGGTGAAGCAGCCTTTTTCTCACCCGGAAGATCAAACGAGATCGCCGAAACGTTTTCTTCAAAAATGGGATTGATCGGAGGAGGCGATTTTTTGGGCGTCTTGGGAGGAGGAGCCGAGGCCGGTTCAGCATCTGGTTCGGGAGTCGCATCGAATAGAGCCAAGACATCATCGCCCGGCGGAGGAGCCGACTGCTTCACCGGTACGGGAGCGGTCTCTTCTTTTGCAAAAAGGTCTTCCGATTGGAAACCGAAGTCCATCTCGGCAACGGCGGATGCGGCCGATGCGGAGGAGGTCGAGGGGGAACCCACCCCGAATAAGTCATCATCGGTGCGTCGGGCGGAAGGAGACGAAAGCGGATCGGTATTCCATTCCTGCATATTATCCTGATCAGAGTTGCTCGGAGGAAAATCACTTGGCCTTCTCGACTCAAAACCCGTGTCGGACAATGGCTTCTTTTTTCGGATCATTGTGAAGGCGTAGAAAATCAAAATGATCCCGCCCGTCATTACGAATCCGCCGATCAACGGAATCCAATTCTTGCCGGCTCGCGGCGTTGTGGACGTGAAAACATTTTTAGCTTCCTGCGCGACGGGAGCCATTGCGGGCTGTTTAGGGGCGGGCGGAGCGGCTTGGGTTTGCTTCTGAACGGGGGTTGTCTCGGGCGCGGCGGCTTCGGGTGTTTTAACTTCCTCGACCGGCAGCGTGGGACGATCCGTCACCGACCGGAATTTCTTGTCTTTGCTGGCTTCGCGACTTGCGAGGGCTTTTTCAGCTCGGGATCGGTAGAATGCGATCATCCCATCCTTAGGGCTAACCTTTTCGAGTTCGGCGCAAACTTCTAAAACTTTTTCATATTCGCCGGTCGCTGAATATTTTCGCAATTGGCTCCGATATCCATCCACAGTGTTGCCCCCGGAGGATTCGGACGCCTTCGCTTCCGCAGCTTCTGCCGGTTTCTCGGTTGGAGGAACGGCTTCCTTCTCGGATTCGAGCGCAGCAGGAGCGGGCGATTCGGACTCGGCGGGCGGATCATTCTGAGCGGACACCGAAAAAACCGTAATAAACGCCCACATGCAGATAAGGGCAAAACGCATAAAAGTCTCCGCCCAAGGATGATTTTTCATGGTCCTTCGCATCACTTATATCTTTCCTAACCAAATCCCAAGTGAGGTTTATATCATTTGAGCTTGCCAGACTTCCATACATAAATGCGTTTGCGCTTTGCCTGCTTGAACGTTTAACCCCCCCAACGAGTTTCGCCCTCTTTAACCTTCGGCATTGCCGCGATTGTCTGCTACGATTGCCGCGTTATGAATGCTGAAGCTGCAGCCCTTGATCCCACGCGAACCCAAGAACCCTTCTTTAAGGTGGGTCAACCTTTTGTGAGTCCACTTTTTGACTACGCCTTGATCGGCGGCGGACTGAGCCTTCTGTTTGTGGGGTTTCTAGCGGCGCTTGATCGGGCCGGATTCGCTCATTTGCTCTCGTTGGATGCAGGAACTCTCGCGGCGGTCATCCTGCTCAGCAATAGCGCACACTTTGCAGCCTCGACGGTGCGACTCTATACCAAACCCGGCGCGTACCGCGATCTGCCGTTTCTGACGATGGGCTTTCCCCTCATCACAATTCTGGTACTCACGCTCTCGCTTTATTTCTATCAATCCATCGGACGCCACCTTAACGCGCTGTATTTGACTTGGTCGCCCTACCATTACGCCGCACAGGCTTATGGACTTTCCGTCATGTATGGATACCGATCGGGATGCAAATTGGAATTGGCGGATAAACAACTCATGCGCGCGACATGCCTGATTCCCTTTTTATGGGCCTTCACGCGCGGATCAAATTCCGGTTTAGGATGGTTCGTGCCCGATTCGCTTTACACCGATTTTCCTCTGCTCCGTTCATTTGTGGATCATCTGTCAAGGCTTCTGGCCGTGCTCACTTTTGCCGCGCCCGCGTTGCTCGTCTGGCGTCTCAAGTTTTCCCGCAGCCTTACTTTGCCCGCGATCAGTCTCTTGTTAATCGTGAGCAATGGAATTTGGTGGATTACGTTCACCTACGCCGACGCTTTTATCTGGGCGACTGTATTTCACGGCATTCAATACATCGCCATCGTGACGATTTTTCACGTCAAAGATCACAATACCGAACCGGCTCCCTATGGAATTGACGGAACGCTATTTCACACCCTGTCCTTCTATGCGATGTGCGTTGCGCTCGGGTATTTTCTTTTTAACGTCTGGCCGCACGCCTACGCCTCGGTCGGTTTTGGATGGGCCGAAAGCCAGCTTCTCGTCGCCGCCGTCATCAACGTCCATCATTTCATTGTAGATGGCTACATTTGGAAATTACGCAAAGACCCCAACTTCCGCGTCGTCACGAGCGGAGTTTAGGGAGCGCGCGTTGCATGGGCGATCCCGATGAGCGAAGTAATTTGAAAACCTCGTCATTGCTTTTGCGGCGCGTCTTCCGGCGGATCGAAGTCGCTCACTATTTTGCAATTGGGTAGGGCGGATTTGAGTCGAGCAATTGCTTCTGCGCTCATGGATACCCGATGCAGGCTCAAATTTTTCAGGCCCTTCATTTTCGATAAGGTCTCAATTCCCGCGTCGGTGATTTGCGTTCCGGAGAGGACCAAATCTTCAAGACCCGTAATCGAAACGAGTGACGCCAAACCCGCGTCGGTAACATGCGTATCCATGAGGACTAATTCGCGCAGCGCCGGCAAATGGGATAAATGGGGCAAACCCGCGTCGGTGACTGCTGTGCTCCAGAG
>CAZPIK010000064.1:0-14898 GCA_964586185.1 uncultured Candidatus Sumerlaeota bacterium | reverse complement strand
TTGCTTCAAAACGTCTTCACGAAGCCGCTCGGTATCCAAAAGCTGGGCATAATGGCCATTGCGCACCCCATTTAGACTACGTGTGGTTCCATTTGCTTCATGTGCCAAGAGTGCACGATAGTACTCAGCAACGCCTTGGCCACCACCTGATCCTTCAAAGCAATCTTCTTCGTCGCACACGGTGTACCAGTTTCTAGCATCTCCACCTGGCTCATCCGCACTCGGCCTGACCCACTTGTTTACAACGCTGCCTGCCTCAATATGAAATCTGGAAGACGAAACGTATGACAGACCGTGGTTAGGTCCTTGGTCTGCGATGTTCTCTACACCGAATCCGGAATTGATTCCACCATTGGGATAATCTTCATTAGGCACTATAAATGACCCCGTCAGAGTTTGCTGATCCACTAACTTTGAAACAGTGCCTGATTGACACGCAATTTTATCCAATTCGTTTTGTCCTACTTCAATCCAATCCTCCTTAAAGTCCTCCGCTGGTGAGTCAGGCGGTGTGAGTTCCCAATTTCTTGGAATCGGCGCGGCGGTGGTTGTTCCAAAATCCACATCGAACAATGTGGTTCCGCATTTCACGATGGCCTCGCATTCAATCGTTGTCGTAACAACAAGCTTTCCACTCCACGTCCGATCGGAGACATACCCATTGGCATCGGAACCAGGTCTTGGATCCTGCTGCGAAGACTTCCACTTGCAGGCAATAATGTCGGCATCTTCAATCCCCTCGATCTTCACGCTGAAAGTCGCTGAGCCGCCGCGTTCGACACCACCGCCACCCATGATCGGCAGCGCTTTGTAAAAATGCACCTTGACTTGAACTTGTTTGACCGGGTCGTCCTCGCCGGGGCAGTCGGGGAACCAGACGCTCAGCGGATACGCCATCGGCGTCGTCATGTCGTCTGCCGTGAACGTCAGCGTGTATTCTCCCGGCGCCCAATCCGCCTCGCCGCTCCAATATGAAAACGTCGGGAACCAAACGTCCCCCTCGCCCGGACTTTTAACGCACTCCGGCTTTTCTTGAGTGATCAGCTCGTACGACATCCGATCCTTTTCCTGCGGCGCGGACGCCATGCCGCAAACGCCGAAATATCGCGCCCATCCCGCCGCCTTGACCTTCGGATCGGACGAGGCCATCGCTGCCGCGAGTTCGTCGGGCGGATCGCCACCCGGAAACTCCTTACAAATCTCGAGCTTGTCGGGAATGTTCGGCGTCGCGGGATCACTGTCGGCACGAACGGGATCAAGTCCGCTGCATAGCGGCGAAATTCTGATTTGCGCGTGGAAAGTTCCGCCGCCGCTCGACGCAGGTGCGGGGCAATCGGTGATCTCGCACTCGGAGATTTTCCGACAGGCGATAAAAGCGAACGGGGTCATGATGAGCATCCCCCGGATTACGATCCGCCGCGCGCGAATCCAAGATGATTCTAACCTAATTCGGGCGGGGGGGTAACATTTCGGTTCATTCGGTCATCACCCAAGTCGCTAATTTTGACAACAAAGCGATTAAACCCGATGGATCCCCCGCGCGTCAAGCGAATCACACATAATGTTTATGCTCGCTACCAATTCGCAATTCGATCCATCCGTTCGGCGATTTCCTTTTGCGTCCAGGGCTCTTTGCTCCCCTGTTTTGTCGCGCCGTGGCTCGTCATCATCTTGTAAACGTAAAGTTCGTTCCCCTCGACGCCGAAAGTTTGTCCGGTGATCGCCGCGCCCGCATCAGAAGCCAGAAAGACGACGATGGGGCTAATGTGTTGAGGGCCGACCTCATCAGGCTTCCACGCGGTATTGATTCCGGGAAGATCGAAGGTAAGGCGCGTAAGCGCGGCGGGAGCAATGACGTTGACCCGAATCTTGAACTTGGCGAGTTCCCACGCGGCGATGCGCGAGAGGGCATGAATGCCAATCTTTGCCGCGCCATAATTGGCTTGGCCAAAATTGCCGAGCAATCCGGAGCTTGAGGAGGTATTGATGATGCTTCCGCCCGTCCCTTGTTCTTTCATCTGCAGTGCGGCGGCCTTAAGGCAGGCAAAAGTTCCTTTCAAGTGCACGCGCAGAATGATGTCCCATTCATCCTCGGTCATCTTGAGGATGGTTTTATCACGCAAGATGCCCGCGTTATTGACGAAAATATCGAGCTTGCCAAAGGCATCCACGGCAGCCTTCACGATCCGCTCGCCGGCTTCCATCGAACCGACCGCGTCGCCATTGGCAACGGCTTGACCGCCCATCGCCTGAATTTCCTTCACGACTTCGAGCGCGGAATTGCTCTCGCCCGTGCCGTCGCGGTTGCAGCCGAGATCGTTGACTACGACCTTTGCCCCTTCCTTCGCGAATTCGATGGCGTGCGAACGACCGATGCCATTGCCCGCCCCGGTGATGACCGCTACTTTTCCGTCCAAAACGCCCATGATAAACCCATCCTATCCTCGCAAGAATTGGCCGCTGATCCGAATCAGGATCGCGCGAAATGCCCGTAAAATTGACCGGGTTACAATACGCGTCGAACGAGCAACTGGCAAGCCTTGATCCTTTTGCCTCGCAAGATATGATTGACCCCTTTTCGGCGTGCCGATAGCTTGGGCTGGCCGCGAACGAATCACGGAAAACATTCTTGACCGAAATTCCCCCATCCAACTCCGCAGCCCCGTCCAAGTCGCTTTACGCGGGCTTATTCGTTTTGACGCTCGCGACCTTGCTGCTCGAACTCGCCCTTACGCGAATTTTCAGCGTCATCATGTATTACCATATGGCGTTCTTTGCCGTCTCCGTGACGCTGCTCGGAATTTCCGTCGGCGCAGTCGTCGTCCACTTCCTGCCTCGCGTCTTTACCCCTTCGCGCGCGTCCGGATCGCTCTCGGCTTTGTCGCTCGCGTTTGCTGTCTCGACGGTCTATGCGCTCTACGCATTGTTGGCGCGTAAAATCTGGATCGGCGAGACGTCAAGCGTCGTTAGAAACGTCATGCGACTCAGTTTGGTTCTGGGACCGCCGTTTATTTTTTCCGGCATGGCCATCGCGATCTCGCTCACGCGATTTCCCAAACGAACGAATCTCCTTTATGGATTCGACTTGGCGGGATCGGCGATGGGATGCCTGCTCTTCGCGCCACTCATTTATTTGTTGGGCGGACCAGGACTCATTCTTTTGGTGGCGGCGTTAGGAGCGATAGCCGGATTAGTCTTCATCGTTGGACTTCGTACCAGCACCTGGCGCTATTTGGGAATCGTCGTGATCGCGACCTCGACGATGATGTTTGCCATCTTCATTCCGCAAAGCGACGACATCCCCGCCTTTCAGATCAAGTACTCCCACGGATACGACTTCCATCCCGACAAATTAACCTATGACAAATGGAATTCGCTCTCGCGGATCACGGCGTCGCCGCATCAGGGTCCCGCCGATGGCGTCGCGATGGAACTGCGAGAGAAATCGCATGAAGAAATGCAGATGATGCTCATTGATACGTTCGCCGCAACACCCGTCATCAAGTCGGGCGGTCAAGATTTTGCCGCGCATTATTTCCCATTCCATGACATCAGCTTTGGGGTTCACGCGATTCGCAAGGACGCAAAGGTCGCGATCATCGGGGTCGGCGGTGGTCGCGATATTCTCGCCGCGAAAGCGTGGGGGCAACCCGACATCGTCGGACTCGAAATTAATTCGCGCATCCTCGAAGCCTTCACGAAGAAGTTCGCCGAGTTTGCGGGAAATCCGTTGGCTTGGAAAGGAGTTCGGATTGTTCGCGACGAAGCGCGCAGTTTTCTGACTCGCACAGACGAGAAGTTCGACATCATTCAGGCTTCGCTCATTGATACTTACGCCGCAACTTCGGCGGGCGCGTTTGTGCTCACCGAGAATTCTCTCTATACGATGGAAGGCTGGAAGATTTTTCTCGATCAATTGACCGATAACGGCATTCTGACGATGACGCGCTGGCACGCGAGGGAGCAGCCGGTTGAATCGCTCCGGCTCCTTGCGCTCGCGAGGGCGGCGCTCGAAGCTCGCGGAGCCAAGCGACCGCAAGATCACTTTCTCATGGCCGCAATGAAACCGGAAGATCACCCCGAAGGCCAACCGATGGCGACATTGATGGTGAAAAAATCACCGTATCATGACGATGAAATCGCCGCTTTTGAAACGTGGTGCCGCGAGAATTTCTTTCTTCCCCTGATTACGCCAAAATCCATAACCGATCCACAACTGGCGGCGATTCTCGAAGCGCCCAATCTCGCGCAATATGCGGATTCACATACGTTCGATCTCTCTCCGCCGACCGATGACAGACCCTTCTTTTTCGACATGCTTCGATGGCGTAATGTCGGGAAACGCGAATACCGTTCGGGCGCTGGCCATCTCTACAACATCAATTTCAAGCCGCTGGTTATGCTGGCGGTGACGCTTGGCGTGCTCGGTATCCTTGCCTTCATCCTGATCGTCGTCCCGCTCGGAATCGAACAGTGGATGACGCGCGCCCAGACCTCGCGCACGTCGCTCCCCAATCAACTCGGAGCAATTGTCTACTTCATCATGCTCGGACTCGCCTATATGCTAATCGAATTGACGCTGATCCAACGCTTCACAATTTTTCTCGGGCATCCAAGTTACAGCCTCGCGGTCTGCCTTTTTTCGATGCTGCTGTTCAGCGGACTCGGTTCCATGCTGGCGCAACGAATCGTCGGCGTGCGGCGATTATTACTTTTGAACGCGCTGCTCCCGATCCTCCTCGCGGTGACTTGGTTCGGGGCCCAGTGGTCGTGGTCGAGCCTGATCGCTGCGCCGACCGTCATTCGAATTTTGCTCGCGGCGGCATTGATTACACCCGCGGCCTTCTTCATGGGAATGCCCATGCCGCTCGGACTCCAACGCGCCGCGCAAAATCCCGCCGCGCCGCTCAGCTGGTATTGGGGATTGAACGGCGCATTTTCGGTCGTTGCGTCGGTGCTTGCGATCGCGCTCGCCCACGCGATTGGACTCCGCGCGACTTTCATGCTCGGCGCAGGGTGTTATCTCATTGCCGCGTTGGTTGCGAATACCCTGAACCGATCCGATTCACGACCTTCATAACTTCCTCGACGCTTGGAAATTCTTTTCCGCCGATCACGTGAACTTCTCGACCCAAGGGACGCCAATGGACGGGATCGGTCGCGCCAAAAACCGCAAGGGTCGGCACATCAAGCGCTGCGGCAAGATGCGTCACGCCGCTGTCGTTGCCAATGAAGACCCGCGAAGAGCCAATGTATTCCGCGCAATGGTCGAGCGACATTCCGAGCCGAGCGGGCATCGTTGATTCCAATTGTCGTATCTCGTCATCGCTGAAGATTTCCTCTTCAACGGGGCCGATTAAACATTCACACCTTGCGCCATGGACTTGCATTTGACGCGCAAGATGCACAAAATTTTCAATGGGCCAGCATTTCAATCTTCCTCCGCTCCCCGGATGAAAGACTATCTTCGAATTGCGTCCATGATTCGTTCTCAAATCAAGCGGTCGAATTTCCTCAACCGCGATTCCTTCCGCCATCAAATCTCCACGCCACTGTTCCGTAATGTGTTTTTGTTCACTCTCGCGAAGTCGTGGATCAATAATAACCGCTCTGCAATTCGCCGCGCGTGAGAGTGTTTCTACGAACCGCACGTTTGCGTCATTCCGCCCAATCATCGCGCAGATCAAATCGGTCGCGCTCAACGATTGAATCATTGCATCGCTTGGAATCTCGCTTTTGTAGAGGTTGTGCCAGCCGCCGGTCTCGATATCGAGAAAGGAATCAATCCCCGCTCGTTTCGCGATAGGCGCATATTCCACACGCCCCAAACAGTCCACACGGCGATCACCGGCACGGCGCACAGCATCCATCAAATGCAGCGCCAGAATGAAATCTCCGAGCGCGCCACGATGAATGAAGAGTAACCGATGAGGTTGATTCATGATTCCCTATCGAATGAGAAGGGTCTCTTTTCCAAACCGTTTCATGAACTCGTCTCGAAAAATCGAAACCGTCTCATCGTCAATGATCGTGAATCTAATTTCTTGAAGAGTCTCGACCGGATGGCTTTCGAGAAATTCGAGCGCCGCTCCGATTAATATCTCCGCGCAACGATCCTTTGGAAATCCAAATATGCCCGAGCTGATCGCAGGCAGAGCAATACTCGCGCACTCGCGTTGAACAGCCAACCGAAACGCGGACATCGCGGCGCGCAATAGTTTTGCGGGTTCGTCCCCTTCGCCCCACATCGGCCCGACCGTATGGATGATCCCTTTAACGCCTTGCGCGCCGAGTTTACCCGGTCCCGTCCAAGCCGCGTTGCCGACGGGAACAGGGCCGTAACGCTCGACAAACGCGTCGCTCTCAATTTGAATCTCAAGTCCGCCGCGACGAATCAGCGCGCCCGCCACTCCCCCGCCGTGCGCGAGCCGGGAATTGGCCGCATTGACCAAAGCATCAACGGATTCGAGCGTCAGGTCGCCACGATGCAGGGCGATCCTCGCGCCGCCGGAAAGTTTGACCTGCGCCAGAATTTCACCCATGCGGTTTTCTCGCGCGGGAAAACGAATTCAAAATCAGGCGACAAAGAATCGCTTAAGGAAGCAGCACGGCGGCGGCAACGACCGTCGTCCACTTGCCGTCTTTATCGCCCCGCGCGGTCTCGGTCGTATTGATCGTGCGGACGATCTTTTTGCTGATCTTCCAAATTTCTTTCCGCTCATCCCACGATTTTTCCTGATCGAAGGGAAGCCCGAGCGTTGTCGCGAGCATTTGCGCGGCCAAGTCTTCCGCAAAATCTCCCGCGCGCTTGTCGGTCTCGCCGTAGCTATGATGCTCGGAAATGTATCCGTGGACGTTGCGGTCTTCGGGAATCGCGAGACCAACCGACGCCGCAATCTGACGCATCGGTTCGTTCGTCGCGTTCTCGCTCAGGACGACGAATTGAATCGCGCCCGCGCGAAGCTCGGGGATTCCTTCCGTGTCTTTTATGATCCGGCAACGAGGCGGAAAAATGCTCGAGACGCGGACGAGATTCAGATGCGCTATACCCGCATCGCGGAGCGCCATTTCAAAACTCACTAGCTTCGCGCTGGCGATCCCTTTTCCTTTGGTAAGAAAAATGCGCGAGGGAACAAACGGTGCGTAGTCGCTCAATTCAGTGTCCAAACCTTCCTTAAAAAATGACGCGAGCCGCGGGGCGGTTTTGCGGTTTCGATCAATAGCCCCAATGCGAATTTTACGCAACTAGTTTTAGGCTGATTTTTGTCGGAAGAATTCGATCGTCCGCTTGAGACCTTCCTCAAGCCCGACCTTGGGTTCCCAACCGAGCCGCGTTCGGGCTTTCGTATTATCGGGTCGCCGCGTTTTGGGATCGTCCTTCGGAAGCTCGCGATAGACAATTTCTGACTTGCTACCCGATAACTTGATGATGAGCTTGGCGAAATCGAGGATGGTCATTTCAAACTCGGTTCCAACGTTGACCGGTTCCTTTTCATTCGACATCAGCAACCGAAAAATTCCATCCACAAGGTCGCTGACATAGCAGAATGAACGAGTCTGCTGGCCTTCGCCATAAACGGTGAGCGGCTTATTCTGCAGCGCCTGATCAATAAAATTCGGCACAACCCGACCGTCATTGAGGCGCATCCTGGGACCATAGGTATTGAAGATTCGGACGATCCGCGTCTCCATATGATGATAACGCTGGTAAGCCATCGTCATCGCTTCGGCAAAGCGCTTGGCTTCATCATAAACGCCGCGAGGGCCGATGGGATTGACGTTGCCCCAATACGATTCGGGCTGCGGATGAATCTCAGGATCGCCGTAAACTTCGGAAGTTGAAGCCAGCAAATAACGGGCTTTCTTTTCGCGAGCGAGTCCCAGCGTCTTATGCGCTCCGAGCGCGCCGACCTTCAGCGTCTGAATCGGCAGCGCGAGATAATCCACCGGCGAAGCGGGTGAAGCAAAATGCAGCACGTAATCCACCGGCCCCTTGATGTAAAGGAACTCCGTCACGTCCTGCTTGATGAATGTGAACTTATCCGAACGGATATGATCAATGTTCGAGATCGAGCCGGTCACGAGGTTGTCGAGCGCGACGACCTCATGCCCTTCGGCGAGGAAACGGTCGCAAAGATGGGATCCAAGGAACCCCGCGCCTCCGGTCACTACTGTTCTGGGCATGAGCTTGTTGCATCTCCGATCGCGGGGCGTTTTACGATTTAGCCTGCTTCTTTTCAATTAGATTCTGGCGAAGGTATTTAAGACTCTCTTCCAGCAAGACGTCCTTGAATTCCTTCGGTACCGTCGGCTCGGCGGATTTAGCTTCGCCTTCGGTTGCGCCTTCAGCAGGCTTCGCGCCATCGTCCGCCGGCTTTTCTTGAGGCGCGTCTTCCTTCTTCTCATCGCCCGACTCGCCTTCTTTTTTCTCTTCTGCTTTCTTCTCTTCCTCTTTTTTCTTTTCAGCCGCTTCGGCGAGCTTCGTCGTATCGGGGTCGCCCAGCAGCCCATGCCGCGCCAGCATGATTTCATCTTCCAAGCTCACCGGCACTTCATAATCCGGCGTGATGCCGATGTTATGAATCGTTCGCCCCGACGGAGTGTAATAAAGCGCCGTCGTCAGCCGCAATCCGCTGAGCTTCGGTTCGCCGTTTTCATCCCGTTCCATCGAGTGCTTCAAATAACTGATCGTCTGAACCGAACCTTTGCCGTAAGTCTTCTGTCCCTTCGGCGCGATGATGACCCCGCGTTTGGTATCCTGCATCGCCCCGGCAAAAATCTCCGAAGCCGACGCCGATCCGCGATTGACGAGAACCACCATCGGAAGGTCCGTAATCGGCCCGTTCATCGCAAAGAACTCGCGGTTGTTTTCTTCCTTGCGCCCTTTGGTCGAAACAACAATCTGTCCCTTCGGCAGGAAGAAATCGCATATCTGAACGACCTTATCGAGCAATCCGCCGCTATCGTAACGAAGATCAACGACGAGTCCTTTAATCGGCGTCGGCGATTTCTTGAACTCTTCAAGAGCCTTCTTCACGCCGTCAGCGGTCGTCTCGGCAAATCGCGCGATGCGAATGTATCCGATGTCGTCCTCCAGAACGGTATGGAACACGCTCTCGACTTTAATGGTATCGCGGACGAGTTTGAAATTCAGCAACTCCGGCGCGCCCTGCCGGAAAATCTCAACGGAAACTTCAGATCCCGTCACACCGGTCAATTTCTTAACCGCCTCAAGCAGCGTGATCCCCTCAGTCTTAACGCCGTCAATCTTCGTAATCCGATCCATCGGCAGAATCCCCGCTCGAGCCGCAGGAGTCCCAGGAATCGGAGCGATAACCGTTAGAATATCGTCCTGAAGCGTGATGTTGAGACCGACGCCGGAGAATTCGCCCTCGGTTTCCTTCTCCAACTGCGAGAGCGAATCGGGCGAAAGCCATTGGCTATGCGGATCCTCAAGCGCGGTAAACATCCCCCGAACCGCCGCCTCAAAAATCTTCTTCCGATCCACGTCATGAACATATCGGGTCTGGATGTCGCCATAAATCTCGCTGAACATCTGCGCGAATTCATAGAACTCGCCGTCGTATTTGCGCTGGTTCTCCATCGCCGCGATGCGGTCGGGGAGCTTTCCAAAAAAGAAAATGAACCCCGCGAAAATGAGCATCGCCAAAAGCGCCGCCCGCTGCTCGAAAGGTCCGAATTTGATGGGTTTCATGTGTTTTTATCCTACAGGACGCATTTTCCTACAAAAGCTCAAAGGATGACGACTCTTGTTCTACTTACAGGAAACGACCTGCCGCCGCCAAACTGCCGCTGCGCATGGATAGCGCGCCGCCAAATTAGAATACACGAGGGCGGTCGCTAAATGCAATTAGGTTGCGCTGAACGCAAAGGGCGCGAAGGGCGCAATGGAAATAGCCCCATGAATTTCGACGGTCGTACTCCGTGAAACCGACGTCGGACTATTGAACTCCCTGCGTCCTTCGCGTCCTTGGCGTTGAAGTTTATTCGTAGTATTCCCAACCGTGGGCAGCGTTCGGTGGGAGGCAGGTGAACGTATAGACCGTACCTGCATCGGCAATGCCGCCCGGGTCGTCCAAGTACGCGCCAGCAATCGCAGTTGTTTCGGAAATTGCGACCGATGCGCCGAAGAAATCACTAGCCGTTGGAGAGGGATTGCTAAGGGTCGTCGCGAGGACGCCGGTTGTCGCGACAAAAGTGTAGGTTCTGCCTGCGTCCGCTATGGCGCCCGGATCGTCGCGCCACGCCCCGACCATCGCAACATCGCCATGAATCGCAACTGAATTGCCGAAAAAATCGAACATGGTCGGCGCGGGATTGACGAGAGTTGACACAAGCGCGCCGGTCGTCGCGTTGAAAACGTAGGCTCGGCCCGCATTGGTTACACCGCTTGGACTATCAAACGGCGCGCCGACGACAATGTAATTTCCGGAGATCGCAATCGACCCGCCAAATTGGTCGCCTGTTGCGGGTGCGGGATTGGCGAGTGTCCGGGTGAGCGTGCCGCTCGTCGCATTGAATACATAAGCCGTCCCCGCGTCAGCTACTCCGCTGGGATTATCAAACGGCGCACCCACAACGGCCAGAATTCCATCCGTTGCGACAGCAAATCCAAACTGATCTCCTGCTGCGGGTACGGGATTATTCAGCGTCGCCGTTAGCGCGCCAGTAACTGAATCGAATAGATAAACCGTTCCTGCGTCATTGACACCGTCCGGGTCGTCCGCAGGCGTGCCAATAACGGCAACAGAATCCGAAACGCCTACTGAAGCCCCGAAGGAGTCACCAGCGGAGGGGGCGGGATTGGTCAAAACCTTCATGGGCAAGGCGTACGACAAATCGTATAGATACGCTTCGCCGGCATCCGCGATGCCGGCGGGATTATCACCCACCGCTCCCACCAGCGCATGATTCGATGAAATTGCGACGGAATTACCAAACAAATCATCCACACCTGCCGATGGGTTATCAAGCGCTGCGACGATACTCCCTCCCCCGAATTGGTAAATGTAGCTGGATCCCAAAACATGTATGTAACATCGTCCTGCATTGGATATTCCTGAAGAATCGTCCCGCCGAGCGCCCACGACCATGAAATCTCCGGCAACGCCAATCGAAACTCCGTAATGGGATCCGGACTCCAGATCGGGATTTGCATAATCCTTGTTAGCCGTGTCAGGTATGCATGAATCCGTACACGCAAAAGTGTAAGCCATGCCACTATTCGCTGCGGCATAATCTTCGTTCTCAGCACCAGCGATGACCTTATTTCCGGAGATGGCAACTGAATTCCCGAACGAGTCGTTCACTTGCAAAGTGGGGTTGCGAAGAATCGTCATCATGGCGCCGGTCATGGCGTTGTACGCATAAACCTTACCCACAAGCTGGGACATGGCATCCAAACCATATGCCCCTAATGCGACCACATTGTCGGAAATTCCAATTGCAAACGGACCAAATGATACTGGGATATCGGGGAATGGAACGCTTAAAGTAGCAATGACCGCTCCCGTCGTTGCATTGAACACGTAAGCGTCACTCCCATCGTACGGTGCGCCAACGTTGGCGCGCTCCCTCACAACGGCCAATTCCCCCGAAATTGACACGGAGTCGCCGAAGTGGTCGAGACCTTCGGGAGTAGGGTTCACCAGCGTGCTCACGAGCGCGCCAGTTGTAGCATTGAATACATAGGCCGAGCCCGAAGATACTCCCACCTGATTGTCACCTGGCGCACCCACCACGACCAAGTTTCCCGAGATCGAGACCGAAATCCCGAACTCGTCACCGACCGATGGTGAAGGATTGATGAGCGTGGCCACAGGCGGACCGATTGAAGTGTTAAATACATAGGCTGCTCCTGCGGAAGCGACATTGTTTGGATCGGAACCGGGAGCGCCAACAACGACCAAATTGCCGGAAATCGCGACTGCGGCGCCGAACTTGTCACCTGGAGCCTGCTCAGGACTGGCGAGTGTTGTCGTGCGAACTCCGGTCGTCGCGACAAAAACGGAAGCGGTTCCCTCATCTCCAGAGACGGTAGCGTCGTGGGGCGATCCCACGACAGCCATGTTGCCGGATATACCGACGGATGCCCCGAATTCGTCATACGAATATGGGGTTGGATTGTACAGTGTGGCGACGAAGTCGCCGGTTATAGCGTTGGAAACCGTTGCGATGCCATCGCCTGTTTCTCCGACGACAACCAAGTTGCCCGATATCGCCACCGAATGGCCGAACATATCATTTGCACTTGGTGTTGGATTGTGAATTTGTTGAAGCAGCATCAATGAAGTGCAATCTTCTGCTCTCGAGAGACTCGTGATCGCGAGTAATACACCCATTGCTAGTTTTAGCAGTGTCTCATCCTTGGCTTTGGTATTCGCGCTGTGCTTCCGTGTTTGCAGCATGAATCACACTTCCTTCAAAACACTTAATCAAGTCTTCCGAATCCGTTGATCCCCATAGCGCAATCCAATGCCCCGCCGTTCGCCCAGACGTCGTTACCGAAGATGTCGTGCGCCTAAAGTTGAAATTGGTATTTCCCGATGAACTCTTCGAGATGCTTTCCAAATCACGGCGGAAAGCGCATCGCGTCGGGATTATTTTCTTTAACGTAGCTTGGCGGCGTTGAGGAATCGGATTGGCTCATGCTCCGCCAGATGACCGCGAGCGAAAAGGCGATGACGGCAATGGTAAAGGCTCCCGCCGCAACGACACGCAATCGCTGAACGCGCGCGTCGTGACTCCATGTTTCTGTAAATCGCGCCCAGGCCTTGGAAAATCGGGATCGTTCGCTGGGAGGCGATGCTTGCGAGATAATCGCCTCGATGTTCAGTCCCTCAACTTTGCGAAGTCCCGGAGGCTCGGCCAGCATCCAATCCTTGGCTCCATCCAAATCTTCGTTCCAAGCTTCCACGCGTGATCGTAGAGCGGATTCGGAATTAAGACGCAACTCGAATTCGGCTTCCTCCGAGGGGGTCATTTCACCAAGTGCATATTCCAGCGCCTCGTCGCCGAAGCCGCTATCAGCGTTGTGTAGGTTTCGATCATTCGGCCTCATGATTCATGTTCCTCCCCGCCTGGGTCATTGGGCAAGAATTAGTTTTCCGCCCGACGCCTAGACGGCTCTTTTTTTTCCAGTACTTCGCGCAGTTTGACCATCGCCCGCCGAAGCTGGCTGCTTACCTGCTTGGGTGCGATGTTCATTCGTTCCGCAATCTCCCCCGGACGCATATCCTCCATCAGTCTCAACGCAAAAATCGCCCGTTGTTGGGGCGACAACTCCGACATCGCTGATTCCACAATTCGCCGACGTTCAGATCGTTCAATGGCGTTGACGATTTCGGCGCTTCCTGAGGGAGACGTCGCGTCTTTCCAACGCATCCATGCGGCGCCCGCAGCCCGCGCGACGGTTTCTCGTTTTCCTTTTCGTGCATGATCCACCGAAGCGTGAATCGCCAGAGTCGCAAGCCAAGGACGAAAATTTCCTTCAGGATTGAACGTCCCGATTTTCTCGACAAGTCTTAGGAAGACGCTCTGGGTCACGTCCAAGGCGTCCTCCTCGCTAAGAACGATCTTATAGACGATGGTATAGACGTAATTGCGATATCGGGCGATGAGGGAAGAAAGGGCGTCCCTGTCACCTTTTGCCGCCAGTCTTGCCAGATGGTTGTCTTCCAAGGCCGTTCTCCGTCTGCGATCCCACGACCGCATTTCACACACCATATACGTCTAAGGGTCACACGGTACGCACAAAACATATTAACATATTTTCCGGATAGCGTAACCCAAGCGGTGTCAGCGATATAGAAGCATAAAATAAATGTCGATTTCCGCCCGCTATTCGAAAACTTCCCAATCCTTGACGGCGTTTGGTAGCACTTTGACGACGACTGTGTGCGTGAGCGTTCCCCCGAAAGTCGCTTCCCCTTGGTGGTTCATCCTCACCTGCAAGGTGCAGGTTGTTTCGGTGGCGGGGGCGGTCACGACAGCCAGGAATTCGTGGTTAGTATTCGGCGCAGTCCAATCACTCGGAACCAACGGAATGCTAGAGTTCGCCAATAAGCCGCAAGAATCTTGGCTGCCAAGCAGTTCATAATTCGGCGTCGTCCAAGTTGTGCTTCCAATATTTCGGAATGTGAACACGACAATGAGCGACTGATTCGGAGCCATTTGCGGCGGTATAGAATGATCAATCGCCAACGCATCATCAAACGGTGCTGGCGGAGTTGGAGTCGGGGAAGAGCTAGGTAATTCTGTGGGCGTAGCCGATGGTGTTGGCGAAGTTGTAGGTGTATCTTCGGGTGCTTCGCCGAGGAGAGCAAAAACCGAGAAATGATTCGTCGTTGCCGTGCAACGATTGAGATCCGGATCCACGGTGGAATCCTGAAGCTTCTTCCATGTGGCTCCGTCATACCAATAGATTGCCAATAAACTTTCTGGAGCGCCGATGCTGTCAATCAATCCGTCATTATCTGCATCAGCGTATTCGAACGTGATCGTAGAGCGACCATCGTTAAGAAACTCAGTTTGACCATTGGCCAATTCGAGATCAACGAACTGGCCGCGACAACCCAGCGGTCCAAGAGTCGCGTCAAAAACGTGCGGTTGGAAAAGTGTCGTATTCAAAATTGTATCCCCGTCGAGCGCGCCCACAGGAATTGAAACCGTGACGGCGCCCGGCATTTCTCCAAAGCCGCCCGCGATCTCGTTGTCGCTTGCGGCATTCAACGGCGAGGAAATCAACAAATCCGCCTCGGCACTGGCGTCGTTTTCACGATGCCCGCAATTGGAAGCCACTGCGAAATTGATGAATGCAGGCGACGGATCCTCAATGCCAGCGATATCGGTTGCAACAGATCGGACTTCGTAATTGCC
>CAZPIK010000063.1:5920-14931 GCA_964586185.1 uncultured Candidatus Sumerlaeota bacterium | reverse complement strand
GAGAAGCAAATAGAAGCGCCTCAAGAGCGGCTTCGATCTCGCCCAGCGTTGGCGCGGCTTCGGCGACGGCGGATCGAATTTCGGCAACCGGTTCGGCGACTGGCTCATCGGCGACCAACTCGGCTTCCCGCTCGGCGCTCTCAATCACGGCCTCCAACTCTTCGATCAAAGCTTCGGCGGCTTCAATCGGATTTTCAGGCGAAACGGGCACGATCTCGCCCAATGAAACAGGTGTGGATTTGGCGGGACTTGGCTTCGGTTTGTTCTTAACGACGGGTTTGCTCTTGGGTGCAACACTCTTTTTGGCGGCAACCAGTTTTTTCGGCGCGACCTGCTTTTTTGCCGCGGCTTTTGGCGGCGATTTTTTCGCGTCGGCCTTGGATGCAGCTTGCTTCTTCATCGGTTTGGATGGCTTGCTCGGCGCTTTATTGACCAATGTTTTTCCAGGTTTTCTCTTGGGTGCGGCCATTCCGTTCGTTCCTTCGGCGGGCATCTTATCAAATCGCGCCCGACTCGCAAGCGGAACACAGTTTGAACGCACCGTTCGCTTGCGAATTGATTTGGGGCGTGAAATAATCCCGCCCTCATTTTGCCGCGCAAGAGCGGATTCGGGAAGGAAGCAGCATGCTAAAACGAGCGAAAATTACGATTGTTGGGGCCGGAAACGTCGGCGCGACCGCCGCCCATTGGGCCGCCGCAAAAGAACTCGGCGATATCGTCCTTGTGGACGTCGTCGAGGGGGTTCCCCAAGGGAAGGGGCTTGACCTCTTTGAAGCCTCGCCCGTCGAGGGGTTCGACGCGAAGGTCACGGGATGCAACGATTACGCCCCGACGGCCGGAAGCGACATCGTCGTCATTACGGCGGGCCTCGCCCGTAAACCGGGCATGACGCGCGACGATCTCCAGAGCAAGAACACCGAGATCGTGAAGTCGGTCGTCGAGAACGTTGTCAAACATTCTCCGAATTCCATTCTTGTGATCGTCAGCAATCCGCTCGACGTCATGACCTACGTTGCCTTGAAGGCGAGCAAGTTCCCCAAAAACCGCGTCGTCGGCATGGCGGGCATTCTCGATACCGCCCGCTATCGCTCGTTTATCGCCGAGGCCTTGAACGTTTCGGTCGAAGACATTCAGGCGCTGGTGCTGGGCGGCCATGGCGACTCGATGGTGCCGCTCGTCAGCTATACCACCGTCAGCGGTATTCCGGTTGCCGATCTTATCCCGAAAGACCAGCTCGATAAAATCGTTCAGCGAACACGGGACGGCGGCATCGAGATCGTCAATTATCTGAAAACCGGTTCGGCCTATTACGCGCCCTCGGCTTCGGCGGTTCAAATGGTCGAATCCATCGTGCGCGATAAAAAAAGGATTCTACCCTGCTGCGTTTGGCTCGAAGGCGAGTATGGCGTGAAGGATTGCATGGTCGGCGTACCGGTCATCCTTGGCGGATCGGGCGTCGAGAAGATCGTTGAAGTCAAACTGACCGCCGAAGAAAGTAAAGCGCTGCACGCCTCGGCGAATCAGGTGAAGGAACAAATCGCGAAGGTCCAACTGTAATGCGGTTTGAATTCCAGCGTCGCGGAGTGTTGCTCGTCCTGTCGGCTCCATCGGGCGGAGGGAAATCGGCGGCTCTGCAAGAACTCCGCAAGCGCGATTCCAATCTCGGCTACTCGATTTCGTACACCAGCCGCCCCGTGCGCGGTCACGAAGTGAACGGTCGCGATTATCATTTTGTTTCGCGTCCGGAATTCGAGGCGATGATCGCGCGCGACGCTTTCTACGAATACGCGGAGGTTCACGGTAATCTTTACGGAACCTCCGCTGAAGTCGTCGAGAAAGCGTTGAATGATCGGCGTGACATCGCGCTTGATCTCGACGTAAAGGGCGGGCTTAACCTCAAGCGTCGCGTTCCCGACGCCGTCCTTGTTTTTCTCATGCCCCCTTCGATGGACGTTTTGGAAGCGCGACTTCGCAAACGCGCCTCGGACGCCGAAGAACAAATTCGCCTTCGCATGAAAAACGCGGAGAACGAAATCGAACATTGGAATCGGTACGATTATGTCGTGGTGAATGAGAATTTGGATCGGGCGATAGAGGATGTCCAACGCATCCTCGAAGCCGAACGCCACCGCGCTTCGCGTCAACTGTTAACCAAGAATCCCTAGAAAATATTTTCGACGCAGAGGACGCGAAGGAATTACAATTTTAGGCCGCGAAAAAGCGCAAACGGCGCAAAATAGGAATGTCCCTTTTGTGCTTTCTGTGCTTTTTCGTGGCTATAGGTTTATTCCAATGGAAGGATTCGAACTCCCGGACATTTGTTCGCCGCCTCCCGGTTCGCGTTCGCTTGGGCTTGCGCGACGCCTTCAACGCGTCGAATCGCCCGACACGACTTTTTTTTCTGAAGAGTTTCCCGTTTTTTGGGAACGCGCGCTCGGCTGCAACGTTTGGGACGCCGACGGCAACCGCTATCTCGATCTCACTTCGGCGTTTGGCGTCGCGGCGATTGGTCACGCGCATTCTGCCATCTCGGCCGCCATCGAATCGCAATCGCGCCGCCTTATCCACGGCATGGGCGACGTCCACCCGCACGAACTTAAAGTGCGGCTTGCGGAAAAACTGACGTCGCTCGCTCCCGCTCATCCGCAAGGTTGGAAAGTCGTCTTTGGTTTGACAGGTAGCGACGCCGTCGAGATCGCCCTCAAGACAGCGTCCATCGCCACAGGAAAGCCGGGCATCATCGCGTTCCAAGGCGGTTATCACGGCGTTTCGCTGGGCAATCTTTCCGTCACGGTATGGGATGCGTTCAAGAAAGATTTGAAAGGGAGCTACGCGGAGCGCGCGGCGATTTTTCCTTATCCCAGCGGAGAAAACACGACTTACGATTCGATTCTGAATTCAATCCGCGCGCGCGTGGCTTCCGATCCTTCATTCGGCGCGGTCTTGATCGAACCGATTCAAGGGCGCGGCGGAATCGCGATTCCTCCCGCCGGATTTCTGAAATCGCTCCGCCAACTTTGCGACGAGTGCAAGCTTCTTCTCATTGTTGACGAAGTCCTCACTGGATTCGGTCGGACGGGCGAGTGGTTCGCGAGCAAAAGCGAACGAATCATTCCCGACTTGATCGCGGCGGGAAAAGCGCTCGGTGGCGGAATGCCGATTTCCGTTTGCCTTGGTAAAAGCGAAATCATGGACGCTTGGGGGAAAAATAGCGGCATGGCGCGCCACACCTCGACGTTTCTCGGCCATCCCCTTTCATGTGCTGCGGCTCTAGCAACAATCGAAACGATTGAGCGTGAAAATCTGCTCGATAAGTCGCGCGAAAGGGGTGATCGCCTTCGAGAGGCGCTCGCTGATGCCATCGGTAACGACCCTCGTGTTGCGGAAATTCGCGGGCGAGGCATGATGATCGGAATCGAGTTCACTCTTCCCGGCCTATGCACGCCTGACAGTGCGCTCGCATGGAAAATCACCGTCGAAGGTTTGACGCGCGGATTAATTTTGTTGCCATCCGGACCGCACGGAAACGTCCTTTCGATCACGCCCCCTTTGACTCTGACCGATGAATTAATGGAAGGCGCAATTCGAATTCTGCGCGCGCTCATGTAGGATTAAATCCGACGCGCGACTTAAAATTGCTTGGAACCCCGCAATCGCGGGAGTAAAATTCAGGCGCAAGGGTATGCCTTCGGCGGGAAGCGACGGAAGCAGCCATCGGTTGAAAAACCACGGCGTTTAGGGTCATCGTCGGGATCGCAGCACATTCAAAGACAGGATTCGTTTGTGTCGGCAACGGATAAACGCAACGCCTATTCCATTCTCGGTCTCCACAAGGGGGCGACCGAGGATCAGATCAAGCAATCCTACGTCAATCTGGTCAAGAAGTACGACCCGGAGGGGCACACCGAGCGCTTCATGATCATCCAGAAGGCGTTCAATGCGCTTCGGGATCCGGAAAAACGCGCGCTCGAAGATATCCTCTCCTTTAATGCCGCTTCGGGAAATTATCAGTTCTCCGAAGAAGAACGCGCCGAAGTGCCCGATGATAAACTTGAGCAGGCTATTCAGGTTTTAGAACAGAAGCTCGCCGCCGAACCGGGTATGGCCGCGCAGGTCAATACAAAATTGATGCAGGTGCTTGCGATTCGCGCGCACAAACTTCTCATGCGCAATCTACTTCAAGAGGCGATGCAAGATTGGGTGCGCATCCTCGCGATGGATCCGACGCATCAGCGCGCAAAGAACAATCTGCTCTGCGCCTATGCGCGACTCGGCTATTCCTATGCAAACCACGGCCTATTCGATGAGGCGCTTGAAGTCTGGGAAAAAGCCGTTCAGATGAACCCGGACAATCATCTGCTCATCCACAACATCGCCATTGCATACGAATTCAGCGGGAAGATTGATCAGTCCATTCGTTATTGGACCGAAACGCTGCGCCGATGGAAGGCGATCTACGATCGCAATCCCGACGACGAATATTTGAAAACCTGCATTATTGAGGCGCACCGGCATTATAGCGAAATTGGCAAGACCGCTCCGGCAGCGCCCCCGGCCGCAAGCGCGCCGCAAGCGCAGGCCCCGCCGCAAGTTAAAGCACAAGCCGCGCCACAAGCTCCGCGTCCCGCCGCGCCGCAGCCCGCTCCCGCCGCCGGAGTCCCGCCCGCCGCGCCGCGCAATGACCTCAACGCGCACATGGAAATTCTTAAGCTCAAGCCCGAGGATTTCGACGCGAACTTCCGCGTGGCGCACATCCTCATCGAACAGAAAAAATGGGCCGAAGCTTCAGCTCATCTTTCCGAACTCACGAAGAAATTTCCGAAGAATCTTGAAGTCTTGAACGCGCTGGGTTGGGCGCAGCTTAACAATCAGGAAGTGGACGTTGCGTTCCAAACGTGGAATCGCGCGCAGAAACTCGATCCCAAGAATTTTGAGATTCGCCAAGCGCTGATCAAAGCGCACATGCTCATGGGCCGCGCGCTCCGGGAAAAAAATCTTTATATCAAGTCCCTCGTCCACTTTAAGCAGCTCGCCAAACTCCTTCCCGAAAGCGACGAGGTTCACTTCGAACTGGGAAAAACTTATCAATCGCAAGGCGATTTGCGCTCGGCGTTTGTCGAGTTCAATAACGTCCTCAAATTCAATCCCAAGCACAAGGTCGCGCGGACCGCCCTCTCCGAACTCAAGATGCGGCGTGCGTAATAAATCTTGTTATTGTTTTTCCCGCGCGCGGCGCAGATTCGATACCGCTTCCTGCCATTGGGGTTTGAGATTCACGGCTTTTTCGAAGACGTCTCCGGCTTCCTTAAATCGCGACTGTCTCGCTAAAATAATTCCAAGATTATTCCATGCTTCTGCGGAATTCGGTTGAGACTGCGTTGCGCGACGCAAATGTTTCTCCGCTTCGGCGATTTCTCCTTGTTCGCCCAATTCAATTCCCACCGTTTGATTCGCCTCGGCGTTATCGGGATCGAGTTCGAGCGCGCGGCGGCATTGAGCCAACCCTTCCTCCACCTTACCACTATTCACGAGAAGCGTTCCCCTACGCCCCCAAACGGCGGCGTTCTTCGGATTAAGTTCGAGCGCGCGATTAAAATGCTTCTCCGCTTTTGCCGCGTCACCCTTCTCGGCCCAAAGCGAACCCAAATAAAAATGCGCGTCGTCATATAAGTCGTCGTAACTAAGTCCCTTTTCATAAAGCGCAATGGCTTCTTCCTTTCTTCCCTGTGAAATGCGAATCAGTCCCATACCAAAATAGGGATCGGCATAATTGGGACCGAGCCGCATCGCCTCCTTCATGTGCGATTCCGCCTGCGCCAGATCGCCCTTTTCAGTGAAAGCCAACCCGAGGGCAAGATGCGCCTCGTGCGACGAGGAATTGATTTTGAGCGCCTCATTGAAATGCAAGACCGCTTCATCCCATTGCTTACGCTTGGCCAAAATCCGACCGTATCCGACGTGAGCGAGTTCGGAATTTGGATTTGAATTGAGGACGCTCTTGTAATGCTCAATCGCGGCGTCTTCGCCCTTTTCCTTCAGCGCCATCGCGCCTAAATTATTCTCGATCATCCAGCTATGCGGATTCAGTTTGCGCGCATGACTCCAAAATTGCACCGGATCGCGGTAGAGCGAAGTTTGGCTCAGCGTCAGGAATCCTAGCGTGGCCAAGACAACGGACGCGAGACTCGACTTCGCGCGCGCCGGAAACCGATCCATGAATTTGATTCCGCACTCGCCCGCGAGAACCATCGGCGCGATTGCGGCTAAGTATTGAAACCGATCCGCCGTCAGTGAAACCATCATGTATCCGTGCTGAAGAAGACCAAGCGAGGGCGCGAGCATGAGCGCATAAAGAACGGCGGCAAGTATCAACGCGCGTCGTTGCGCAGCTCGTAACAAACGTATGGAAATCGCGGCGGCCAGCGCAAGCGGGATATAGGGCCCGAGCGCGGAGGCATAAGCGTCGGAGGTCCAATGCGGATAGATCGGCTGCAAATTGATAGGCCATGCAAGCTTACCCGCGTAAAACCACATTCCTCTCGCGGCGATCATTAAGCGATCAGCGATTGAAAAAAATCCTCCGGTCGTTTGGTCGTACTTTCCCACTAACCAAGAATCAAACAGCGCAAAAGCAAAACCCAGTATGAAAAATGGAAGCAAAGGTAGAATGCGTTGAGCGGGCGTTTCACGGCGCGATTTTTCGTGCGGCGGCCTGAGCCATTCGAGCGTGAGAATCACCGCCGGGAGCGTCACGGCAACCGATTTGCTGAGCATTCCCGCGGCATAACAAATGAGCGCGGCCGCATAGGCTCCCTTCGAGCTGCGCTCCTGAAATCGGGAATAAAACAGAAATCCCAATAAGAAAAAGAAAGCGGCGAGTAAATCTTTCCGTTCGATGACCCACGCCGCGACTTCGACTCGCGTCGGATGGATCGCAAAAATCGCCGCTGCCATCCAAGCCGCGCGAAATTTCATCCGACGGAGAATTTCAAAAACAAGCAACGCATTGGCGGCATGTAAGAGCAGATTGATAAAGTGGCTCGCCGGAGCGCGTAATCCCCAAAGCCGATGTTCAATCCAAAATGTCGTATAAGGAATCGGCCAGTAATGCTTTTCGAGTTTGTGCTCGCCGGGATTCAGCCAAAGCGTTGCGAGTCCACTCTCGGACATAACGACCGGATTGCGCGTGACCGATTCATCATCCCAGAGGTACCCCGCCGAAAGCGCGGGGAGGAACGCGGCAAACACGAGAATCCCTAGCGCAAAATAAGAGAATAAATGTGCGGTCGCAAGAACCTGAGGAGGCGGCGCGGTCGGACGAGATATTACTTTCGATTTTTGTTTCATCACGTTCCCAACCTATCGCGTTCCTTGCCGTATGGAAAAGTTCATGGTAGAAAACATCGTCGGTCAGGCACAGGCGCTAGCTCGGAAAAGGACGATGACATGGGCAGTTCGTTAAACGACGGCTCGGGATGGATCGCCAGCCTCATTTTTTGGGCGATCAGCGGCGTTGTCAATGGGTTCATCCTTTGGCTCGTCATCAACGTCATCCTTGGCCGTCGCGGCGAGGCCTCGTTTGTTAAGTGTATCGGCTGCTCGATGCTGATTTCGGTCGCGGGCGGGGTTGGTCTGTTCATCGGTCAGATTGTCGGCGTCATCGCGGGAATGGTCATCGGCGGTCCCTTAGCATTATTTGTCCATCCTGCGTTGGGTGGAGTGGCCATGGTAATCGTCACCTTGGGCGTTGCGCTCGGCTTTTGGTGGAAGGCCGCCTATTGGGCCGTGGATACCGTTCTGGATCTTCGCGAGGGACAAGGTCGCACGATACTCGTCGTGTATATTGTCGCCGCGTTAATTCTCAAAGTTATCTTCGTTCTTGGTTTGGGCATTGGAACCTTCGGCGCGATGATGGCCATGAATGGCTCGTCGCCATCCAGCAACGTCACGATTCACGAAATGGAAATGGACGAAGAGGAGGAGCCGACCGACGGCGCCGACCTTTCGCCGGAAGAAGCCGAAATGCTCGATAAGGTAAAACAAGTCTCAGACGTCATGGGGATTGAGAAACCAAAACCGGAAAAACCCGGGACATCCGCCGCCGATCCGAATGATCCCTGGGCAACCGGGGACTCTTCGGTGAAAACAACGGCTGCTCAAACTTCGGAATCTGATTCACCGAAATCAGACGGCGACGAAACGCTCGAACAAGCTGATGCGCTGTTGGATCAAGCTCGCCGCGAGTGGAATGCCGGAGATTATGCCGCCTCGCTCGCATCGGGACAAAAGGCGGTCAACATCTATAAAAAACTGCTGGCGCCCGATAATCCTATACTCGTCCGCGCGCGCAAGATGAATCAAACCGCCAAACAACGCGCCAAGACCAAGGAAACGCCGTAAGCGCGTCACAAGAATTGATTTTATTCTTCAATCTGTGAAATCTGCGTCATCTGCGGATAATATCTTCCACAGATTGCGCAGATTACGCAGATTGAGACAAAGACAAGAATGCTGAACAACCATTTCAAAGACTTGATTATTCGCGGCGGCTTGCTCGCGTTCCTTTTTCTACTCGCGTGTTTTTCAATCCACCGCTTGAACCCTCCGGTTCCATTGGGAATGGGCGCGCCGCCCGAATCGTTTTCCGCCGTGCGAGCGCGGGAGCATTTGACGCACATTGCACGCGCGCCGCATCCGATTGGTTCTGATGAACACCGTGCCGTGCGCGAGTACATCTTCGCGGAATTAAAAAAAGCCGGACTCGAACCGGAAATTCAAGAAGCCGATCTCTCAACCGAAAGCGAGACGCAATCCAAGGGTGGAAAAGACGTCACGATGGATCTCGGCAAACGTCTCGCGCCGAGCGGTGGAAAAATCTTCAACGTCCTTGCGCGTCTCAAGGGCTGAGGCGCAACCGATCCCACAGCGATGCAAATGGCAAAGTCCGTTCTTATTGTTTCGCATTACGACAGCGTTCCCGCGGGGCCTGGCGCAAGCGACGACGGCGCGGC
>CAZPIK010000063.1:0-5820 GCA_964586185.1 uncultured Candidatus Sumerlaeota bacterium | reverse complement strand
TCGGTATTCCGAAAACGCAACATCCCCGGACTCAATTTCGCTTTCATTGACGATCTCATTCGCTATCACACAGCGGACGACACCACCGAAAATCAGGACGTTCGAAGCCTGCAGCATCATGGCGATAACATGCTCGCGGGCGCAAGGGCGTTTGGGGAAATGAATCTCCACGATCTCCCGACGAACGCAAGCAACCGGGTTTATTTCGATTTCATGAACGCCCGCGTCATTCATTATCCGATGGCGATGACGATTCCTGTCGCGATCCTTTCGCTGTTGCCGATCATCGCCGGATTCTTACTCGCGTTTCGTCGCGGCGGAGTCGTCCTTCGCCGAATCGCGCTCGCCGCAATATTGAATCTGCTTATTCTGGCGCTTGTTTCCGTCCTTGTTTGGTGGCTCTTTAGTTTCGGTATGCCCGATTCAAAATC
Source organism: uncultured Candidatus Sumerlaeota bacterium (assembly GCA_964586185.1). GTDB lineage: Bacteria > Sumerlaeota > Sumerlaeia > MVZB01 > JAJFLK01 > CAZPIK01. The sequence goes on along the minus strand of CAZPIK010000063.1, from coordinate 5,389 downwards.
TCCCCGCGCCGAGCGGCTTGCTTATGCGACGAACGCCCGCATCATGTTCGTTCTGATGTTGATTTCCGCCATGCTCACCTTGGTCGGATTTCACGTCATATCTCGATTCATGAATGGGCGCGAAGTTTTTTTCGGGGCCGCGCTGCCATGGATCTTGCTCGTGATTGGAACGTGCTTCACGTTTCAGGGAGCGAGCTATTTGTTTGCATGGCCGCTCTTTTTTGCTTCACTCGGTTGGTTGATTGTATTTTCCGAATCCCGCGGCGGTTTTTCGTCCAATCGCGCATGGTTCGGCGTCATCGGCTTGATACCCATGGTCACCATGATGTCACCCACGCTTTATCTCGTTTGGGTGTCAATGACAGGACAGATGGCTTGGGTCGTCGCACTGCTTTTGAATTTGTCTCTCGGCTTTGCTTCGCCGCTTGTGGGATGCCAAGGTCGAAGCGAAACTGAAACTCCAATTATTGATACGGCGTGATCGCGTCGAGTTTTCCGACGGCCGCGCGGAGTCGGCTGGACGAAGTGTGCGTATAAATTTGAGTCGAAGTTATCGAAGCGTGTCCGAGCAGCGCCTGAATTTCGAGCACGTCAACTTCCTGCGAATGAAGCAATGTCGCGAACGTGTGGCGCAGTTTGTGCGGACTCAGCCGGTCTCTAAACACTCCAGCGAGTAGCGCGTATTTGCGGATGATGTTCTCGACCGAACGTCCCGTGAGCCGTCCGCCGAAGCGATTCAAAAACATCGCCGGGGAATCGCCGTGCAGCCGCAGATTGAAGTATTCGTTGATGACTCCAAACACGAAATCGTTGAGCGGAAGGATTCGCTCCTTGCGACCTTTTCCCATGACGCGGACGTGCCGCTGTTCGAGATTCACGTCTTGAACATTGAGTCCGGTAATTTCAGAAAGTCGTAATCCCGTGAACGCGAGGACCGTCATGATCGCAAAATCGCGCATTCCCATCCGGTCGGTCCGGTCGGGAGCTTCGAGCAATTTCTTGAGTTCGCCCTGCACGAGATAAACGGGAAGTTTCTTCGGCTGCTTTGGATTGTGCAGGTGCGCCGCCGGGCTGACTTCGATCCATTGCCGCATGACGCAGAACTCGAAAAAAATTCGGATTGAGGCAATGGTGCGCGAGAGCGTCGTGCTCCGATAATTGCGCTCCATTTGCAAATGATTCAGGTACTCGCGTATGGCGTCGGGCGTGACCTTCGCAAGCTCCGGCGTCTTACCCATCAAATGGATGAGGAATTCCTGAAAGCGCGTGAGATCGTAGAGATACGCCTTGCGGGTTTTTTCCGAAAGGTTCTTCTCGACGCGCAAAAATTGTTCGTACTGGGAAAGGATTTCGTGAAAGGCGAGCGCCATTCAACTTGCGCCTCCGCGCGACAACGAAATGAATCCTACTCGCTTATCGGCGGCTTGTCCATCCGCCTCATGCGGACGATGGACGCGCGATTCGTTCCCGCCACGTTTTTGTGAGGACAAATAAATTCCCAAACGATTTCGCCGCCCGGCGTGACTTCAATCGCGCGACCGTGATCCGAATCGCCGATGAGAGTATTGCCGTTCGCGAGCCGCTGAACCGATCCACGGCTTAGGCTATGCAAAAACTTGGGATCGTCCGGCTTATATTCCCAGACAATTTCACGCGTGGACGGATTTATTTCAATCGCTCGCGAGAAGCCGCGCTCGGGGCCGTTATCGAACATGATGATGTTACCGCTCGAAAGAACCTGCGCGTCATGCTGCGCCTGCACAATCCCCTGACCCCACGCCCACACCACCTGCTTCGATTTCCAATTGATGATGAAAATGGAATCCTGATTCCGTGAGGAGACGAGGACATTATCGAGCGAATAAATCGGATCGCGCTTCGCCAATTCTTCCGACGTCATCCACTCGACTGAATTGCCGTGGAAGAGATCAATCACATCCTTGCCGCCAAACTTTTGCGACGCGACGGCTTGGAACTTGTAGAGATCGGGTCGCGCCGCGAGCGCGTCATAAAGCGAAAGCGATTCAAGTTCGTTTCCCTCGGAGTCCAGCAACGTAATTTGGTCGTCGCGCGTTTCGATCTTGGGGTCAATCGCGGGAATCAGCCGCCGCGCAAAGGTCAGCGTGACGAACCTCCCGCTCGGCGCCTCGCGAACGTCATGATGCGCGTTGATATATCGCTTCCATAAAATATCGCCCTTCCAATTCATCCGGAGAATGAATCGTTTTTCATCGGCGAAGGCGGTATCGAATCCTTCGTTCTCCGCCCATGCGTCCGCGCCGATGGCCATAAGGTCGCCGTTCGCAAGCAGATGCGCGTTTCCCCAATGCTTCCCCGGCAGGCTCTGCCAAAACCGAATTCGCTTTCCGTCGGCGTCCATCAATTCAGCGGCGCAGAGGGGATGGATCGTGTAGAAGTTGACACCGGGCTGCGATTGATCCGGGTCGCGATAGACGACGCCCGTTTCCTTGCCGTCGCCCGTGTCCTTTGCAAAATCGAGATACGGCAACGCGCGCAAACGATCCAATTCCTTCTGGCGCATTTCCTGAAAATTTTCTCGGTCATCACTTGCCAATTGGTCTTTCAGAGCTTCCTCGCGACTCATAACAGGTTTTGCGGCGTCACCCGTCATCGGTGTAGTTGTGGTGGGATAAATGATTTTGTGGACAGGCTCGGGTTTGTCGGATTTCGAACAGCTCGATACCACGAAAACCAGCGGCAGGAGCCGCGTAATTATGAAACGGAATGTAAGGCGATCAAACACGCTTCGATTCTAATATTTAACCGCAAAGAACGCAAAAGCCGCAAAGGGAAGAAATTAATGCAAAGGCGCAAAGACGCAATGACGTTTGCGTAGCATTGATGGAGACCGCGCCCATCATCGAACGAAGGATCGGAAGCAATTTCGACTTTAATCAGTGTCATCTGCAATAAGTTGTGCCACTGGCGCGCAAACGCGCTCCTTGCGCCTCTGCGTCTTTGCGTTGATTTCTTTCGGCGTCATCGCAGTTTCCGAAGTAGAAAGCAGTACGAACGGGGGGCGATGGTGCGGAACCTTGTGATATAATCGCGGAAGTTATATAAGTAACAAGCTACTTCGGAGAATGAATCCCGCGATGAAGTGTACAAATAGATACCGTGGATGGATTAGTATCGCGGGTTTTGTCGTTTCGATTTTCTGCGCGGAGATGACAAGAGGCGGGGTAACTTCCAAAGTTTCCGGCGATGCCCCGCGAAAGTTCAAATCCGAGACGCCGCAACCGATTGGCGTGGGGGATGATCGCATTTGGCTGATCCCGTCGCTTTCCGCGCCCTCGGTCAAGAACGGCGACAAGCTGACGATTCAATCCGTCGTGAAGGCAGCCCGAGGCGTTCGCAAAATCAAAGCCGAGATTCTGGATGGTGATCGGGTTTTGGATACGCTCGAACTTAAACCGGGCGATAGCCGGATCGGCGGGGTCGGTATGCTCGGCGTTGGTAACGCGGTGGGACCGATTCAGTCGTCCGCGCCGCAGGTCGGCATTTGGCAGGCCGAGTGGACGGCTCACGACCTCGCAGAAAAGTTTTACAATGTTCGGCTGACCGTCACCGATGAAACGGGACACACCTTCCGGGACGAGTCGCTGAAATTTTCCGATCCGGTCGCGGGCATCACGACGCCGGGAAGTCCGAGCTATCCGAATGGCGGGATCCGGCGGGTAGGAGCGCATGCTGCCGCTAATGAAAAAGATTTAAATTGTGCCGTAATTGACCCTGCGAATGGTTACGCCTACTTCGGTACGGATGCCTCCCCAGGAATCGTAGTTAAGGTGTCGCTGGGGGTTGGTGCCGCGCCGCCAGAGCGTGTAGGGGCGCTCCAACTGAATGAGGGGGAAGATGATCTGTATAGTGCGGTGATTGATACGGCGAGCGGCTACGCTTATTTCGGGACGGGCACGGATCCCGGGATTGTTGTAAAGGTGGCGTTAGGCTCCGGCGCCGCTCCCCCAACGCGTGTCGGCGCGGTCACGCTGAATGCGGGGGAAGAAGGTCTTCTAAGCGCGGCGATTGATCCCGCGAACGGCTACGCCTATTTCGGGACGAACACATTTCCGGGAATTGTGGTGAAAGTGGCTCTCGGGGCGGGAGCTGCGCCGCCGACACGCGTGGGAGCGGTTACGCTGAACGCGGGTGAAAACAAACTCCATTGTGCCGTATGCGATACACCTAATGGTTATGCCTATTTCGGGACTTCTACGACACCGGGAATCGTAGTTAAGGTGGCCCTAGGAGCTGGCGCCGCACCGCCGACACGCGTCGGGGCGGTCACGCTTAACGTGAATGAAGATGACTTGCAATCGGGGGAGGATAAACTCTTTAGTGCTGTCATTGACGTGGTGAGCGGCTACGCCTATTTCGGGACGTACACGTCTCCCGGACGCGTGGTGAAGGTGGCATTGGGAGCCGGAGCCGCCCCACCAACACGCGTGGGAGCCGTCACGCTAGAAGGCGGCGAGAGTGAACTCACGAGCGCCGTGATCGACCCGGCCAACGGTTTCGCCTATTTCGGAACGGATCAATTCGTACTCAACCCAGGGGTAGTCGTGAAGGTGTCCCTGGGTGCGGGAGCCGCACCGCCATCACGCGTTGGAGCAGTTATGCTCGACGTTGGGGAATATAGGCACTTTTGCGCCGTGATAGATGTGTCGAACGGTTATGCCTATTTTGGAACGGAAACGGAACCGGGGATTGTGGTGAAAGTTGCACTGGGAGCGGGGGCTGCAGCCCCAACGCGCGTGGCGTCGGTTTCGCTCATTTGGCGGGAGGAAAACTTCTCAAGCGCCGTTATTGACGCGACCAATGGCTACGCCTTTTTCGGAACGGATTCGTATGACGGAAATGTGGTAAAGATCGCGCTTGGGACCGGAGGCGACGCACCGACCCGCGCAGGTGCGCTTCAGTTATATGAAGGAGACACCCTCCAATGCGCCGTCATTGATCCGCTAAACGGGTACGCCTATTTCGGAATCTACGAATCACCAGGGACTATTGTGAAGATAGCACTGGGCACGGGGGCCGAGCATCCGACGTACGTGGGTTCTGTTGTTCTAAATGCTGGAGAGAATGATCTCTTGTCTGCCGTAATTGACGCGGCCAACGGCTACGCTTATTTCGGGACGGGGACGTATCCCGGGCGTGTGGTTAAAGTGGCGTTGGGGACTGGAGACGATCCGCCGACGCGAGTGGGGGCGGTAACATTAAACGCAGGGGAGAACTTACTCGTTTGCGCTGTAATTGATACGGCGAGCGGTTACGCCTATTTCGGAACGGTTAATTCCCCGGGGCGCGTGGTAAAGATTGCGCTGGGAGCGGGATCTGCACCACCGACGCGCGTAGGGGCGGTGACTAT
>CAZPIK010000062.1:5137-15084 GCA_964586185.1 uncultured Candidatus Sumerlaeota bacterium | reverse complement strand
AGGAGCGCGGCCAATGCCTCGCGAGCTTCACGCGATGCGCCGGCAAGCGCGCCGCCGGTTTTAGGCGACTCCGCGCGAAGTTTATCGAGCCGCGCGGGTTCGATCCCCTGACTCAGCCGAGCGACCTTGCCTTTCAGTTCCAGCAAAAGTTTTTCGGCTTTCTTGAGGCCAACGCCGGGCACTTTTTTGAGTGTTTGCGCGTCTTCCTTCATGATGACCTGCACGAGCTGCTCGATGGAGAAAAAGCTGAGCACCGCGAGCGCCAGCTTGGGGCCTACACCACTAATTTCAATCAGAACTTCGAATACTCCACGTTCGGCGCGGCTGCGAAAACCGAAGAGGAGCAATGCGTCTTCGCGAACGTGCGTCCAAACCCACAGCCGAACCGGCGATCCCACCGCGCCGAGCGATTCGGAGATTGCGGGGGTGACTTCAAGACCATAACCGACTCCGCCCGCCTCGACGACGACGCGATCCGCTTCCTTGTGGAGCAGTGTTCCTGTCAGGTGTTCGATCATGCTTGGCCTATGAATTCCTATGATGCGTAATCAAGCGGTGCATACTTGGTTCATTCAATCGCAAAGGGCGCAAAGGACGCAAAGAAGAAAAGCGAGTTTCTGATTTTGCGCCTCTTGCGCCTTTTCGCGGCCTAATCTTGGTTTTGGATTACTCTATCCGGCGAGGGTAACTGCGAGCAGAGTTCAGCCAACGCGGCAAGAACATCATCGGGTTTCATTTCGGGATCGTAGAGATGAATGATGATGTTTCCATCGGCACGGCGTTCGATTCGATCAATCCACGCCTCCTCTTTGGCGAGCTTCGCGAAAGCGCGTTCGAGCGGCTCCAGCGATTCTCGCGCAATGATCCGAATGCTTTCCGCTGCGCCTTGCCGAACCGTGTCCACCTTCCACGCGGCGAGCGCGAGCTTAATTCGAAACGCGTTAATGAGATTCGTCGCCTCTTGCGGAATCGAACCGTAACGATCCAGCATCTCCTCGCGCGCGAGTTCCAGTTGATCGGCATCGCGCGCACCCGCCAGTTCCTTGTAAAAGCGAATCCGTTGCGCCTCGACCGGAATGAATTCCTCCGGAAGCCATTGATCGGCAGGCCATTTGATCTCGGTCGGATGCGGCGGATCGGGCGGAGGCTCGCCGCGAAGTTCCATCACCGCTTCCTCAAGCAACCGACAATACATCTCGAATCCGATGTCGGTGATCGCGCCGTGTTGCTCCGCGCCGAGCAAGTTGCCCGTCCCGCGAATTTCCATGTCGCGCATCGCAACAGAAAATCCCATGCCGAGTTCAGTAAACTCTTCAAGCGCAGAGAGCCGTTTGACCGCCGTATCGGTAATCGGTTTTCCGCGCGGCAAAATCAAATAGGCGTAAGCCTGTCGAACGTCGCGCCCGACCCGTCCGCGCAATTGATAGAGCTGCGCCAGTCCAAAGGCATCGGCGCGATTAATGATGATTGTATTGACGTTCGGGATATCAATTCCGTTCTCGATGATCGTGGTCGAAAGAAGTACATCAAATTTTCCCCCAATAAAATCAGCCATGATCTGTTCGAGCGTATCCTCGTCCATCTGCCCATGCGCAATGGCAAGCCGCGCTTGCGGGACGATCTGACGAATCGAATCAGCAACCTCTTCGATGGATTCGATCCTGTTGTGAACGAAGAAAACCTGCCCGCCGCGATTGAGTTCACGCAGGATCGCCTCCTCAATGGGGTCTTTATCGAAATAGATCGTTCGCGTCTTAATCGGGAGCCGGTCGGCAGGGGGAGTTTGAATCAGGCTTAAATCGCGGAGCTTGGCAAGCGCCATGTGAAGCGTCCGCGGAATCGGCGTTGCGGTGAGCGTAACGATATCCACCGAGGTTTTGAGCGATTTGATTTTTTCCTTTTGCGCAACTCCAAATCGCTGCTCTTCATCCACGACGAGCAATCCAAGATCGCGGAACTTAACATCCCTCGAAAGCAATCGGTGAGTGCCGACGACAAGGTTGACCTTACCAATAGCAAGATCGGCGAGCGCAGCCTTTTGTTCGGCGGGCGAAACAAATCGGCTCAGCATCGCGACGCGGAAGGGGAAATCGGCCAGCCGCTCGCGAAATGTATTGTAATGCTGCTGAACGAGAAGCGTCGTCGGAGCAAGAACCGCGACCTGCTTGTTTTCGGCAAGCGCCTTGAACGCCGCGCGAATCGCGACTTCGGTTTTCCCATAGCCAACGTCGCCGCAGACGAGCCGATCCATCGGCTTCGAGAGCGACATGTCGGACTTCACTTCGTGTATCGCCTTCAATTGGTCGGGCGTTTCCTGATAGAGGAACGCGGCTTCGAACTCGCGCTGCCAGACCGTATCGGGACCGAACGCGAATCCCTGCGCCGCCTCGCGTCGTGCGTAGAGTTCCAGTAATTCTCCCGCGAGCTTGCGGATCATCTCGCGCGATTTCGCGGTGCGGCGTCCCCACGCCTTCTTGCCGAGCTTGTCCATCGCCGGAGTTTTTCCCTCGGCGGAAGCGTACTTCTGCACAAGGTGGAGTTTATCCACGGGAACGAGCAGCTTATCGCCGTCCTGATAGACGATTTCGAGAAATTCAAGCGTGATCCCTTCGACCGCTTGACGGCGAATGCCTTCGAATTGGCCGATGCCGTGATCGGCGTGAACAACATAATCACCACGCTGGATTTCGGTCGGGTCTTTGAACGACTTGCCCGAATAAGCCCGCCGATGGACGCGACGTTTTTTATAACGACCGAACATCTCGCGATCGGTAACGAGGAGAATTTTTGCGGCGGGGAAAATGAACCCCTCGTGCAGATCGCCGACCATAAGCGCAACATCGCGCAATGAAATGGTCGTCCCGCCCTCGGACTCAAGTTTCACCGCAGGGATTTGCCGCTCAGCCAGTAATTCGTCGAGTCGCTGCATCTGCCCTGCGTTATCGCACACAACGCCGACGCGATAACCCATATGCCGCTTTTCGTCGAGCAGTTCGACGTAATTATTGAAGTTCGGCTGAATCGTCTCGAAGCTCTGAGCCCCAACGACAATCGAAGCGGCCTGCTCCGTCCGCGCGGCATCATCCCCTTCGGCGGCAAGGTCAATCCAATCTACGCGTTGAAATTGTGCGAGTGACTGCTTGGCTTCCGCTGAACTTAGAGTCCACGCCTCAGGTTGGATTTTATGTTCGTTAAAGAATCCGGGATGATCGCCCTTGGCTCGCGTTGACGTTTCATCCCAATGGCGCTTGACGATTTCATCGAAATACTCAAATCGCTGAGCAACCCGCGTGGGACCATCCACCATTACAAGAGTGGAATCCGGCAAAAGATCGAACACCGTCGCGAGCGATCCACCCGACGCCAGAAATTCAAGCGACGGGGCGATCTGCGTGCGCGGGAGGATTCGAATCCGCTCTAGGTCCTTGGTCAGCGGAACCGACCGCTGCGTTGCGACATCGAACGAACGAATAGATTCAATTTCGTTTCCGAAAAAATCGAGACGATAGGGCAGTTCGGCCTCGGCAGGATAGAGATCGAGAATCGTTCCGCGAACCGAAAACTCGCCCGGACTTTCGACCATGGCCTCTCGACGGTAACCGATTTCGACGAGCTTGGCGGCCAACGCATCAATATCATATCGCTCGCCCCATTCGATGACGAGCGAGCGGCGAATAATTTCCGCGCGGGGCAAAATCCGCGTCATCAGCGCATCCGCAGGAATAACGAGCGGCGCTGGAATATTTCTTACGTCAGCTTTCGCCCATTCCGCCAGTGCGACGCTCCGCGCCGCCGAGATGTGCATCGCCGGCTCAGTTTCCTCGAAGGGAAGAGTTTCGAACGGCGGCAAGAGCAGCGCGGGCGAACCGAATAACGCCATGCCGTCCGAGAGCGCCTCGGCGCGCTCAAGCGTGCTGACTACGATGACACTCGGGCGTTCGCATTTTTGCGCCAGCAAAGCCGAAACAAGCGCAGGCGAACCGCCTCGCATCGCGGATACAACCAAGTTGTTACCGCCCACGCGGCAACGTCTCAAAATTTCATCTACTGACTCGGCTTCTTCAGCCTGCCCCCGAACGCGCTGAATCCAATCCTTCAACTCGACCCATTCCTCTCATTAACGCATTATCGCCAAGGCTTTAACCAGAACCACACACCCGCCACCACTCCGAGGCAAAGAAACATCGTCGAAACCGCCTGACTCTGCGTGAGATTGACCGACGAAAAGAAGATGAGAAGCCCCAATATCAGCACGCCTAGCGCAAGCATGGATTGTCCGGTCGAAAGCTGCATCGTTCCTTTTCCTTTCTTTAACCGAGAAGTTCAGCCAGCGAGTTGGTCGTGAACTGTCCAGCCCGGAATTTTTCGTTCTTCACCATCATTTGATGGAAAGGGATCGTCGTCTTGACCCCTTCGATCACGAACTCATCGAGTGCGCGCGCGGCGCGGCGCAACGCCTCGTCGCGATTGGCCGCGTGAACGATCAGCTTGGCGATCATCGAGTCGTAATACGGCGGAATCACGTATTCATCGTAAGCGTGAGTATCAACGCGAACGCCAAGCCCGCCGGGAACATGGAACGCCGTGATCTTGCCGGGACTCGGGGCAAAATTCCGCGCCGGATCCTCGGCATTAATTCGAAACTCAATGGCGTGTCCACGTGAATGAATTTGTTTTTGGGCGATGGACAGTTTTTCTCCCGACGCGACGAGCAATTGCTGCCGGATCAAATCGAGTCCCATGACCTCTTCGGTCACAGGATGCTCAACCTGAATGCGCGTATTCATTTCCATGAAAAAGTATTCACGCCCATCCACGAGAAACTCGACCGTCCCGACCCCTTCGTAATTGACCGCGCGAGCAAGCTTGATCGCCGCGTCGCCCATGTATCGCCGCAGCTTGTCGTCAATCGCAGGACTGGGCGATTCCTCGATCAACTTTTGGTGCCGACGCTGAGTCGAGCAATCGCGCTCGCCCAGATGAATCACGTTCCCTTTCCCATCGGCTAAAATCTGAATTTCAACATGCCTTGGACTCAGCAGATATTTCTCGATATAGACTTCGCCGTTTCCGAACGCCGCCTCGGCCTCGGTTTGCGCCGCCTGATACGCCGAAGGAAGCGAGACCTCGGTGTGGGCAATTCGCATCCCGCGCCCGCCGCCTCCCGCCGACGCCTTGATGATCACGGGAAAACCAATCCTATTGGCAACGACGCGCGCTTCCTCCGGATTCTTGACCGGTCCATCACTCCCCGGAAGCATCGGAATCTTGTTATCTTTGGCCGTTTTCCGCGCGAGGTTTTTGTCGCCCATCTTGCGAATCGAATCGGATTTTGGGCCGATGAATTTAATTTTACATTGTTCGCAAAGCTGCGCGAAATCGGCGTTCTCGGCGAGGAACCCATAACCGGGATGGATCGCGTCCACATCGGTGATCTCAGCGGCGGAAAGAATTTGCGCGATGTTCAAGTAACTCTGCTTGCTCGGCGCAGGACCGATGCAGATATCCTGATCGGCGTATCGAACGTGCAACGAATCGCGATCGGCGGCGGAATAAACCGCAACGGTGCGGACACCCATCTCCCGGCAGGTGCGGATGATCCGCAGGGCGATCTCCCCACGATTGGCGATGAGAATTTTATGAAACATGCAGCCGCGCCAATCCCCAAGATTAGTTGGCCGGCAGCACGCGGAAGAGCGGCTGTCCGAACTCGACGGGATGGCCGTTGTCCGCGAGAATTTTCAGAATCCGTCCCTTGATCTCGGCGCGGATTTCATTCATGACCTTCATCGCTTCGACAATGCAAAGAACCGTATCTTCCTCGACTTCATCCCCTTCGCCAACGAACGGAGGACTGTCGGGCGTCGGCGAAGCGTAATAAGTGCCGACGATCGGACTCGTAACAACCATTCCCTCTTCGACGACCTCAACGGCCGGCGTTGAAACGGACGGCGAAGGCGCAGTAGAAGCCGATGCGGATTCGGTCAGTAAGGCTTGCGGAGCGTAAACGACAGGAGCCGGAAGCACGGCGGGGAGAACCGGGGCCGTTTGTTGCGCGGCGACCACCCGAATCTTCTTACCCTCTTCTTCCATGGTTATTTCCGCGATCTGGTGTTCCCGCATGAGCTGGATCAGTTCGCGTATTTCTTCGAATTTCATATTTGCATTCGCCCCTTTTCAACCCACCGCCCGGCTTTTGCCCAAAGCCGCGCGGTTTGACGGCGAGTTTGTCGGTCAATATGACTCTAATTCAACGCTTCAGGATAGCCGCCCACCGCTCACTCTCCCGAAACCGTTCCCGCATTTTGCGGCTGTTTACAAAAACTGTCAATCCTTTCGGCGGCGAAATGAACTGGACACTCTCTTTCTAGTTGGAAAAACTAATCCCAACTAAGGATGAGTCTTCCGGGATCGGTCATGCCTCATGCCCAACGATCTGCAAATCATCGACGGATTTGAAGGATTGCGTTCGGAATTCCACGCGCTAAACGGCGATGAGTTGACCCACGCAAAACGGATGACCGCAACGATGCCTCCGCTTGAAGTCGCGTTTGCCGCTTGGATGCGCGCGACACTCGATTGGCGCGAGGCGACTCCATCACGCCAACGCGCGATTCGCGCCGTGTTCAAGGTTTGCAAATCAGGTTCAGAGGTCGCGGAATCGCCCGCGCCAACGGATAACGCGCTCGGCGAGGTTCTGAATCGTCGTCCCGATTTTATCCGACGGGCTTCGGCCGCGTTTGACGCTCTCGAAAACGCTCGAACAACATTTCAATCGTTGGGCGCTGCAAAATCGTTCCGCTCAACCGCCAGCGAAGTCGCGGCGTGGAGCCGTGCCGTTCCGGGCCTCTCCGGAATTAAAGCCTGGCGTTTCCTTAATCTTCTTGGGCGACCGATCATCCCTCCCGAATCGAAGCTGCGCCGTTTCTTTTGGAGGTATGGAATTCTCGAAGCGACGAGCGCGCAGTTGGGAAGTTGGTCCAAGACCGCCGATCTCATTGAAAAAATTGCGCAGATTACCGGCATTCCGTTGGGTGAACTTGGCGATCTGCTCCTCTGGCATGTCTCGTCGCAACCGGATCGCAAAGGAGGCAACCGATGCGGCGTGAAACCCATTTGCGAAACATGCCCCATGAAACCCGGATGCGTTTGGGTGAAATTTCACGGTGCGAAATCCTCTATCCGTGAAGAATCAACGGACGACGATTCGAACTCGTCGCTCCTCAGCCTCACCGCCATTAAAGAACGATTCGACGCCCTCGGTGTAGAACCGCTCGGCGATGCAGAGCTTATCGCGCTGTTATTACAATCGGGAAACCGCGAAAGCGGCGGCATTAAACTGGCCGAAACGCTGCTGCGACGCTTTGGCGGACTGCGCGGAATCCGAACTGCCGCGCTGGGCGAATTCAAAAACGTGAAAGGCATCGGCGAATCAAAAGCGCGTCAAATTAAAGCCGCGCTCGATCTCGGACGCCGCCTCGCCGAAAACCCCATCCGATCCGGTGATCCTATTGAAAGCAGCGCCGATGTCTGGCTCGCCTATCGTCACCGTTACCGACACGTCCCGCAGGAACACCTCATCACGCTGCTCCTCGACGCAAAGAACAAAGTCATCGAGTCGTGGCTTGTGAGCAAGGGAACGGTCAGCGGCTCACCCGCCCACCCGCGCGAAGTTTTCAAACGCGCCATTCATCAATCGGCATCCGGAATTATCCTTCTGCACAACCATCCGAGCGGCGATCCAACGCCAAGCAGCGAAGACTTCGCGGTGACGCGCCAACTCTCCGACGCGGGACGAATCCTCTCGATCCGCCTTCTCGACCACATCATTCTGGGACACGAAACGTATTACAGTTTCAAGGATGAGGGGAAGCTGTAAAAAGTCATTACGCCCTAATAAGGAGGACATTCCTGCGTCTTTATTAGGACGGATTGGGGCGCAAACTCCGCCAACGGGGAGATAGAAATTGAGAAGTTGGTTGCAAAAGCGTCGTTGGCTCTTGGGTGTTGCAGCGGTTCTTTGCCTTACCTTGGCATGCCTCTATCCATTCATTGATGAAACAATTTTCATGCTTCGACTTAGGGGAATTGCGCGGGTCACCATTGTGAATCGCGGCCAGTTGCCGATTCCCCAGCGAAGAGTCATTGAGCAGTGCGTAGAAAACTGGGTGTATGAGACCGTAATAATATGCTCAATGTATGGAGATTCAAAGACCATTTGGGGGCGAACGATTGACGTCAGCGGACTGGCGGTGAATGAACGATTGAATGCGCTTGTCAGGGCCAGCAAGCACTTCGAAACCAGTTTCATGGTAATGCCAATCCATGGAGATGTAGCTGTATATTGTAGCGAGACAGTGTACGAGCATTTGGTTGCCGGAAAACATTACGAACTCGAAATCAAAGGCGGGGGCAGGCCGGGTGAAAATGGATTTGAAATTATGGAGAATTACGTTCTGGAACTGAAGGAATTCGACCAAACCAAGTAAATTCTCGTTGGGGTGCTTACCTCACGCAGAGGCGCAGAGAACGCAGAGTCGGAAAACTCGAATCGAACGGAGCTTTGCGAACAACGTCAAGGATATGGAGCAAGCGGCGAATATACGGAATGCTCCGCGCCCTCTGCGCCTCAGCGTGAGCATTTCTTCAAACCCGCAAGGCTGGAAATGACGCGCGCCTTCGGCGCTGGAGAAGGTTTAATGAAGGATCAAGGATCGTCACTGTGACACTCATTTTGGACGACTCAAGTCATTCCCCGGCGGATTCCCAATCTTCACGGGTTACTCCTGCTTGCCGGAGAACTCGCGACAGCAGGTCAACGCCAATATCTGCGCCGTGGGGATTCGGTATGACCACTCTCGATCCGGCGCGGGTCATCATCAGGTGCCGACCGCCCGCAAAAGGTCCCTCAAATCCCAAGCGTCGCAGGCGCGCCGTCAATTCGCGGTGCGATACCGGCGTGAGCTTGCCCATCAGGCTTCGACTTTGAGGCGTTCCAAACCGACGCCTTCGATTTCCGGGATTTCATGGCCGAGCTGAAGCCCCAGCGCCAACCAAGCGTCCAACGCGTCTTCGAGGTTGGATCGGCATTCCTCCAAAGTTTTTCCAACCGCGAGGACGCCCTGCAAGCCGGGAATCTCCCCGTAAAAGGGTTCGGCTGGCTGATCAATCAACTCGTAATGCGCCCGTTTCATGGCTTGATGAATATACTCGCGGATCATGCTGCACTTCTCCGTCCCTAGAATATCGCGTTCCCCTACTGGATTCCACCCCGGATTTGCCCTGATTGCGCCTTTGGGAAAATCAAACGCGCCGGAAGGAACTCAATCCCTCCGGCGCGTAGATATTAAATCTCGAGAAAAACTAGAAGTTGAACTGCTGAGGATGAACCGAATGGCGTGAATCCGGCTCATTCGAATCAAGTTCGTTAATATCGGGAATCGCGTCGCCCCAGGTATCCTGAACGACGAATTCCGGCGTCATCATCGGCGCGTAATCGGCAGGAATGGGGAAGGGAAACGTAAAGGTCTCGTAAACACCCGTGGCAAAACGAGTAAAGCCCCAGCCAAAGCCTTCGAAGGTTCCGATGACAATACCCGTGACCGGATCGGTGCGCTCCCATTCGCGGGCGACCGTGCGGGGAACTTCAACCCAGCAGGTGAGGACGTTAGCGACGCCGCGCCCCAATTTGTGGAACATCTTGTGGATCGCACTGCTATCGCGATCCAAATCTTCCGACGCAGCGCGAACGTTGCCCGCCGCGACCGTCATCGCCAGCGCCATCATTGCCACCCAAATGTTCTTCTTCATCGTCCATTCTCCTTGATTGGTTTTATGAAGTCCTGATTCAAAAACTTTCTTAGTGCAAGTCTTCCATGAAGACAACTTCCGGCTCGATATACGGCTGATAATTATTGTTCATCGGCGCGTAAAACGTTGCGATTTCC
>CAZPIK010000062.1:0-5127 GCA_964586185.1 uncultured Candidatus Sumerlaeota bacterium | reverse complement strand
AAACGCTTAAAGCCTTTCCAAACGCCTTTGCCCGCGCCGACGACCGCGCCAACAATGGGCGAAGTCCGATAAGCCTCGCGGAACGCTTGATTGGGAATTTCGGCGACGCAAAGCCCGACGTTCGCAAACCCGCGCGCGAGCTTCCGTCCGCGAAGTTCATTCTCGCTATATTGATAGAAAGGCCCCTTCGTCGTGGAAGGCCCGTGTTCATTTGGGAATTCCTCAGCCGCCCGCGAAACCGCAGGAGCCAATAGGAGCAGCGCCATTCCGACGCCAAACGCAACCATGCCAAAGAAGCGCGTATTTTTCATGTGAACCACCATCGATAGGATTCGACACATCCAGCTTGTTACACCGTATAGGCTTACGAACGCCAAAACTCAAGCAAAATAACCAGCGAACCACCAACGCCCAAAACCCTAGCAATCCCAAGACTTAGGCGCAAGAAAATCTTTAGGTCGCAGTTGAGGTCTAGCTTGCCGCTTGGCGCGGAGACGACTCGCTGTGGCATGGCCATGTTGCCCATGTTTCCCAGAACTGATATGCCCATCAAATTCAACATCCTGAAATTCATCTTCCAGCGTTCTTAACTTCAAATAGTTTGAGAATTTGATTTTCCTCGGCAGGAAGGACTCGGGCGGTTTCGAGGTTTTCGACGACATGGGTTTTTTGTTTCATTCCGACGAGCGCGGTGACCACGCCGGGAGCGGAACGGGCAAATTGAATCGCGCGTTGGGCGTCGGTCGCCAGTCCCGGAAAAGCCTCGGAAATTTCCCTGGGCAGGTTCCGCGCGAGTTTGCCCTGCATCGTCGGAACGCTCGTCATGACCGTAACGCCGAAGTGCAGCGCAGCTTCGAGCAAACTGACCATCTGCCGACCGATGGGTTGATTGGGTTTCATCAAGGCTTCAGGCAGAGCGAGATTGAACGGAAGCTGCACGACCGCAAAGTGATGTTCCTTGCCCGCGACTTGCTCGGCGGTCTTCACCATCCGTTCGAGCGAAAGAAAATCGTCCGCCGAACTTTGTTGGCGGTAACCGTTCCACGTCGCCGTTCCATATCGCCGGATTTTCCCCTCGCCGACTTTCCTTTCGAGCAACTCAAAGCTCTTCGCAATATCGCGATAAAACTGATCGGGCGATTTTTGCGCCAACTGCGCTTCGGGATTATGGAGGTAATAAATGTCAATGCAGGCCACTCGGAGATTTTTGAGGCTTCGCTCCAATTGATCCTCGATATACTTGGGCGCGATGCAATTCCATTCGATGATCTCTTCGGGTTTCGCAATGCCGGAATCAATATAGGTTCTTTGGATGTAATCCTGGGGGTTCGTCGGAACTTGACCATCGAATGGAAGATAACCGCCTTTGGTGGCGATGACGATTTCCTCGCGACGGATGACGTGGTTCGCCGTCATGAGCGTTAGCGCTTGACCGATGGCGCGCTCGCTCCGCTGGCAACGATAATTGATGGCCGAATCGAGGACGTTGCATCCGCGTTTAACCGCCTCGATGATGGCTTCCGTATAAAGCGCGTCGGTCTTGGGAGCTTCGTCGCCGAGATAGGTTCCCAGCCCGATGGAGGAAAGGCGAAGGCCTTGCGACTTTCTGAAATGTCCGGGTAGCGGGTTATCGGCAAAGCGGCGAGTGAAACGTTCGGTGCCTTCGGGCGTGGCGTAGGGGAGGGGGATGGCGGAAAAAGAACCGGTCATAACGTGGGCGGGGAGGTTCGATTCAACAAGACAAGAACATTCCCTGACGAACGCTACCTGTTTGCGTCGCGGAATTCAATCGTGTCGGCAAGACAGACCCTAATCACCCCACATAAAGGGCTGAAAGAGCATACCTTCAATTGGAATCCTTGAGACCCATCCGTTTCAATTCTTTGACATCTTTGCGCCAGCCTTCGCGAACGACGACTCGTAGTTCGAGAAACACGTGACCGCCACAAAGAGCTTCGATATCACGCCGCGCGGCGGTGCCGATTTTTTTGAGCGTGTCTCCCTTCGCGCCGATGATCATCGGTTTGTGTGATTCGCGCTCGGTTTGGATGACGACTTTCATTCGGATCGGGCGACCGGGAAGTTCCTCCCATTCTTCGACCCACGTTCCGATGCCGTAGGGAAGCTCCTGCCGCAAGAATTGAAATGTTTTCTCGCGCACGAGTTCCGCGCAGAGAAAGCGAAGGTCGCGGTCGCTCAGATCGTCTTCGGGAAATAGCCAATCTCCCTCAGGCATCGCGGCGAGGATCGCTTCTTTGAGTTTTGCGATTCCTTTGCCCGTTCGCGCGCTGATCCGAAATGACTCGGCGTAATCGCAGGTTTCGTCTTGTTGGGGTGGTGGTTTCTTTGGAATTCCAAGGTCAACTTTGTTGCGAATTTCCCAAACGGGGCAACGGAGCGCGCGGAGCCGCTCGACCACGAGCC
Source organism: uncultured Candidatus Sumerlaeota bacterium (assembly GCA_964586185.1). Classification (GTDB taxonomy): domain Bacteria; phylum Sumerlaeota; class Sumerlaeia; order MVZB01; family JAJFLK01; genus CAZPIK01. Next base: position 2,703 of record CAZPIK010000062.1, on the reverse strand, counting down.
GTTCGTTTTCCGAACCGACGGTGGCGAGTTCGCGGACGTGCAGCGCAAGATCGCAATCGCGCAGCGCTCCTTCCGCCGTTTCGACGAGCGTGCGATTGAATTTATCCGGCGCGGCGAGGATTCCCGGCACGTCCACGAGCACGGCCTGCGTGTCTCCTTCGGTCAGAATTCCGCAGACGCGATGGCGGGTTGTTTGCGGCAGGCGCGACATGATCGAGACTTTGCGTCCCAGCAATTGATTGACGAGCGTGCTCTTGCCCGCGTTGGGGACGCCCGCCAGCGCGACGAATCCCGCGCGTTTTACGCCCGATTTCTTTGGGGTTGGTCCCTTCATGATTTTCTCTTCCGTTTCCTCGCGGCAAGGATTCTGCGTTCCAATGCTTCCATGATTTTCGCCTCGCCATCGCGAACGTGATCATACCCCATCAGATGGAGCAATCCGTGAATGAGCAGATGCGCAAAGTGATCCTCGAAAGGAATCCCCATTTGTATGGCGGCGCGTTTTGCGACGGGCAGCGCAACGACGATATCGCCCAGCGATCCCGGAACCGCATCCGCGCCGGGCTTTAATACGTGCGATGGAAATGACAGAACATCGGTCGGGAGATCTTTGTTTCGCCACTCGCGATTGATTCGCCGGATCGTCGCACCATCGCACAGCAACAAACTAATCTCGTGGCGCGAGTCGAGGCCGATCTGCAATGCCGCAAACGCAAGCGCGCGCCTTGCTACGGAATCAATTTTGGACTCGAAATTCGCAAGCCGCCCCGATCTGCGCATCGCAATTCGGGGCGGCTTGATACGGGAGTTTGATCTGGACGTTTTCAATCCTTCAATTTATTGCGCCGGGGGCGCCGTAGCGGGAGCAGGTTCGCCAACCGGAGCAGCGGGAGCTTGAGCCGGAGGGATCGAAGCGGCCGCTGTCGTCGGGGCATCCGTGGTCGCCGACGCGGTCGTCAAAGTATCGGTCGTTGGCGGCGCGCTTGCCTTGGCGCGAATTTCCTGCGCTCTTCGGAAAGCCCCGACCGCAATCGGCGTATTCGGATAGGTCTTTTGAAGTTGATCGAAAATCGCCAGCGTCTTCGAAGTGTCGCCATCCTGAAAATGGCTCTCGGCGAGGAGCATGAACGCCGTCGGTCGGTGTTGCCCCATTGGATAGTCATCAATGACCTTTTGATAAACTCCCCGCGCCTCGTCTTTCTTGCCGCGGAGTTGGTAGATCGTCGCAAGCTCGAACATCGCGACGCTCTTCTCATTCGCGCCGACGGTTTCTTCGATTCGCTTGTTGATGGCCGCCTCACCCTGATCGAAATAGGGATCGGCTTCCTCGTTTCGATTGGCTTGACGGAGCATCGTCGCCAGTTCGTTCTTGAGCCGGTAATCGGCATCTGGATGCGCGGCAAGATATTCCTTATACGCATCAATCGCTTTTTCGGGTTGCTTGGCCTGTCCATAGACAAGGACGATGCCATGCAGGGCTTCCATGTGGAGCGACGGCATCGTGGGTGTGCGGCTCAGCAGTCCTTTGAATAACTGGACCGCCTCCTCCGATTTGCCATTGGAGCTAAAGACTTCGCCCATTCGCACGAGGAAGTACTCGTGGAACTCAGGCTTAACGGTTTTCAACGAATCGGAAGTTTTGATGCATAGGTCGAGCGCTTCGGCCAGCTTTTGCTCCTGCCGGAAGATATCGAGCTTCAGCATGGTCGCATTGAGACCGTATTGAGTGTCCACGCCACCGGCCTTGGCGACAATTTCGTCCAAAACTTCATGGCTCTTGGCATAGTCACGGTCGCTAAAGTAGCACTTGGCGAGACCAAATCGCGCCCATACCGCGTTTGGGCTATCGGGAAACTTCTTGATGAAATCCTTATAGAGGATCGTCGCGCCGAGGATATTGTTTTCCTGAATCTGTTTCTCGGCCTCGGCAAGGCGCTCTTGTTCGGTTTTACCCTTGCATCCGATGACTCCAACAAAAACAAGAAGAGCCAAAAGCCCCATCCGACTCCGATTTGCGCGACGCTGTTTCCCATTCATCATTGCGTGTTCCATCTTTCCCCCGTTTTGGGCCGGACATAGCCCTCGGTTCCGGCTCGTACGGCCGAACCGCCCTGCACGACAAGAGGTCATGACCCGCCGCATCCTAATCCGTGGAAGAGAATCTGTCAAAGGAATGCGATTGAATTGTGGCATCAAGCTGCCGAAAATCCCTTGTTTGTTGGGATTCGCTCCATTAAGCTTCGTGCCAATACTGACGGGCTTGTTCGTTAAATTGTCCTCGGTCGGGGGGTATAATCAGATGAACCACACTAGAGTGGGTATTCTTCATACGCTGATGTTCGGCGCGATGCTAGCGGTCGGGTCCATTGCGCACGCGCAATGGACAACGACGACTGCCGACGGGATAGGTAACGTAGGCGAGTTTACCTCACTTGCAGTCGTGAATGGCAATCCGGCGATCTGTTATCGGGACGTCGGCTTCGCCACCTTGAAGTATGTCCGAGCGATCAACCCCTCTGGGACAGCCTGGGGCACGCCCGTCACAATTGATTCGATAGGGTTCACCGGCGACTTCACCTCCCTTGCCGTTGTAAATGGCAACCCGGCGATTTCGTATTATGACTCCACCAACTTCCATAAGAAAATTCTTCTTGAGACCGAAACCACTTGATCGTCTGGGGTCACGCCGCAAGCGATTTAAAC
>CAZPIK010000061.1:0-15121 GCA_964586185.1 uncultured Candidatus Sumerlaeota bacterium | reverse complement strand
CGCCGACGCTGCCGAGCAGACGAAGCGAACTCATGTCACACGCGTTGGGCCATTGCTCCCCCCACTTCATGAACGAGCGGATGGCCGTCGGCGCGGTGTAGAAGACCGTCACCTTGTGCTTTTCGATCACGCGCCAGAAGCGATCCTGTTTCGGATAATTCGGCGTTCCTTCATACATGACGACGGTAGCGCCGTTCGAGAGCGGACCATAAACGATATACGAATGTCCCGTGACCCAGCCGACGTCGGCGGTGCACCAATAGATGTCGTTCTCCTTGAGATCGAAAACCCATTTCGTCGTGGCATAAACCTGCGTCAGGTAACCGCCCGTCGTGTGCACGATCCCTTTGGGTTTGCCCGTCGAGCCGGAAGTATAAAGGACGAAGAACATATCCTCGCTGTCCATCCACTCCGGTTCGCAGGTGTCGGCGGCGTCGGCTTCAAGTTCGTGCCACCAATGGTCGCGTCCCGGTTTCATCGCGCAAGTGCCGTCCCCGCGTTTGGCGACGATGACATGTTTGACGCACGGGCAGCTTTCAAGCGCTTTATCCACCGTCGGCTTCAGCGGAAAGAGCGATCCGCGCCGATACCCTCCATCGGCGGTGATGACCGCCTTGGCTTGCGCGTCATTCGTCCGCTCGATCAGCGAATCAGCGGAAAAACCTCCGAAAACGACCGAATGAACCGCGCCGATCCGCGCGCAGGCGAGCATCGCGATGGCGACCTCGGGGATCATCGGCATGTAGATCGCGACGCGGTCGCCTTTGCCGATTCCGAGTTTGTGAAGCATATTCGCCGCACGACAAACCCGGCGATGCAGTTCCGCGTAAGTGATCTTGACCGTCTCGCCCGGTTCGCCCTCCCAAATAATCGCGATCTTATCTTTGCGGGTATTCAAATGCCGATCCAAGCAATTGTGCGAGACGTTCAATTTTCCGCCGACGAACCACTTGGCGTGCGGCGGATTCCAATCGAGAACCTTCGTCCATTTCTGTTTCCAATCGAGCTGCTCCGCCCAGGACGCCCAATACGCTTCGGGGTCTTGGGCCGCCTTTTCATAGATCGCGGGATCGTTGATATTGGCCTGCGCCTTGAACGCGGCGGACGGCTCAAAGACGCGAGTCTCCTTAAGCAAATCGGTGATTTCCTCGGCCATCGGTTTTGATTCGGTCATTTTCCCATCTCCCATCCCGCATCAATATTCCAAGTTTCGAACGCGAGAATATAGAAACTCGGCGCGGCTGACAAGCGTTCCACATATGCTCCCTAAACCCAATCTCCAAAGAAACTCTTGGTTTTGCGTTCTGTTCAGAGTGAACTACCCGCGAGGCGAATGCAGGATGGCGGAATCAATCGCTCACCCAAACGCGGCAACAAACCCTGAAATCGCGAAGGAACCTCCGGCGCGGCTTCTGTCGCTCGATGTCTATCGTGGCGCGGTCATGCTGCTCATGGTTTCGGAGGGCTTCAATCTTTCGGACGTTGCGGCGCATTTTAAGGAAAGTCGCTTCTGGCAATTCCTCGACTACCAAACGAGCCACGCCCCTTGGATCGGTTGCGCGCTTTGGGATCTTATCCAACCGTCGTTCATGTTCATCGTCGGCGTTGCGATGCCTTATTCATTCGCGGCGCGGGCGGGACGCGGCGATTCTATTTTGAAGCAATGGGGACACGTTCTTTTTCGCGCGTTTGCGTTAATAGCGCTCGGAATCTTTCTCCGTTCCAATCGTGCTTCGATGACCAACTACACTTTCGAGGACGTGACGACGCAACTCGGACTCGGTTACGTTTTTGTCTATCTGTTTTTGGGTCGCGATTGGAGAATCCAGATCGGCGGCATCGTCGCGATTCTCTTCGGCTACTGGGCGCTTTTTGCGCTCTGGCCGCTCCCTTGGCCCGAACTCGATTTCAAGGCGATGCACGTTCCGGAAGATTGGGATCAACTGACCGGATTTGCCGCGCACTGGAACAAAAGCCTCAATCCCGCGGGCGCATTTGACCGCTGGTTTCTGAATCTCTTTCCACGCAAGTTCGAGTATTTCTATAACGGCGGCGGATATGCGACGCTTAGTTTTATTCCCTCCATCGCGACGACGCTGCTCGGAGTTCGCGCGGGGGAAATGCTCCGAAGCAGTCGGCCGCTCAACGAAAAAATCAAACTCCTCTTTATTTCCGGCGCCGGGCTACTCGCTATTGCAATGGCGCTCGATGGAACCATTTGGCCGTTCATGAATTGGCAATGGAGTCTCTGCCCGATCGTGAAACGGATTTGGACGCCAACATGGGTGCTCTTCAGCGGCGGCTGGACCTTGTTGGCCTTGGGCGCGTTTGTCTGGACGATTGACGCGCGCGGTTGGAAGCGCTGGACCTTTCCCTTCATGATCGTCGGAATGAATCCGCTCGCGATGTATGTCATGTCGTATCTTTTTCGCGGATGGGTCGAGCAAACGCTGATGACGCACCTCGGCGCGGATATTTTCAAAGGAAACTATGGTCCAGCTCTGGAAGCGGCGTCGGTGTTGCTCGTGCTCTGGCTTTTTTGTTTATGGATGTATCGCAAGAAGGTCTTTGTTCGTCTATAGGATTTTGTAGTTTGTTGAAATCTCCGCCGCCCACTACGGGGCTTGAATGCAGGGTTCGTTTTACACCAGCGTTCGTCTCGCTAGCGCGAGACTTCACGCTTCGCTTTATTAAGTCATCCCTCCGGGATTCCATTCAGTATTTGCGATGGCCTTTCATCTACTCTTCAACCCCCGTAAGGGGGTGGCGAAATAAAGCGTAGCGAACGCTGGAAACGCATGCGCGATAGATTTTCCAAGCCCCCGAATGGGGGCGACGGAAAATAGTTTCTTCAAAGTGCGCAACCGATCCACCCGCTTGCGTAAAAACTGCGGCCCTCCTAATATGACGCCGCGATTTAATGCAAATCGCAGGAGCGCTCTTCGTGTCAAGCCATGAACTTTTTCGATTGAATCTCCGCGAGGTCGAATCCGCGGGATATACAACCGCGATCCTCCCGACGGGCGCGACAGAACCGCACAACTACCATCTCCCTTACGGAACGGACAACATCATCGCGGAACATATCGCGACCCGTGCGACGCGCCGCGCGAACGAACTCGGCGGAAAATGCGTCTGTCTGCCGCCGCTCCCCTACGGTTACGACGGCAACATGCAGGGTTTTCCACTCGCGCTGAATCTCCAACCAACGACGATCATTCGAATCATCCACGACCTGGGACTTTCGCTCGCCGAAAGCGGACTGCAGCATCTTTTCATTTTGAATGGGCACGGCGGCAACGAACTCAAAACGATCATCCGCGAACTGAAGCGCGACGTGGGACTTTTCATCTGCGGCGCGAATTGGTGGGAATCGGTTCCGGAGACTCTCGCGCGGGTCTGCCCCGGCGATGGCGACCATGCCAATGATTTTGAGACCGCCGCCTGCTTGCACATCACCCCTGAACTGGTGAAAATGGAGCTGGCCGATGCGGGACTCATGCGCGAGCCCTCCATCCCAGAGTTCAAGGAGGGGTGGATCAAGTTCTCGCGGCCATGGAAGGCATTCGCGCCAAGTTCGGGTGCGGGCGATCCGCGTCGCGCAACGCGTGAGGCCGGCGTCGAACTCATGGACGCCGCGGTCGAGAAAATCGGCGGGTTTCTGGCCAAGCTGTCGCTCGCAAAGCACGCTCCGGGGTTTCCTTATGATCATCACCAATAAAAGAAAGCGGGATAGACCGTGAAAAATTCCAAATTTAAAACCGCAGCTGTTGGGTTGTTACCCTTGCTGCTTATCTTAGTTGTCGTGGCGTGCCAGACCGCCGCGGATAAATCGGATTCCACCGACAAGACGGATAAGCCAAAACAAACGGATACCGCAAACTCGGAAAGCGCGTCCGCGACGAAAGCCGTTTACGAGAAGCGTTGGGAAGAGCGGCCGTTCGAGGCGATTTCAAATTCCTGTTTCAACTGCCATGAAACTCTGGCACGTCAGCATGGACGCCCCGCTCGCGATCACATCACCAGCGCGCATTTCCGCGCGACCGTTTCATGCCAAGAATGCCACGGCGGCGACCCCACAAAAGACGATTCCGAAGAAGCCCACAATAAAGAAATGGGTTACATCGGCAAGATGACGTCTGACGATATGAACGAGCGTTGTGGCAAATGTCACACGCATGAAGTTGCGACGTTCAAGGCAAGCAAACATTTCCCCGATCATGAGGGCGTTGATAAAGTCACCTGCATGCTCTGCCACGGCTCGCACGATATTGGCGCGCGCCCCGAATCGTTCAAGTGGACGGCGAATTGCGCGCAATGCCACGCCACGGGCAAATCTCCCGTGCTTCCCGCCGAGATCATCGCGATGACTGACAGCAAGGACGCGCTTCACGACGCGCTTCGGCAATTGCGTTACAAGCTGACCAACAAGCCGTTCCCGAAGGAGATCATGGATCCCTACCGCGAAGTGCGCCAGATCACGGCGGATATCGTCCACGCGACTAAGGCAAAAGAGATCAAGGAATCCCTCGACCTATTCCAAGCGAAGAACGCCGCGCTGACTGAAAAAATTAAAGCTGCAACGACGAATTAAGGTAAGAACCGCCCCCATTTGCAATGCGGAAAGAGCCCAGATACCCCAAACAATTGACGCTGCGCCAGCGCTTGCGATAAACTGCTGGAGTCAGATGTGGGAGCGTAGCTGGGAATCGCGCATTGAGCGCGAGGCTTGCGCGTCCCCATGCGGCTACCCATGACCGAACCCCGATTTCAACGCGCGATGCTCATGAATCCCCCGACGGGGCTTTATCGCCGCGACGACCGTTGCCAGTGTAAGGTCGAGGATCAGACCGTCCAGATCACGTTTCCGCCGATTGAACTGGCGTCGCTTGCTGCGGTACTTCGGCGCGCGGGAGCGGAAGTTGCCCTGCACGATTATCCCGCCGAGCGCAGGACGTGGGACGATCTCCGCGCCGATCTCGCCGCGTTCAAACCCGATTTTATTCTCGCCAACGTCGTGACGGCGACGGCGGAACATGATTTTCAGGTTGCGATCATCGCTAAGGAATTGTTCGGCTCAAACGTCCTTATAGCGATGAAGGGAGAGTTCATGGACGCCCTCGGCGCCGAGACTCTGCGCGACCATCCCGAAATTGATTTTGGCTTCCACGGCGAATTGGAGGAGACGCTTGAGCGTTTCCTAGCAGGCGCGCCGATGTCCGAACTCGCGGGCGCAGTCTGGCGCGAGGCCGATGGAAAAATTCGCCGCAATCACGGTCATCCGACCATTACCGATCTTGACGCGCTTCCTTATCCCGCGCGGGACCTTCTGCAAAATGATCTTTATCTGAGTCCGGAAACGGGGAATCCGCTGACGGTCATTCACGGCAATCGCGGCTGTCCAGCGGCGTGCGTTTTTTGTCCGGCGGGGGTCATGTCGGGATTTAAGGTTCGCCATCGCACGCCGGAAAACGTCATGGGCGAAATCCGCGAGGCCGTCGAGAAATTTGGCATCCGCGAATTTCTCTTTCACGGCGATACGTTTACGCTCAACAAAAAATGGCTTCTCGAACTCTGCGGTCTCATCAAATCGAGCAAGCTCGATATTCGTTGGGGTTGCAATAGTCGCGTGGACACAATGGACGACGACCGTGCGAAAGCCATGCGGGAGGCGGGTTGCTGGGTTGTCGCGTTCGGCGTCGAGACCGGCAATCAGGAAATTTTGGACAAACTCAAAAAGGGCGCCAAGGTCGAGGAGGCCGAAACCGCCGTTGCGATCTGTAAGCGCAATGGCCTGCGCGTCCACACGTTTTTCGTCATCGGGCTTCCGTGGGAAACAGAGCAGACGCTCGAGGAGACTTATCAATTCGCCCGGAAACTCGATCCCGATTTCTTCGATTTCAATATCGCCTACCCACTTCCGGGAACGGAATATTACGAGATCGCGCTGGCCGAAGGGTTGTTCGAGCGCTCACCGGATCAAAGCGGTTACGCGCAGGCCGCCGTCCGCACGCACACCCTTTCGAGCGAGCAACTCACTCGTTGGCGGCGCAAAAAACTTTTGGCGATGTATCTTAGGCCATCTTATATCGCGCGAACATTATGGAAGGGCGGTTCGCCCCGCGTGACCGCCAATTACGTTCGCGCGGGCGCAAAACGGCTCAAGCAATTGGTGGCGTCATGAACGGCGAGTTCGAGTCAGCCCCTTGGTGGCAGCGGATGAATAACGGTCTCCCCGCCGGTCGCGTCCGTGGCATTGAGGTTCGCATTCATCCCGTTCTGATTCTCCTTTGGGTGTATTGGATTTTGGATGCCGTTGTTCCCGTAGCGTCGTCGGATGCCGTGCGCGTCCAATACAGTATTTTCGAGGCGGTGATGTTCATCGGCATCATGTTCGGAAGCATCCTGGCTCACGAACTCGGGCATTGCTACGGAGCGCATCTGATGGGTTGCCGCGCGCGTCGGGTGCTGCTCTGGCCGCTCGGCGGTTTGGCTTCCATCGAAGGCGCGACCGCGTCGGCTTACAACGAATTCATCGTCACGATCATGGGACCCTTGGTCTCGCTCGCGCTGGCCGTCGGCGCGACGCTCGTCTCGTGGTCGCTTCCGACGGGGCTCTCCTCCTCCGCGCTCGGTTACGAAATCTATCTTGCCGTGCTACAAATCCGCGCCGCCAATTGGATGCTCTTCTTTTTCAACGTGCTGATTCCGCTCTTCCCCATGGATTGCGCGAGATTGCTTCGTTCATCGCTTTCGATGCGGTTCGACCCGGGCCGAGTCACTTATGATATCTGCCTCCTTGGTATTTTTGTTTCCGGGCTGATGGGCGCCGTGTTTTTTCTATTTTGGGGTGGGTATGACATTCCGATCCTGCGCGAGATGACTTCGATGATCGGCGGGACGGATACCATTTTTCTGCTCATTGCTTTGCTCGGGCTTCTCTCATGCCTCGACCAGATGAAGATGCTGCAATACTCCGAAGTTTACGATTCCCCTTACGCGGGCAAGGCGATGTTCGAGGCGTGGATGTCGGCGGCGCTCTCGCTCGTGCGTTTCGGACCGCGTCCTTCCGCGCGCGTTGTTCCCATTGCGCAAACTCGGCGCGGCGGAATGAACCGTCCCCGTGCGGCCTCAGATACGGGATCGGGCAGCGGACGCGCACAGACTGCAACCCAAACCGCGACCGAAGCTCGTCCGACTACTGAAGTCGAGCGACTCGCAATGGAGCTTGAAGAAGCGGTCAAGATGGAGGATTTCAAACGCGCCGCGCAACTTCGCGACCAGATCAACGCCCTCAAGAGCGCGAGCGGGCGGTAACGGGCGACATGGGACTTTCCAATTCCAAAATTATCTTGGTCGTCAGCGGTGGAATTGCCGCGTATAAAGCCGCCGATCTTGCGAGCCGCCTGCGTAAAGCCGGAGCGGAAGTTCGCGTCGCCATGACCCGCGCCGCTCGGGAATTCGTCGCTCCGCTCACGTTCGAGGCGATCTCCGGCCATCCGGTTTATGACGAGTTATTCGGTCAACCCGCGTCGCATCGCATGGAACACATCGAATGGGCGCGATGGGCGGACGCCGTGATCGTTGCTCCGGCTTCGGCTGATTTTATCGCCAAGGCCGCGCACGGAATTTCAGATGACGCGCCGCTCGCGCTGCTGCTTGCGTATCGCGGATCCGTCTGGATGGCTCCCGCGATGAACACGGCGATGTGGGAACATCCGGCGACGCAGGCGAATCTCGCGCTTGTCAAATCGCGCGGTGTTCACATTATCGGACCCGGCGCGGGATCGCTTGCCTGCGGCGAAATCGGTGAAGGACGCATGGCCGAACCCGCCGATTGCGTCGCCGCGCTCGAACAACATTTTGGAAAAATGGGAAAAGGAAAAATGGGGACTGTCACCGGCATCGGTAATCCGATCCCGGTGGCTGTCCCCAATTTTTCCATCACCCCGCTCGCGGGAAAAACGGTTTTACTCACCGCCGGACCGACGCGCGAATCGCTCGATCCGATCCGCTTCATCAGTAATCGCTCCTCGGGACGCATGGGCGTTGCGCTTGCCGAAGCCGCGATCAGGCTCGGAGCAAAAGTTATTTTGATCCACGGGCCGCTTTCGACTCCGCTACCCACGGAAGCCGAAAATGTTTCCGCCGAAAGCGCGACGGCAATGCTCGAAGCGGTTCAAAAGAGACTCAACGAATCCGATGTCGCGATTTTTGCCGCCGCCGTTGCGAACTATCACATGCCCGCGCGCGCGACGGGAAAAATCAAGGGAGGCGAAACGCTGGAACTAAAGCTCGCCCGCACTCCAGATATCGCGGCCTGGGCTGGTGCGCATCGCCGCAAGGGACAATACATGATCGGCTTTTGCGCCGAGAGCGAGAACCTGATCGAATCTGCCCGCGCAAAACTGAAATCGAAGAAAATGGATTTGGTCGTCGCCAACGCCATCGGCGTCGCAGGGGTCGGCTTCGAATCGGCGACCAACGAAGTCACGCTGGTCGAGAAAACCGGCACGCCGATTCCTTCGGGCAACATGCCGAAATCGGAAATCGCCGACTGGATTTTTTCGCGGATTTTGGAGCGAATGGGATAAAGTAGGCGCGGGCGTGGTGTTGCCGTGCCTTGCGTTCCTTTCCGATTTCCCGTTCGTGGGTGGATAGCTCAGCTGGTCAGAGCGCCGGCCTTACAAGCCGGAGGTCCACGGTTCAAGCCCGTGTCCACCCACCAAGAGTTTTGCTCTATTGTTTCAGCCCTCCAAGATTGATAGCGTTCACTTGATCCGATTCACAAATCAAACTATCTTGGTCATGCGAGATCGAAAGTGAAACCATGCCCGCCGTCATCGAAGTTAGAAATCTGAGGCTCGTTTATGGCAAAGGGACTAAGGCGTCCGTTGCTGTGGACGATCTGTCGTTCGATATTACGGAAGGCGAAACCGTCGGATTTGTCGGCTCGAATGGCGCGGGAAAAAGCACGACGATCAAAACGCTCATGGGATTCATTTTTCCGACTTCGGGATCGGCGCGCGTATTCGGAGCCGAAGCGGGAACGACCGAATCGCGTCGCCGGATCGGGTATCTTCCCGAAGTGACGCTCTATTATCCCTTCATGAAAGCGCGCGAGGTGTTGGAACTTTATGGCGGCCTTCATGGACTCGACTCGGCGACGCTTAAGCGGCGCATTCCCGAGATGCTTGAAAAGGTCGGCCTCGCGGGCAAGGGCGAATCGCTCATCAAAAATTTTTCGAAAGGGATGCAGCAGCGGATCGGCATTGCGCAGGCGATCATTGCCGATCCCGATCTGTTAATCTTCGATGAACTCTCATCGGGTCTTGATCCTGCCGGGCGATACGATCTGCGCCAAACGTTGCTGGATTTGAAGCGTCGGGGGAAAACGATTTTCTTTTCATCGCATGAATTGCACGAGGTCGAGGACCTTTGCGATCGAGTGATCATCATCAACAAGGGAAAAAAAATCGCCGAGGAACCCGTTCCCGATCTTTTACGGCGGCTCCGCGAAATGGAAACGCCCGGCGGGCCCTCCATGACGCTCGAACGATACTTTATGAAATTGGTACGGCCTGATACGAATTGAGGACGGGTCATGCCGCGACGGCTCTATCTTATCGCCAAGACCATTTTCACCGAAGCCCTGCGCCGCAAGGAGATTTACACCATTGTGTTGCTGACCCTATTCATGCTGGGTTGGGCGGGGACTTTCCGTTTCTTTAATATCGCGGGACTGCACAAATTTTATCAAGAGATCGCGCTTCAGATCATGGCGATCTCGACGATGGTGACGACGATTGTGCTGGCTTCGCGGCAGTTGCCTCGCGAGTTCGCTTCGCGGACGATTTACGTCACACTCGCCAAACCGGTTTCTCGCGCGGAGTTTATCCTCGGCAAATTTCTGGGCGTCGTGGCGGCGGGATGTTTTTGTTTCGCCCTGTTCATGGTCGTTTTCATCGGAGTTAATCTTTTCGCGGGCTATCCCATGCCGTGGGGAACTTTCCTTCAATATGTTTACCTGCAATGCCTTTTGGTCGCGCTGGTCGCGAGCCTGGCCTTTGCGCTTTCGCTTCTTTTCAATCAAGACGCGGCGATTACTCTCACCGGAATGGTCTATATCTTCGGGCAGATATTCACGAGCGCGATCATCATTATTTATGATTACGCCGATGCCGCGAGCCAGATGGCGATTCGCGTTTTGAATTACATCGTTCCGCAGACCGCGCTCTTTGATCTTTCATCAAAAGTCATCCACGGGTTTCCGCCGATCTCCATCCGCATTATGGCGATCCTAACCGCATATACAGCCGCATTCGTGATTCTGGATTTGGGAGTCGGATACCTCATGTTCCGGAGGCGCGCGCTCTAAATGCACGACACCGCCCTGATCGCCCCGAATCCACTTCCGCTCTTGATGCGCGTTGTTGCGCTTCAGATGCTGCGACGAAAAGACGCCTATCTGCTCGGACTTATCCTCCTTGTTTTTGGCGCTGGCGCTGGTATCGCGCGATTCCTCGGCATAGAGACAACCGAAATGGCGCGGTTCCTTGCTAGTCTCGGGTTCACTCTTTCTTCATCGGCATCGGCGCTGCTGCTCATCATCGTCGCGCCGCAATTGCTTCCCGCCGAAATCGAATCGCGGACGATCTATCCGATTCTCGCCAAGCCCGTGGGACGCGCTGAATTCCTCGCGGGCAAATGGATTCCAATTCTGCTTCTGGCAAGTGTGATGCTGTTGCTGGGCTGCGTGATCACTCTCGTGACCGCGCCCAAACTCCCTTTGCAGGATCCCTTTGCGCTTTTTCAAGCGTTCTTTTTGCAGTTCATCGCTCTGGCCGTCCTCTCCGCGCTCATGTTGGCCCTCTCGCTTTACATGCCCGTCGGATTGGCGATTGTAATCGGATTATTCGGGTATTTTTTCGGCCCGACGGTCTTGAGCGTCGCGAGCAACACTCTTGCGGAGTCTCCTCTACGATACCTATGTTTTTTGCCCCCCGATTTCTCGCTCCTCAATCACTTTCAACGATATGTGGATGGAGCCGCACCGCTCGATTTTGTCTCGTTCATTTTCGTCGCCGTCTATGGAGCTTTGTGGACTTTTGTTTTTTCTGGAATCGCAGTAAGGCGTTTTAGCGGATTGGCTTTGTAAAATGGTGACGAATCGAACCCAATCCCGGCGAGGTATGGCGACCGGTCTTCTTACCACCGGAATTGGAATCGCGCTCATTTTTGCCTGTGCGTTAACGCCGAGACTCCGCGCGACGCAAAATTATTCCGCCGCTTACGTCACGAGCGAAGGGGCGCAGCACGAGATCAACACCAGCGCGTTCGCGATGATTTTGGGCGAAGTGCGGACGAGTCTTTCGGATTTTATTTGGGTGAAGAGCGAGCTTTATGAGCATCGGGGAATGCGTTTCGCGGCGCATAAAGATGAAGACAAGGATATGGAGCAAGCCGAAGTTACAAGCGAGAGCAAGGATGAGCATGAGCACGAACACGGACATGCGGATGACCATGAGAAACACGATCACGATAAGGATTTGAAATCTGCATTGATGATTCCCGCGCCCGAGCGTGATTTCCGCGGATTCATCGGCGATATCCAACGCGAGATTGAGCCTTGGGGGGAGCATCAGTTCGCCAGGAGCCGCGAAGTGCTCCCTTGGTATCGCGTTCAGACAGCGATCAATCCACGCCATGCGCGCGCGTATGTCGTCGCGGGATATCTTCTCATGCACGAGGAAAATACTCCGGGGCATTTGGAGCAGGCCATCGCTTTCCTCGATGAAGGCATCAAAAATAATCCCGATCATTTCCAACTCTATTTAATGAAGGGGCGAGTGCTGATCAAGCAGGAGAAATGGAACGAAGCGATTGAAGAATTCAGGCGCTCGCGCGACGTTGGACTCAAGTTCCGACCCGCGCTCGGCGAACTATCACCCACGTGGACTCAAGACGACGAAGATGAATTCGCGTTTACGATCCGGTATATCCCGTTTCTTCAACTACGAAAGCTCCATGACCGCGAGGCCGCGCGAAAATCAACAGCCGAAGGACTTAAGCTGAAACCCAGGGACGCGCCCCTTGCGAACTTCATGCAGGAGATTGAGAAGTCGCAAGAATGACATCACGAGTATTCTCCGGCCTCTTCTTATTCACGGTTTGCTGAAGATGCGTTTCAAGATTTCCGCCGAGGATTCGATTTGCCGTTCGGCCTCGGTGAAGTTTACGGACATGAACTTTGCTTTTGCCATCGCCGCCACGTCATCTGGGGCGGGAACTGTGGATCGCACCGGAATCTGCGCCGATTCGCACTTCGCGAGCGATTCCTCGACCTCCGCCGAAAGGAGATAATCCATCAGTTTGCGAGCGGATTCGCCGTGGGGCGCGCCTTTCACCAGCGCGAGCGTATTGGGAATGAGCACTGCGCCTTCGCCATCGTGATCGAGCAAGATGAAGTCAAGGGGTTTGCCTTCGCTCTGCACGAGATGCGCATCATCGGTGTCGGTGAGTCCCATCGCGATTTCGCCTGAAGCGACCGCCCGGCAAACCCCCATGTTCCCGTCATAGATGTGAACGCGGTTGGCCTTGAGCGCGGAAAAAAAATCGCTCACCCGCTTTTCACCCCATCGCGCGAAAAGCGCCGCAGCGTGAGTTGCCGTCGAGCCGAATAGGGGATATGCCATCCCAACTTGTCCCGACCACTTGGGATCGGTCAATTCGTCAAGTGACTTCGGCGCGTCGGCGCGCGTGAGTAGTTTCGTATTAAATGCCAATACGCGAGCCCGAGCGGCGAATCCCGTCCAGCGCCCTTCGTTGTCCTTGAACGCCGCGGGGATTTCCATTCGCATGGGCGAGTCGTAGGTTTCAAGCAAACCTTCGCGATCCAGTTTGATCGTTCGTATGATTTCATTGTTCCAAAAAACATCGCATCTTGGTCGGGCGCGCTCGGCGATCAGACGATTGACAAGGCCAACCGTCTTGGCGGCTTCGGAATCGTAAACAACGCGGACGCGAATCCCCTCGCGCGATTCGAAGGCTTTCAAAATGGGTTCGGAATAAATCTGATCCAGCGCGGTATAAACCACGACCTCCCTCGCGTCGGAAGGTGGATCGTTCGAATGCTTGGAGCAACCGAGCAACAAACAGCAGCAGACCGCAATGCCGATGGTTAAACTCAAATTGAAGGAATCACGAATGGATAAAGGATACGGGATTTTCACGTCCCGATTCTCGAGGATTTGTAGCTCGTCGTCCATGTTCAAAGTAGAGCGCCACGAATTCTCGGCTCGCTTTCAATTTCGGTGCTGGCTACCGCTTCTGCCTCCCGGCTTTTTTGCAGGCCGATAATTCTCAATGGCCAATCGCCTAAGCGCGCCCGAAAAATCCCGCCGATACGGGTTGAGCAGAGCATTCACGGCCTCGACGGACAGCCAATTCATCCGCTTAAAGAATTGGTAGAAGTCGTTGTAAACCGCGCGCTCCTTAATCCACTGCCGCCGCGAACGCTCTAGGTCAATCAGCAATAGCTCACCCGACTGCCTATCCATAAACGTATGGTCGGGATAAAGCGCGCCATGTTGCCAACCTTCGCGATGAAATCTGTAAAGACATTCCCCAGCATTGCGGAAAACTTCCAGCGGCAATTCATCGGCGTCCCACTTCGTCGTGGAAAAGGAACGATAATTCCCCGGTGGCGAAACGGTCACCATGATCCCCTGCGCGTCGCGTCCCTTTTTTCGAAAGCCGTAACCCGCCCAATGTATCGCCGGATAATGACGCTCGTGCCAACGAAGCAACGCTTTCAATTCATAAGCGTAGGTTAGTTGTCCGAGCGGATGACGCCAAGAGTATCGCGGCTGGTTTTCCTGACGTTTAACGTAAAGTTTGAGGGGTTCCTCGCCGTTTATGGCTGGGGGGGATAAAGTTATGACGCCGCTCCAACCTCCGCGACGCTTGTTCGGCGGTTCGATAAAATCCCTCGGGAGATTCCACAAGTCGTCGAACCGCTCGATACCTGCTTTTCGCAGCAGTTCGCCATATTTTCCGGGAGCTATAACCAGTTCATTATTCATCGGCAAACGCATTTCGCCGCAGTAACATTCAAGAGTCGGCGACATTACCGATACCGCGTGATGGATAACCTTTATTGTCCGTGAGACGTTTCAATTTTATCCACGATCCCCATGATGAGCTGCTGAACGGGAGCTTTGGGATAATTGAGGACGGTGGAGGCAAGACCCGGTGCCGCGCCGAGAAGCACGACGTCCCCCTTGCCCGCGCCGACGTAATCAATCGCCATCGTCGGAAAACCGAAAGGCTTGCGTTCGACCGTAAGCCGCTGCACGAGCAAAAGCGGTCGGGCGTCATAGCATGGATGCTTGTCCGTTGAAGTCAGCGAGCCGATGACGAGAGCGAGGCGCATAATAAAGTTACTTTGGCAGGTGGAGCGAATCCACCGAGCCGACGATAGCGGCGTCCACGGGCATCGCGCGTCCGTCGGGATGGGTGTAAACGGCGTCGCCGCTCGCGACGTAAAAAACCACGTCGCCCATCGCCCGTGAACGCGAGGCTTCAGTCGCAACGAGCGGTTTGCTCACCGGTTCCATTTTTTCGTTCAGAGGTTGAAGCAGGCAAAGCTGAACCCCTTCGAGCGAAGGGTCTTTTCGATTGCAAACAACATTGCCGATGACGCGAGCCAAATCCATTTAGATCACTCATTGCTCTTCGAGGTCAGTTTTTTCGTCATCCCTTTGATGCCGCGGAGCGTCATGTCTTCCATGTGAAAAATATTGCGGATCGTGGTGAGGGTCCATTGGCCGTAGGTGTCGGTCCATTCCTCACGCGCGATGGGATTCAGCCAACAGGAATGCTTGAACCGGTCGCGGATTCGCTTCAGCCAATAGGTGCTCGGTTGGGCGTCATCCGAGCCAAAGCTGATCGCTCCGCCGGGCGATTCCAATTCTTCGGGAGCCATGCTCGCGTCGCCGATGACCACCACGCGCGTATCATCGCGTCGCTCCAAAAATTTCTCGGTGCGGATCGGCGTCCGGCGTTGCGCGTCGGTATAAAGCGAACCGTAAATCGTATTGTGAAAATAGTAAGTCGTGAT
>CAZPIK010000060.1:8157-15371 GCA_964586185.1 uncultured Candidatus Sumerlaeota bacterium | reverse complement strand
CTATGCGATGGAAAGAATAGACGCAGGAAGGATGGGAATTGACGTTGCACGAAAAACGTCCAATAATATGGAAGGGAGTGTTGCGTTTGCGCTGAATACTCCACAGCTTGGAAATAAAGGAAACCAAAGCATGAAATCGAAGATTCATGGGTTTACACTGATCGAACTTTTGATCGTTGTAGCCATCATTGCCATTCTGGCGGCCATCGCCGTCCCGAACTTCTTGGAAGCCCAGGTCAGAGCCAAAGTCTCACGCGCCAAGTCGGATCAACGCTCACTCGCGACATCCATTGAAGCCTACTACGTAGATTGGAACGCTTATCCCAATGACCTCGCCATGCTTCTCGTCGGTCACACGATGACCCCCTATTGCATTGCCCATAACGGAATGGCCCCCACGAACCCCCCCTTGGGTGAACACTTCTGCCTCGAGGAATTGCTCTATCCCCTCAGCACTCCGGTCAGCTATTTCACGAATTCATTCCTGCGCGATCCGCTCAACAGTTTGGAAGGACAGATCCTTTATCAATCGGGACAAAACAGCAATCACGTCGTCAAGTATTACGTTGTTGACGGCGGATCGGGTCCCTATGTCCCCGATAGCAAAAGCAATCCCGTCTTTTTCTATCTCTCCATGCCCTCGGACGCCATCGCGTATCCTTTCATGAGTTTGCTTGCGGGCGGTGGGTTGGGTTCTCTTCCCCCTCCGTATGACACGATGACGGTGGATGAAGTCGCGCGTTTGGTGACCAACCGCTGGATGCTCGTCAGCGCGGGTCCGGATGGCCTGCTTTCCTTTGACCAATTTAGCGACGCCCTGACGGGTCTTGTCGGACAGTTGGCCGATTGCACACTTCCCAGGTTTAATGCGATCTATGATCCCTCCAACGGCACGGTCAGCCGCGGCGACGTCGTTCGGTCGGGCGCGGGCGTCGGCATCTCCGGTCAATAATCTCGCGAACCTCTTTCGGAAAACTCTTGGCTCCCCGGATTCGGAAACGTTCCGGGGAGTTTTATTTGCGCTATTACGGAGGCGTTCCGCCGCATTCACGAATCCATCCGGCAACCTGCGGATCCGTGCCCCCATTGGCATAATAATCGGTATAAAACTTAAGCGCCGTCGCGGTGTCCTTTTTGAACTTGTGGTTCAACACTCCAAGATTCAGGTGATATTCCGGCTTCTTGGGATCGGTCGCGAGCGCTTTCTTAAAGAACTCTTCCGCTTCTTCCAATTGTCCCAACTCGCGATAGGCCAGTCCCTTGGACGCGAGCGCCGCGCCATAGTTATCAATATTCGCGAGCGATTTATCCAACTGCTCGATGGCCTCGCTATACTTCTTCAGAGCGATGTTCGTCGCGCCAAGATAACCCCAGACTTCTCCTAGCCGCTGTTTAACCGCAAGATCCGTTGCGTCCTCTTTCTCCATTAACTTCATAACCTGGGCGTAGATCTTCGCGGCGTCTTCATGACGCTTAAGTTCGGTGTACGTCAGCCCCAATTCGTAATAATACTCCGCATTATCGTCCCTGAGTTTGATGAGTTCCTCATACATGACGACGGCTTCTTGGTATTTCCCCATTCGTCTTAGCGTCCGCCCGGCGCCTACGTAGGCTCGATACTGTGCCGGCTCAATCTTGACCCCTTTTTGGAACTGCTCGATGGCCTCCTTAAACTTCGATAACTCGTAATAAACTTCACCCAATTCGCAAATGCCTTCGTATCGGTCCGGTTGAATCTCAAGAAGCGACTTGTACATCCTGATCGCCTCTTCGTCCTTTTCCGTCTTGCGATAGGCCAGTCCCAAGTAATACCGGCAATCCGCGTGATTGGCCGAGCCATATCCGGCGTCCATAATCTTCAAGGCCTGCTCAAGATAGGTGATCGCCTTCGGATAATCGCCCCGGTCGAAGTAAATCTTCCCGACCATATACCGAGCGCGTTCCTCGTTCGGACGCTTCTCCATGATTTTTTCGAGGATGCCAATCGCTTCGGCGTTCTCTTCGCTTTCCTTCGCGAGTTCGGGACCAATCGTCAGATACGCCTGAATAATCGAATCGGGAGCCTGATAAAACTGACCCTGCGGATCGTTCTCGACGACAATCCAGAAGAGCCGCGCGGCTTCTCGATATTTCTGCGCCATCAGATGAATCTTCGCGTAATCGCTGCGGTACTTGAGCAATTCTTTGGCTTCCATCAGCGTCGGATCATTGATGGCCAGATCAATCCCCTGCTGATAAAGCTCCATCGCTTCCTTCTGCCGCGTCGGCGTCCGTTGAACAAGGTCGGCGAGCTCAAGCTGCGCGACGGCTCCCTCGGGATTGGCCTCAATCGCCAGCCGATACGATTTTTCGGCCTGCGGATAATTAACGACGTTGCGGTAATCACGCGCCTGTTCAATATGGACAGCCGCAACCTTGTTCAGGCAGCTTTGCCGCGCGGAGCCGGCCTCGGTCTTATCGGCAAGAGCCTGCGCGAGACCGAGCGCCGTTTCGTATTCACGCGCAGCGATCAGTTTGTCCACCTTTTGAAATTCAAGACCGAATCGCTTGTCGTCCCGTTCCTTGATCCGCACCTTCACGTCGGCGATTTTTTTCTCCAGTTCCTTATTTTCAGGCTGGCTTTTCAGCGCCTTGCCATAAAGCTCAATGGCGCGGTCGAAATCCTGTTCGTTTGCCGAAAGATCGCCGCGCACTTCATCCGGACTTACATCCTTCCGAATATCCAGCCGATCCACCCGATTCCTTGGAATATGATGAATGCCCGATTGCGTGCTGATGACAACTTTCCGGTCGTCCGAAAGCGAAGTGTCAATGACGCCAACAACGGTTCGACCGTCCTTCAAATAAATCGTGTCCGCGTGCAGCGCAATTCCCGCGCCCAAATAAAGCGAACCCAAGGCAACCCACCGGATATGCCATCCTCCCACGCGCGTCGGAAAAGTCTTGTCCATGCTCTTAACTCCGCAGCCCTTCAACGTTGTTGAAACACCAGCCCGGACGACCCTTCCGTTCGCTTTTCCGTTCCTCAAAGCAAATGACGAATTAAGCATAGACCATTCCGGGGCTTAAAAAAAGCCTCTTATCGTATTGTTCTGGACGCCATCGCAAAAGGAGTGATAATCAGGGCGAATCGAACTTGAAGGAGCCGAGCCATGAATACCAGCCTTTTGCGCGCGAGAATGCCACGCTTCGATTTCGCGCGACTTTTCGCATTCGCCTTTCTGTCCTTGTCCGTCGCCCTCCCAAAAGCGCATTCCGACGAAACCGCGCTCGACCGCTACATCGCCAAACCCGATCCGGCCTACGCATGGAAACTCGCCTCAACCATTCCCGGCGACGGCGTCAAAACATTCGTCATCGAACTGACCTCTCAGCAATGGCGCACCGAAGCCGACGTGGATCGCCCCGTCTGGAAACATTGGCTGACGCTCGTCAAACCCGATCAGGCTAAACCCGGCATCGGCTTCCTTTTCATCGGCGGCGGAAGCAACAAGGACGATGCTCCAAAATCCGCCTCCGAGCGAACCCTTGAACTCGCGAAGAGCACCAACACCGTCGTCGCCGAACTCGGCATGGTTCCCAATCAACCGCTGGCGTTTACCGACTCCAAAGACAAAGGACGGTATGAAGACGACCTCATCGCCTACACGCGAATCAAATACATGGAGACCAAAGACGAAACGTGGCTCGTCCGCCTCGCGATGGTGAAAAGCGCCGTCCGCGCGCTCGATTGCATGACCGAATTTCTCGCGAGCGACGACGGCGGCAAACTAAAAGTGGATCGCTTCGTCGTCGCGGGCGGCTCGAAGCGCGGCTGGACGACGTGGCTCACGGCCGTAGTAGATCCGCGCGTCATCGCCATCGCACCGATGGTCATTGATGCCTTGAACTCCGAGGAAATCACCAAGCATCATTTCATGGCCTATGGCTTTTTTTCCTCCGCGCTGAATGATTACGTGAACCATGGAATTTTCCCCGGCAAAATCGGCAACCCCGATTACCAAGCTGTGTTAAAAATCGAAGACCCCTACTACTACCAATCGCGCGAACGCCTGAAATCCATTCCGAAATTCATGATCAACGCTGCGGGCGACGAATTCTTTCTCCCCGATAATTCGCAATTTTATTGGGATAAGATTCAAGGCGAGAAACACATTCGTTATGTTCCGAACGCCAAACACTCGCTGGCCGGATCAGACGCGAAAGAGAGCCTTCAAGCCTTCTATCAATCCGTGCTCGACGGCAAACCCCGACCGAATTTCACTTGGCGCATCCGCGAGAAAGACGGCGCGATCGTCGTTAAGACCGACGTAACTCCGAAGGAAGTCAATCTCTGGCAGGCAAATAATCCCAACGCGCGCGACTTCCGGCTCGATAAAATCGGGAAGGCTTATACGAGCACTCCGCTCAAATCGAAAAAGGGAGGGACCTATGTTGGCCGCATCAAGCCCGCCGAAAAAGGTTATACCGCCTTCTTCGTCGAACTGGTGTTCGATAGCGGCGGAAAATATCCCTTCAAGTTCACAACGCAGGTCAAAGTCATGCCCGATGTTCTCCCGTTCAAATGGGAGGATGCGTTCAAACCGAATCCGGGGGAAAAGTAGAGCGCATCTGGAAGGTTTAATCCGTAGGTCGGCTCTCCAGAGCCGACGAATATCTTGTCGGGAATGGAGTCCCGACCTACACCGAGCGGACAAGAATTCCTTCTTGAAACCTCGAAGAGGTTTCGTCCCAAAGCCCAGGGTTGGTGCGCAGCGACTACCCTGGGTTACGGATTTTATATTATTGCAACCTCAACGAGGTTGCGCCGTTACATTTCTGCTCGATAATTCTTTGCATAATGGACTAGACTAAGCTAAGTTAAAGTATGGAAACCATCGCAAACATTCACCACGCCAAAACTCATCTCTCGGCTTTGCTTTCGCGGGTTGCCAAGGGAGAAGAAATCATCCTCGCCAAAGCGGGAACGCCCATCGCCAAGCTTGTCCCTTATCGGAAGTCGTCCTCCATGCGCAAGCCCGGCGGCTGGGAGGGAAAAGTCTATATGTCTCCCGATTTCGATGATTTGCCCAAGAGTTTACGTTCAGCGTTTCGCGGAGAGAAACCGTGAGCCTGCGTCTGCTCCTCGATACCCACGCCCTGATTTGGTGGTTCGAGAACAATCCAAAGTTGCCAAAGAAGGTGCGATCCGCCATAGCAGATGGAGCGAACGTTATTTATGTCAGCGCGGCAACCGCGTGGGAAATTGCCATCAAACAATCGTTGGGTAAATTGCGAATACCCACGGACTTAGAGGATCGGCTGCGACGTGCGGAGTTTCAGTCGCTGCCCATCACGATGGATCATGCGTTCGCTGCTGGATTGCTGCCTCTGCATCATGATGATCCATTTGATCGAATGCTCGTGGCTCAATCTCGACTCGAGGGTTTGACGCTCGCAACTGGCGATTCACGTCTTGCCGACTATGGCGTTGGCGTGCTTTGGAAAGATTAGCGTCGCGCCTCACGATTTCAACGCCTCCAAATTCCTCTTCATCCCTTTTCTTCCCGCGCGGTCGAGTGGAGTATGTTTCCATCGTTTCTCAAACGCCTTGCCCGATGGTGTTTCGTTGAGTCGCGTCTCATCGAACCACGCACCCGCGCCGCGTGAGGAATCGAACTCCGGAATCAATTTCGGCAAAGGATCGCGGTTGAACGGGCAGACCTCCTGACAGAGATCGCAGCCGAACGCCCAGCCTTCCATCTTCGCGCCAAACTCCTCCGGAATCGCCCCGCGCTGTTCAATCGTCAAATACGAAATGCAACGTCGCGGATCGAGATCAAATGCATCCAAAAGCGCGCCCGTCGGGCAGACTTCAAGGCAGCGTCGGCAGTTTCCGCACGAATGCTCCTGCGAAGGCCGCAGCGGTTCATCGGGAGGAAACGGAATCGAAATCAGAAGCTCGCCGAGCAAAAACCACGATCCGCGTTCAGGATGCAAGAGGAGCGTGTTCTTTCCGATAAAGCCAAGTCCCGCGCGAAATGCCAACGCGCGTTCGTCGAGCGGTGCGCTGTCGGTCGCCGCGCGCCAATGCACCGTTTCCGTGAATCCATTCTCGCGCGCGTCGGTCTCCATCCATTTTGCAAGTTCTTCTAATCGCGCGCGAATGACGCGGTGATAATCTTCGCCCCACGCGTAACGTGCGATCTTACCGCAAGTGCGGTTCTCTAAAGTTTTGTCCGCGCTCGTAGGTCGGCTCTTCGAGCCGACGTCGGGTCGAAGACCCGACCTACCTACAGAACTTTCGAGTTCTGGTATAGCGCTGGTATCCGCCGAACCTTCCCGCGCGGGATGATCGCCTTGATAATAATCCGCCGCGACGACGATGACGCACTGCGCTTCGGGCAACAAATCGCGCGGATGCGTCCGGCGAGGCGATTCGCGCATGAGATAATCCATCTCACCCGCGCGGTCCAACTTGCGCCAACGTTCCCATCGTCTTTGAATGGCTTCGTCAATCGGCTCGGCGGTCGTGAATCCCGCGCGAGAGAAACCCCTACGCAAGGCTTCTTCCCGCACCCGCTCGCGCCACGCGGCGAGTTGACTATTCTCAAAACTCATCGTCTTCGGCTTCTGCGCGGATATCCTGAGCCACCCATTGTTTCCACAGCGCCATGATTTCTGGTCCGCTACCCGATGCCTTCAAACTGTCCGCAACGGGACCCGTTTCGCATTTAAGTTCGGGAAACTTAAGAAGAAGCATCGCCGCGTCGCGCCAATCAGTTCCGGATTTGGGCTGACCACGGCGCTTGTGACATGAGATCGCTTTCGATGCGATAAGTTCGGCAGGCGAAAGCACAAGAACGCCCGCAATCCTTTTCGAGGCGGGTAACGATTCGACGGGACGGATATCGGCCAAATGACGGTTGCCGCTCTTCTGAACCTGATAAAGTCGAAATCCTCGGCCTTCAGCAACGGTTCGCAATCTGACCGCGATGTGAAACTTTTCGGCAAGGTGTTCCCGCAACTCTTCCGCAAGTTCCCCAGCCCGCACCGACATGAGATCAATGTCTTGCGTCATGCGAGGTTCGCCGACATAAGCGTTGACCGCTTGTGCGCCAATCACGACAGCGTCCTCGCGACCGCGCAGAAAATCGAGCATCGCTCGCTGCAGGACGGCAAGCGTCAGCGGTTCATTCATTATGAACTCCTGAAATGTCAGCGTGTCCGCAGTG
>CAZPIK010000060.1:0-8147 GCA_964586185.1 uncultured Candidatus Sumerlaeota bacterium | reverse complement strand
TGGATGAATTCCCCAAGCCCGTTGGAACTTACTCGGGCTTAACTCACAGCTTATCCCAATATACGACCTTTTCCTCACGAATCGCGTTGCGCCCCAATACCGCCATCTTCGTCGCGAGAAGGCCGCGCTCGGCGCTTGCGTCCGGTTTGCCGCCCGACCGCACGTCGTTCATGAACGAAACGAGCGCGTTGTAGGTGTCCTCGCCCGTCAGTTTCATTTCGCGCGGCGCGGGAGCTTCGCCCTCGTTCAAATAAATCTCGCCACCCATGACGTCCACCGCCCCCTTGGTTCCAAAGAACCAAATGTGCGTCTTCGCCAATTGCGGATGCGCGTAATAAAGGTGGCTGTAACTCAAATGCACCGGTCCCGGAAATTCGTACGTCATCGAATAGTGATCCATGATCGTGCGTCCGGGCGGGACGTTGACGTAAACGTTTGTGCCGCCCAAGCCGCACGCGCGAACGGGCTGCGATTTCAGTCCCCAGCAGAAAATGTTCATCTCGTGGACGGCCTGCTCGACGATGATATCGCCCGAGCGGTCGGCCTCGAAGAGCCACGATTTCTTATGCGGAAGGTCGCCGCCGTGCCGTTGCGCGTGGATGAACTTCACGTCGCCGATGAGTCCCGCGTGAACGGCCTCAATCGCCGCGCGGAAGTTGGAATTATAAATCCACTGGAACCCCACCTGAAACGTCTTATTCAACTTTTGCGTCGCCGCATATACCTTCTCGGCCTCCTTCGCATTTAGGCCAAGCGGCTTCTCGCAATAGATATGCTTATCGGCCTCGCACGCATGAACCGCCATGTCGCAATGGAGGTCCACCGGAGTCGCGATGATCACCGCCTCGACGTTCTTATCGGCGAGCAAATTCTTGTAATCGTCGTAACCCTTGGGACTCATCCCCGCGCAGAGCGCCGTCGCGCGCGCCAAAGCCTCGGGGTCAATGTCGCAAATCGCGACCATCTCGGCCTGACCCGCCTTCAAAACCTCGCGCAGCAGCGAAGTCCCGCGACCGCCCACGCCAATGATCCCCGTCTTGACTTTCCGCGCATTCGGATCAAACGCAAACTTGAATTGCGGATCGGCAACCAGTGGCGCGGCTTTAAGCGCGGCGGGATTCCAGAGCATCGGGATCGAGGCGGCTCCCATAGCCCCCAAAAAATTTCTACGTGAGAGTGATTCGGTCATGACGGTTCCTTTCGAGTTTACGTGCGATCCGCGCAAAGTCCGCGTGTCCTTCATCATGCTGAATCCGACGCCGCAGGGTCAATTTGAAAACTAGCCCGCAATTCTCACCTACTTCATCGCGAAATCGCGCAGAGCCATGAAGATGGCGGGTTTTGCGCGGCGAGCCGGGCGCAGGCATATTGCAATATGTCAAGATCGGCTTGCAAGCAAAGCGCGGCAGATTCAAGGTTATCCGCGATTGCAGTTGAAGGCTGGTGAGAATTGCGGGCTAACGTCACTCCACCAACTTATTCTGGATGGCGTAGTGCGTCAGCTCCGCGTTGTGCTTCATGTTCATTTTTTCAAGGATGCGCGTGCGATAAGTGCTGATGGTCTTAACGCTAAGGCTCAATTCACGCGCGATGTCCGACGCCGTCTTGCCCGAGGCAATCATCCGCAACACTTGATATTCGCGATCCGAAAGCGCCTCATGCGGCATCGCGTCGCTGTCTTTATCGAGGTCTTCGGCGAGCTTCTCGGCCAGCGACGCACTGACGTAACGCCCTCCCTTGAGGATTTTCCGGATGGCGTTCAGGAGTTCGTCCGGCGCGCTCTCCTTCGTCATGTAACCCGCCGCGCCCGCCTTCAAAACTCTCACCGCAAATTGCTCCTCCGGGTGCATGCTCACGACCAACACCGGAAGCTTCGGTTTCAATTGCTTCAGTTCCTTCAGCACGTCCAAGCCGCCACGCCCAGGCATCGTAAGATCGAGCAGGACGATATCCCATTCCTGCTTCAGCGCGAGATCCAACACTTCCTGCGAATTCTGCGCCTCCCCAAAGACCCGCACCTGCGGATCCTCCGCGATAATCTGCTTGAGTCCCCGCCGCACGACCGGATGGTCGTCAGCCAGTAGCACCTTGATCATACCGCGTTCCTTTCTCCCGGCTCGCCCGCAAGAGGCATCTGAACCGTCACCGTCGTCCCTTTATTCGGCGCGCCCGTGATCTCTATCGTTCCGCCATAGTGCCCGATCCGTTCCCGCATCCCGACCAATCCAAACGATTGCGCTTTCGCCATGTCTTCTTCCCGGATTCCTCGGCCGTCGTCCTTAACCTCAAGCATCAGGGAATCATCCTCAACGGTTAGGATGATGTCAACGACCGCCGCCTTTGAATGCTTGGCAACATTGGTCAAGATTTCCTGAAATATCCGGAACAACGCCGTCGAGCGATGACGATCCATGGCCACCGGCTTTCCGGGGAGGATCACGTCGCATTTGATCCCCGTCCGGTTCTGAAAATCCTGCGCCTGCCACTCAATCGCCGCGACGAGGCCAATATCATCCAAAATTCCAGGTCG
Source organism: uncultured Candidatus Sumerlaeota bacterium (assembly GCA_964586185.1). Taxonomy (GTDB): domain Bacteria; phylum Sumerlaeota; class Sumerlaeia; order MVZB01; family JAJFLK01; genus CAZPIK01. The sequence continues at coordinate 5,617 of CAZPIK010000060.1, read as the reverse complement.
CAATTCCGTCGTGATTTTCCGCACCGTCTGAATCGTCGAATCCACAAGCTCAAGCATCCCCTTGGCGCGTTCGGAAAGTTCCGGCGGCTCTTTGGGCATCCGCTTGGCCAGCCACGCAAGATCAATCTTAAACGCCGTCAAGACCTGTCCAAGCTCGTCATGAATTTCTCGCGCAATCCGCGTCCGCTCCTCTTCGCGCACCGTTTGAAGATGCGAGGAAAGCTCCCGCAACCGCTTGCTGGTATCCATGAGTTGCTCGTCGAGCATCTTCTGAACCGTAATGTCCCGGATGATTTTCGTAAACCCGTGCAACGCGCCGCTTTCGTCCCGCACGGGCGAAAGAATCGTGCTGCCCCAGAGAAATCCCCCGCCCTTTCGCACGCGCCAACCGACGTTTTCGCAGCGTCCCGTCGCAAGCGTCGTCACAATTTCCTCCTCCGGACGTCCGCGCCGAATTTCATCCGGCGGGTAAAAAATGGAATGGTGACGTCCCAGAATTTCCTCGGTTTTGTAACCGAGAATTTTCTCCGCCCCGCTGTTCCAGCTCATGATCTTCCCCTCGGGGTCCATGAGAAAGATCGCATAATCCTGAACGCTTTCGATGACCAGACGATAACGTTCCTCGGTCTGACGCAGTTGCTGCTGCGCTTTGCGCGCCGATTCCCGCAGCTTCGCGTCACGTGTTTCGCGCTCGATCGCCGGCGCCAACCGCGCCAAATTATCCTTGGATATAAAATCCTGAGCGCCCGCCTTCAGCGCCGTCGCCGCCGATTCCTCGCCGATTCTCCCGGACACAATAATAAACGGAACATCCCCCGCAATCTCCTGTGCAAGCCGCAGAGCATCCAGACCATTAAAGAGCGGCATCGAGTAATCGGCGAGAATCACGTCCCAATCGCCGTCCTCAGTGAGCGCCTTGCGCAATCCAACCAATGAAGTCACATGCTGATATTCCAGATCGTAATCCTGACGCTTGAGTTCGCGCACGATCAAAAGCGCATCGTCTTCAGAATCATCCACGATAATGGCGCGCAACGCCTTCTTGGCCCGTCGGCCGTCTATGGAACTCTTTTCCATAGCGATATTATTTACTTCCTGACACCTCTATTTGCACCTGAAAACAGGGAGAACCCTAATCCTTTTCAAAGATTAACCACAAAGACACAAAGGCGCAAAGATCCGTCATAATCGTAAGCCTTTAGCCAAATGTCGCTGGCTCATTCATGATCCAATTCAATATTAGCCGCGAAAAAGCGCACAAGGCGCAAACCAGTTTTACTTTTGCGCCTCTTGCGCCTTTTTGCGGCTAGTATTTGGCCAATGGCTTCCGCTTCCTTTGTGTCTTCGTCTCTTTGTGGTTAATGTTCATTACAACTCGATTGCCCTTGATCCCCCATCCCCATTGGCTAAAATGCTCTCGGCGAGAGTGGAGCAAGCTCAAAGCGATTTCACGAGACGCGCGGATTTTCCGCGTCGCACTCGGAGATAAAACTTGTTGCGGCCTTGCCCGCCAACACTTTTGAACCACGGGAGAACCACCATGAGAGAAGCTGTTATCGTTTCCAGCGCGCGGACGCCGCTGGCCAAGTCGGGTCGCGGGTCCTTCAACATGACACGCCCGGATGATCTTGCGGGTCACGCCATCAAGGCCGCCCTCGCAAAAGTCCCCCAGCTCGCCCCCGAAGAAATCGAAGACGTTATCATGGGTTGCGGCACGCCCGAGCGCACTCAGGGTATGAACGTCGCACGCATCGCCGCGACGCTCGCCGGACTCCCCGTCTCCGTTTCCGGCACGACGGTCAACCGCTTCTGCTCCTCCGGCCTGCAATCCATCGCGATGGCCGCGCACCAAATCATGAACGAAGGGGCCGAGGCCGCCATCGGCGCGGGGGTCGAAAGCATCACCTTCATGGAAGGCCAAAAATTCGATCCCAACCCCGAAGTCTTGAAAGGCAAGCCGACCCTTTATTTCCCAATGGGGATGACCGCCGAGGTCGTCGCCAAGCGTTACAAAGTCAGCCGCGAGTTGCAGGACGAATACGCCCTCGCGAGCCAGCAACGCACCGCCGCCGCTCAGCAACGCGGATTCTACAAAGAAGAAATCGCCCCGATGACCGTCAAGCGCAAGGTCAAGGACAAGGCAACGGGCGAGGAAAAAGTCGAAGAGAACGTCACGGTCTCCAAAGACGAATGCAACCGCGCCGACACAACGCTCGAAGGACTCAAGGGCCTGAAGCCCGTTTTCGATCCGTCACCCGCCGGAACGGTCACGGCAGGCAACTCGTCTCAATTTTCCGACGGCGCATCAGCCACGGTTCTCATGTCACGCGAACGCGCCGAAAAACTCGGCATCAAGCCGAAACTGATTTTCCGTGGTTTCGCCGTCGCGGGTTGCGAGCCGGATGAAATGGGAATCGGTCCCGTCTTCGCCGTGCCCAAGCTTTTGAAGCGTCACGGCCTCAAAGTCGAAGACATCGGCCTTTGGGAACTCAACGAAGCCTTCGCGGTGCAGGTCGTCTATTGCCGCGACCGCCTCGGCATTCCTCAAGATAAGCTCAACGTCAACGGCGGCTCAATCTCCATCGGCCATCCCTATGGCATGACCGGATCGCGCATGGTCGGCGCGCTGGCCAACGAAATGCTCGACCGCAAAGTGAAATACGGCGTCGTCACGATGTGCGTCGGCGGCGGCATGGGCGCGGCAGGCCTCTTCGAGGCGTGTTTGTAGAATCCCGCACTCGACACATCAAGGCGGAGTTTCTAGACCGTTCTCGATTGTTTTGTCCGATTTTGTAGGTCGCCTCTCCGAGCCGACGTCGGGTCAAAGACCCGACCTACCCGACACAATTTTCGAGACTGGTTCTAGTGTCCGCGCGTAGTCCTTCTTGAAACCTCAACGAGGTTGCGCCGTTAGCATCTTCGTGCGAGTCTCGTTCCATGCGGATTTCGTTTCGTGCGTATTCTGTATTGAAACCCCAAAGGGGTTTCGTCCCAAAGCCCAGGGTTGCCCAGCATCGCGAGGCTACCCTGGGTCAAAGTCGTAAATATCTTGCAACCTCAACGAGGTTGCGCCGTTAATCATCTCCGAGGATTCGGCGTATGAACCTCAGCTACCATTTCTACAAAACAGCCCTCGCCGGACGCTCCTTGCCTCTCGCTTTCGTGAACCTCGATCTCTTCGACGAAAACGTCCGCGCCATTGCCTCGCGCACCGGTTCAAAAAAACTTCGCGTCGCCTCCAAATCCGTTCGCTGCGTCGCACTCTTGAAACGCATCCTCGCCGCAAATCCCATTTACCAAGGGATCATGAGTTACAGCGGCTTCGAGGCCGTTTATCTAAGCCGTCAAGGTCTCGACGATCTTCTCGTCGCTTACCCGATCTTTGGGGAAACCCAAGTCGAGGCTGTCTGCGCCGAAGTCAAATCCGGCAAAAAAATCGTCCTCATGCTCGATTCGCCAGAGGCCGTTCATCAATTTTCTTCAGTCGCAAAAAAATGCGGGGTAATACTCTCCGTCGCGTTGGACATAGACATGTCGTCCGATTTCCCGGGATTGCATTTCGGCGTCCGTCGCTCGCCGATTACAACCCCCGAGCAAACCGTAGCGCTCTATAAAAAAATTCAAAGCGAAGGCCATTTGCATCTCGATGGGATCATGGGTTACGAAGCGCAAATCGCCGGAGTTCAAGACGCCGTTCCGGGCGGCGGACTCAAAAACGCTCTCATCCGAAAACTCAAGCAAAGCTCGATCAAGGAACTCCGCAAACGCCGCGCCGAGATCGTAAAAGCGCTCGAAGCCGAAGGCGCAAAACTCCGCATCGTCAACGGCGGCGGCACGGGCAGCCTTGAAAGCACCCGCGAGGAAGATTGCGTCACCGAAACGACCGCCGGCTCCGGTTTTTATTCACCCGGTCTCTTCGACCACTTCTCGAATTTCAAACATCAGCCTTCCGCTGGGTTCGCCATCGAAATCGTCCGCCGTCCGACGCCCGATATTTTTACCTGCCACGGCGGCGGCTATATCGCGTCCGGTCCGCCCGCCAAAGATCGCCTGCCGATTCCGTTCCTTCCCGAAGGCTGCGAACTCCTGCCGCTCGAAGGCGCGGGCGAAGTCCAAACGCCCATCGTCTATCGCGGTTCGGAAAAACTTTCCATCGGCGATCCGATTTTCATGCGCCACGCCAAAGCGGGCGAACTTTGCGAACGCTTCAAAACTCTCCTCCTCATCTCCAACGGCAAAGTCGTTGACGAAGTCACGACCTACCGCGGCGACGGCGAGTGTTTTGTTTAATATCGCATCAGTGTTTTATTTAAAGTCGCGTTCAACAAATGTGGCACAGTCGGAAGTGTGAACGGTCGGAAGTGTGAACGGTCGGAAGTGTGGCACGGGCGCCCTCGCCCGTGCATTCGGACTTTTAGATATTTCTTTTTATATCCCCTCTTGAGCCGCGAAGCGGCGTCGGATCGTAGCCCGGGGTGAAGCGAAGCGGAACCCCGGGTCAGGATCGCCCCATTTTCCAAGCCCCAGCGGGGCGACGGAAATTCGTTCTATCCGTTTACCCTAAATGTCGGACGCAATTTCATAATAAACACCGTCGTCGCAATCGCCGTCACCGTAAAAATCCCAAACGTCACCGCCAACGATGGATGCTCCGCAATTCGCGCCGCCAATCCTCCCTCACTTCCCGCGAGTTCAACTAACCCGCCCCGTACAAACGCAACCGCCATACATGACCAGAGCAACGCCAGATAAAGATTCCTCGTTGCATTAGTTCCCGATCTCAGTAACTCAACCACAACCGCCATCACCATTGTCATGCCAATCGTCGCCGCCCATTGCGCCCACGCCGGAACTTTCCAAACGCGTCCGCCGAGCAAATCCTCATTGAGATCATACGCCGTATGAAAAAAGGTCAGCGTCACCGCAACGTGCCATGCCGCCTGCTCGGAGCGAAGCCCCATCGCCAGACACGCCCCTCCGAAAAAAACGAACGTATAAAAAATGGATTCCGCATTGCGGGCGATCCACGCTGCCGTTTCGCTTTCTTTTGACCAAGCAAACACCGCGGGAATCGCTCCGAAATAGGAGATCACCAAAAGCGCAATCGCACCGGTCATTCGCCAATCATGCGCGGTCTCTTGCGAATCGTGCGTGTCATCTATGCGACAAGCCTCTGTCAGCGCATCTCGTTCCAACCACGCCGCCCATCCTAAAAACCCGCCCAGCACACCGCCAAACGTGAACTCCATCATCTTCCACCAGCCCCACCATTTTTGATCCACCGGCAACATCGGACCATACGCCAACCATATCGCGCCGCCTCCAAAACCAAGCGCGCCGCCGACCATGCCGAGCGCGGCAAATCGCCGTATCACCCGTCCGTACGGTTCAAGCGTACGAACGCCCGGACCCGCGATCCAAATTAGAAACGCCACCGCCGCAGCGAGCAATCCCGCCCACGACTCCTCCCGCGGCTTATTCACCGGATCGGAAAAATAAATCAGCTTCGGCTCATTAATTATTTTCCATCCGATGAAAAACGCCGCGACCATAATTGGCAGCGCGAGCAACAGCCGACGACGATCCAAACGACCATGCACCATCCCCGCGCCCAGCA
>CAZPIK010000059.1:11558-15424 GCA_964586185.1 uncultured Candidatus Sumerlaeota bacterium | reverse complement strand
TCGACGACGCCCCCGGCGCCGACTCCGGCTCCGCCCACGTCGTGGACCTCTTCTCGCTAGGGGAATAGCGACTTAAACCCTAAACCAAACCCCGTGTGTGAATTTCACTTCACACACGGGGTTTTTGTTTACAGGCGTAACGTAAGATTCACTCAACGCGCACAACCGGCGTCAATAAGATCGGAGCAAGCGGAAATGCTTTGTCATCTTCCAAAATCGTGAAGTGTTGCATCCATAATTGAAGATCGTAATGGACTTCGCCACCGCCCAGCGGCGAAAGGGCGGGCGAGAAGCGATACCGACCCGGCAAGAGAATGGGTGACGGCAGTAAGAGCCGAAACATGCCGCGGTTTTTTTCTGGTTTCTGCCATTTACCGTCGCATTCGGCACGCCAAAAACTAACGGGCGCGCCGTCTTCGAATTCGATGGTGATCGAGCAATCCACCGCTTCTATTTCACTCTCGCAGAGATATTCGATTTCAATCGCGAACGATTCTCCCCGCTTGAAATTCCTGTGCGGTCTGCCGTTCGCATCCACCGTTCGCACGCGCGTCATCCGAACTTCACCCGAACCAAAACGCCCGGGAATCGGGATCGTCACTCGCGCGGGCGTAAGCTGACCCTCGGATTTTCCATAAAGGGTCTCGATCATTTCGTCGTGATAAGCCGCAAGCATATCCGACGAGTTTCCTGCTTGATGGATTTGTCCACCCTTCAGCCAAATGATCCGGTCGCAAACCCGTTCGGCAAATTCCATGTTGTGCGTGACGAAAACCGTTGCGACTCCTTTGGTTCGCAATTCATCAAAGGTTCTCAAGCATTTCTCTTGAAAGGGCTGATCTCCGACCGAAAGAGCTTCATCCACGAGGAGCACGTCGGGATCGGAATGGATCGCCGCCGCAAAACCCAATCGCGCGACCATGCCCGACGAATAAAATTTGAGTTCCGTTCGTCGAAAATCCTGCAGCTCCGCGTAATCGAAGATCGCGTCCATTTTGCGCTCGATTTCTTTGCGCCTGAGACCGAAGACCGCCCCTTGCAATCGGATATTTTCCTCACCGGAAAGTTCGCGATGAAATCCCGCGCCAAGTTCGATCATGCCAATGACACGCCCGCGCGTCCCGACTTCGCCCTCGCTGGGCTGCGTAATTCCCGCGATGATTTTAAGGAGCGTGCTTTTTCCGGATCCATTGGCGCCGACAAGACCCAAGATTTCGCCGTCGCGCGTTTCAAGATCAATTCCCTTAAGCGCAACAATTTCCGCAGCCGCGTGCGTGGTCGAGAGCATACCGAGGAGCGATTCCTTAAGCGAACCGGTCGCCGTGCCGCGTTCATAAAATCGCTTGCCGATTCCGCGGAGCCGCACGCGGGGTTCGCCAACGGCCTCGGCTTCCAGACTCGCCAGTTCTTGCGTTGTTGCGGTGACCATTCTTGGTTTTTCTCTCTCTGTATTGTGCTGTACTTTTCAACCGCCCTTTACATACGCCTAAGACAAAAAGTGTAAGCGCCCATTGCGTTTGATCCCAATAGCAATCAATCCACCGACACAACACAAAATCAGGGGCCAATTCCCCAGCCGCGTATATATCGTCTTCGTATTTTGCGGCGAAATGGCGCCCGTCAGCGCGGCGCGGCGATCAAGTTCGAGCGACGCCTCCACCCGACCTGAAGGCGCAATGAGAGACGAGATTCCCGTATTGGCCGCGCGAACGATCGGACGCCGCGTTTCAACCGCGCGGAGAATCGAAAGGTCATGATGACGTTTCGGACCCGACGACCAATGCGGTCCGTCCCATGCCGACCAGCGATACCACGCATCGTTGGTGATGATGGACAGAAACTCCGCGCCGGCGTTCACAATCTTCCGCGCCTGCAATCCCATCGTGGATTCAAAACAAATCATGCCCCCAAATTTGCGTCCCCTCGTTTCAAAAAGATGAATTTCCGTGCCGTAGTTGAAATTCTCGATTCCCACCATGCTTTGAACGAACGGAATCACGCCGACGTAAGGGACGTCCTCGCCAAAGGGAACAAGCCGCATTTTATCCTGCCAGCCGGCTTCGCGCATCGTCTTGCCCCGCGGCAGAAACCAGCCGGAGTTGTAGAGTTCGGCAATGTCGCCCTCTGCGTCGAGCACAACTCGGTCGGCTCCAAAGAAAAGATCGGATTTTCGCGAACTCATAAGCCGTTGAATGCGGTCGTGAAGAATTTCATCGTATGCAAAATCGAGTGAAGCAAACGTGCTCTCCGGCATGACGATAAGATCAGCGTCATCCGGAACTTCATTCACGACGAGATTAGCGTGAATCGTAAAACCCTCCTCGCGCAACAGATCCCTGTCATCCGAAGGATAGGGGCTCGCGGAGGTCATTTTCCGCATCTGGTCAATGTTGGGTTGAATGACAGCGACGCGGAGCTTTTGATCGTCGGGAGTTTTTGCGAGATACGAATCCCACATGCGTAGCCGCAACGCCGAACTCGCGAGAAGCAGCCCCCCACAAACAAAGGCAAAATAATACGGAAGCTTCGATTCCTCACGCTGGCTCGCCCCGCTTATTTTCGCAAACAAAGGAATGAGCGACGCCGAGAATAGCAGGATGAGAGCGCTGACCGAAAGCTCGCCGCCGAAGTCCGCCCATTGAATTGCCCACGGCCACGTTGCCCAAGCGTGTCCGATTTCGGTAAACGGCATCGAGAGCCGTCCCAGCGTCCGGAACCATTCGCTCACAATCCAAAGCGCCCCCCACGCGAAAAATTGCGCCGCCAGAGAACTTTCGCTCAACCAACGCTTGATCGCGTATCCCGAAATGGCCGGAAAGAACGCCATATAAAACGCAACGAACGCGATGCTCGGCGGCGCAAAAGGATTGAAATGATAAAGGGTGCAGAGCCAGAAGATCGCCGACATGTGAAATATGAAGCCGCCGCCCATCACACGCATGAACGCGCGCTTGGGAGTGGCGGAATGCTGAACGGCAAGAAATAAACCCAACGGCGCGAGCGGAATTAAGAAGCGGAGCGATACTGGCTCGAACGCCAGCGCGCCCGCGATTCCCCCAATAAGGGCGGGGATCCAACCAGAGTCCTTCGGCGTCGCGGACATTTCGATCTCTTGCGATTTCTTCATACGCGACCGACCACCCAACGAATAATTTCAACAAGCTTTGGCGGTTGACCCGTCCGCAAGATTCCCGCGCGAAAGACGCGCCCCGAGAACCAAAGCATGAGCCCCGTCGTAATGAACATCAGGAAAAACGTTCCGATTCGATCCACCGCCGGAGGATCCGCTGCCGCTCGATTCATCATCACGAAGGGCGAATAAAACGGAATCCACGAAAGTATCCGAGCGAGCGTTCCATTCGGGTCTTTTGGAATAAAAGCCATCGTAAGGAGCGGGACCATTAGAATCAGAGTTACGGGCATCATGAAATTCTGGGCCTCTTTCAGCGTGTTGCAGACGCTACCCAGCGAGAGAAACAAGCCCGCATAAAAGAGATATCCCAGAAGAAAATAGACGACGAAATAGGGAAGCAGGTTTGAAGTCTTAAGGACGGTAAAAAGTTCGCGCGCCCATTCCGCTTCAGTTCCTGTTTTCCAAAAAATGATGCCAATAAACGACATGATCCAGGCGGCGATCATCGTAAGACCAATCCCCGCAATTCCAATGAGCTTACCCATCATCAATTGATTCGGGGTCACCGATGAGAGCAATACCTCGACGACGCGATTGGATTTCTCCTCGATCATATTATTCAGCAACATCTGCGCGACCATGAAGATTGAAATCCATAAAAGTTAAAAGAAGGCAACGGGAATCCACTGCCGTAAAATAACAGCGAGCGAAACTTCCTCCTTTCCCTCCTCCT
>CAZPIK010000059.1:0-11548 GCA_964586185.1 uncultured Candidatus Sumerlaeota bacterium | reverse complement strand
CGGCGTTGAACGCAAGCTCCTCCGCCGCCGTCTCCTCCTTTCCCTCCTCCTTCTTCGGATTGAGCGAGGCGATGGACGCGCGAGTGGACTGAATTTTCCGAACGACTGTCGGGCTGACACCTTCGCTGACGAACGCGCGACGCCTAAGCTCGTCATTGATCGCCCGTTCGATTTCTGAATAGAGCGCGTCGTCGGTCACATTGGCCGACCAATATTCAATATCCGATCCTTCTTGGGCGGAGCGCAACGTAACCTCGCCCGCTCCCAGCGTGAACTTCTCCGTATCGGGCGGTATAAGAATCGCCGCAAAAAGGCTTTCGTCTCCGGAGGCCGAGGCGATCTTCTTCTCGCCGATAAGATAGGGCTTGAGCGCGAGCGCGATTTCACGAATCGGCGATTCGGGGGAAATATCTTTGGGGAGTTCGGCTCGGCGGTATCTCGGCTCGGGCGGCTCGAAGGTAGGCGCATCCGGATCGAGCATCGGCCTGATCTGCTCAAGAAAAAACGCTTCTCCGCCCTGCTTCACAAACGCTTCGAGCGCTTGCGGATTGCTTTCGGCAAAGTCGTCGAGGAATTTCTTGGTGTTGATCGCTTTGCCGGGAATTTTCTCAAGGTCGCTCGCGTCGCCCGCCGCCTCGCGCGAGGCTTTCATTTTCTCAGCGCGTATATGTCGGGCGGAATAGGCATTCAACGCTTCCAAAATTTGTTTCTGCCGCTGTCGTTCGAGCGCGGCGGCAACCACTTTCTCAAACCCACCCGATTGATCCACGAGCACAAACGAACGCGTCGGGGTTCCCCGTGATTCCAGCAATCGGGGAACCTCAATGCCTACGGTCAACATGACAGGAAGCAAAAAAAGCCCGATCCAAAATCCTTTCGTCTTGGCGTTCTCGGCGTATTCGCGAGCAGCGACAATAAAAGTCCGTCTCATGTCTCGCTCCTTTCGCCGTCACCGCCCACCAAGCGGACAAAAACTTCATGCAGGCTTGGTTCCGTATGATCAAACGCCTTCAGACGAATCCCGCTCGCGAAACACGCTCGAAGAATAGCCTGCGCGTCCGCATCGCCGCGCAGCTCAATCTCCCAACATCCCGTTCGCGTCGCGCCGGACAATTCACGCATCGAATTTACTTCAGGAAGTTGCGCAAGCATTGCGGCGTCGTCATCCGTCTCGATCCTTACCCTGCGAGGGATCGTCCGTCGCGCTTCGAGAATCGTTCCGTCGAAAATTTTCTGTCCTTTTGCAATGAGTAACACGCGGTCGCACAGTCTTTCCGCGTGTTGCATAACGTGCGTCGAGAATACCGTCGTCTTTCCGCGCGCGGCTAAATCTCGAATGACCTCTTCGAGTACTTGCTGGTTCACCGGATCAAGTCCCGAAAACGGCTCATCCAAAATCACAAGTTCAGGATCATGCGCAATCGAAGCCAGCACTTGCACCTTCTGCCCCATCCCCTTGGAGAGCGCTTCGGTCTTTGCCTCGGCAAATTCCTTTAGCCCATAACGATCAAGAAGTTCATACGCGCGGCGTTTTGCTTTGCGGCGGGTCATCCCTTTGAGCGCGGCAAAATACGCGATAACGCCCCACGTCCTCATTTTCTTGTATAGTCCCTTTTCTTCTGGAAGGTATCCAATCCGATCTCGCACGGCTGCGACGTTCGGATTACCCAGAATTGTAATCGTGCCCCTATTCGGACGGAGGATATCGAGGATCATCCGGATCGTGGTCGTCTTGCCCGCGCCATTGGGACCTAGAAATCCATAGATCGCCCCATGCGGCACGGCAAAACTCACCGAATCCACAGCCTTGAAATCTCCATAGAATTTGGTGACTTGGGATAGTTCGAGGGCAAAGTTATTAGGAGAAGCCATGGCGAAAGATTCAACCGCAAAGGACTCAAAGGACGCAAAGGAAGAATGCGCCCATCCAATCCGGCTCCTACTTCATTTAAGTCTAAGCAGGAAGAAACAAAGAGACGCAATTTCTCAAAGTATTCCAACTTTTCAAAAGGAACGTTGAGGACATAAAACCGATTTCCTCGATTTCCTTTGCGTCCTTTGCGTCCTTTGCGTTTCCATATTGGCTTCACGCAAACGAGCCGGAAAGCTCCCGTTGCGTAAATCCTATTTCATGCCAAGACAAGGATATTCCACCATGAGTCCCGTCAACCGCCAGATCACCCTCGCCGCGCGTCCAACAGGATTTCCCAAAGAATCGGATTTCAAATTGGTCGAATCGCCTGTCCCCACCCCCGGCGAAGGCGAACTCCTCATTAAAGCGATTTATCTTTCCGTGGATCCTTATATGCGCGGGCGAATGAACGATCGGAAATCTTACGCGCCGCCAGTTGCCCTTGGAGGCGTCATGACGGGCGGCGTCGTGGGTCGCGTCGTCGAATCGAAAAATCCGAATTTCAAACCGGGCGATTACGTCATGGGCGATTTGGGTTGGCAGGAATATGCGATTTCATCCGGCAAGGGACTCCAAAAAGTTGATCCCGCCATCGCGCCGATTTCGACGGCGGTCGGAATTTTGGGCATGCCCGGCATGACCGCCTATTTCGGTCTGCTCGATATCTGCCAACCGAAATCTGGCGAAACAGTTTTCATTTCCGGCGCGGCGGGGGCGGTCGGATCGCTCGTCGGCCAAATCGCGAAGATCAAAGGCTGCCGCGTCGTCGGGAGCGCGGGAACGGACGAAAAAGTGGAACACTTAACACGCGAACTCGGCTTCGACGCCGCATTCAATTACAAGACGACCCCAAACGCTTTCGCCAAACTCCGCGAACTTTGCCCAAACGGCATTGACTGCTACTTCGATAACGTAGGCGGTCCCATCACCGACGCGGTGATGATGCTCATGAACCCCCGCGCCCGAATCGCCGTCTGCGGACAGATCGCCCTTTACAACGCGGAGAAACCGGAAATGGGTCCCCGACTTCTTGCTCTCCTCATCGAGCGCCAAGCGCGAATCGAAGGGTTCCTCGTGTTCAGTTACGCCGCCCGATTTGCCGAAGCGCAAAAGCAAATCGCACAATGGCTTAAAGAGGGGAAAATCAAATATCGCGAGACGATCGTGGACGGCATCGAGAACGCGCCCAAAGCCTTCATGGGTATGATGAAGGGCGAGAACCTCGGCAAACAACTTGTGCGCGTCTCACCGGAATCATGATGTCCTTTATCACGCTCGATTATTTGGACCGATGCCGTTTCCTTATCCCAATGCCAGTAACTATTTCTAACTTCATTGCCAATTCCGATTCCGCGCCGAAGGTGCGCGCCATTTCCAGCCTAGGGCAACGCCCTAGGTTACGATTCGCCCTACATCCAAGGGCTGTAAGCCCGACCCAATTAAGCCGGGCTTGATTTAGGACTTAGCCACATGCTCCACGCCGCGCTTGCCGCTTCCATCACCGCGCTTTTGATCGCGCTCGCCGGGCTGCTTTATCAACGCCGCCAGATTCATCACAAGAGCGAAACGGTTCGCCGCGTCATCAAGGAAAAGGAAGCCGTCATCAAGCTGATGGACAAAATCGGAGACCGAATGACGGGCGGAATGGATTTCAACGATGCGCTTCAGGCTGTCTTACAATACATCGTGCAGGCGACCCAGGCGCAGTCAGGCGCGATCTATCTGCTGGACGACGCAGATCAAACACTTCATGCCCGCGTCGTCGTCGGCGATTTTCCCGCGCTCTTTGAAGGAGCGGACAACAGTGCGACTCCGGAAAGACGATCCGAGTTAATCCTCTCGCGCCACATCAAAGTCGGCGAGGGAATTATCGGCGCGGCAGTAAGCCTTGAAAAACCGCTCCTCATTGCCGATGCCGAGGCCGATCCCCGAATCCCGCGTAACCTTCCCGCGGATCGCCCGATTCACTGCCTCATGGCTTCGCCGCTCCGCGCGCGCGGAAAAACTCTCGGCGCGCTTTTGGTCGTCAACCGCGAAGATGATACCGTTTTCCATTCGCGCGAAACCTTGCTCCTTCACGCGCTGGCCGAGCAAGCCTCGCTGACAGTAGATTTAATCCGCATGACCGACCTGCTTGCGCAGCAACAAAAAACCGAGCGCGAGCTTGAGGTCGCGCGGGAATTCCAGCGGATGCTTTTGCCGCATCAGCTTCCGCAAATCGAGGGTTACGAATTCGCGGCGATGAACGAATCGGCGCTCATGGTCGGAGGCGACTTTTACGACTTCATCGAAATTGACCGCAATCATTTGGGAATCGTCATCGCCGACGTTTCGGGCAAAGGCATTCCCGGCGCGCTTATCATGGGAGCCGTCCGCGCAAATCTCCGCGCCGCCGCCCGTGAAACTTTCTCGCCCAAGGAAGTGTTGCGCCGCGTCAATGATACGATCCTTGCGGAGACTCAAGATAACGTCTTCGTTACAATGACCTATGCAATCCTCGACCTGCCGAACCAACGATTGCGGTTCGTCCGCGCGGGTCACGAGCCGACCGTTGTTCGTCGCGCGAACTTGGAAACCGATGGCAAGCCGACGATCGAAAGTTTCAATCCCGATGGCGTCGCGGCGGGAATGATGCCGGACGAAATTTTTGCGCGCTCAGAGGAAGTCGAGGTGCAGCTCGAACCGGGCGACTCCGTGCTCCTCTACACCGACGGCGCGGTTGAAGCCACCAATACGACTAGCGAGGAATACGGCCGCGAACGCTTGCTCGATTTCTATCGCCGCGAAGGCGCCCGCCCGGCTCAAGAACTCGTGAGCATGATGGGCGAAGAAATTCGCCGCTACTCCAGCGGCCTGCCACAACATGACGACACCACACTGGTCGTTCTAAAGGTCGCACCGTTGTTTGGCAATGGGCATGAGGATTAAACCCTACCTGTGCCTACATCTGAATGAGTTTGTAGTCATCTCTTTGGAGCTTGTTCTGTCGCGCGTGTGGCGCGGGGGGGGAAAAGCGCGGCCTGTTTGATGGAACCGGAAACTCCATGTGGTGGCATCGTACCGCCTTCGGATTTATTGGCGGATAGATAATTTGGAAGGGACAATCCTTCGCGTCCATTGCGTTGATAAAAAACTACGGCTGTTGTGCGGGCGACGTCGGCGCGTCGGAGGTCACCGTCATCGTCGGTGACGTGAGCGTAGCGCTGCCCGTCGTGACCACGTCATCCGCCGCCGTAACCGCCGTCTTGACCCGCGACTTGGCCGCCTTGATCGAAGCGTTAAGCCGATCCACCCGGAGCGTGGCCGAAGAGAATAGGCTCATTTGGCTTAGGCTCTGCGCAACTTGATTCTTCGCAAACTCCACAATTCCGCCGGAAAGATCGGGACGGTTGTCTTGCTTGGGCGCGACGGCTCCAACGATGGGCGAAGGTCGCTCGGCAACAACCCGCTGATAAACGGCAAGCGCTTCCTCATCCTTATGCGTGAGTTCAAGAATTCGCGCCTGACTCATGAGCGACAGGTAATAGAGATACGACTTGGCCGGAGCGGTGGTCTCCGCCGACTTGTATTTGCTGACCGCCTCGTCAATCTTGGCGCGGTTTTCGGTCAGGTAAAATTCATTTTCGAGCGCATAGCCGAGCGCGATCTCACCCTTGGCTTTGTCTTCGCTCGCCGTGGCCTTATTCGCATACGCCTGAAAAGCCGTCTGCGCTTTCACCACGTCGTCCATGTAGTAATAGCAATTGCCTTGCAAGTAGAGCGCCTCAAGCGCCGAGGGAGAATCGGTATAGCGATCAATCAAAGTCTGAAGCGCGCCGATGGTCTCTTGAAGTCGCTTCTTGCGTTCTTCGTCGTCCTTAATGCGAGGGATATCAGCGAAAAGGCTGTTAGCTTGGTTCAGAATCGCGCTCGATTCGAACTTAATGCGCTGGCGATAGGCGTCGTATCCCCAACCGATAACGGCGACAAGCGCAATCGCCGCCGCGAGGGACATCAGCTTGACCCGATTGTTCTTAATCGTTTCGGCGAGAGTAAGGAGCGTGAGAGCAACTTCATCCTGCTCAAGCTCTTCCTCCATGACTTTTCGTTCCTTGGCCACGATTGCCTACCCTGCCTTTCCCAAACCCTCCCTTTGTATTCGGATCGGGACGAGATTGCAAGCGTGAAGCGAATGCAGAGGATTGTTATGCAGAAACGAAAGAAGCGGAAATCCGGGAACTGTAGGTAAATTTCTCGCCCGGTTTCAATCGCTTGAGGCCGTATTGATGGAAACGAAACGCGTCCGCGCCGCCGCTTTGCGGTTCGATGGCGATTTCCTCGCGATGGGGCGGAATATAAATCTGCGCGAAGCCGCAATTCTCGTCGGGGACGATTAAGAGACGGAAATTTTTGTGGGACAACCCAGCGGCGGGTTTGGCCAGTGGTTCAAGAATAAATCCGCTGTCAAAATTCGTCGCGCCGATCTTGCGCGCAACTTTGAAATCGTGTTCGGGCGTGACCGCCGCGACGCCTGTGGGAATCAATCGCTCATCCACCGAAAACTCATTGGCTGCCGCGCAAAACAACTCCATCTCATTCACCGTGCCGCCAAAAGGATTCAGGAAATAAGGATGAATGCCCGTCGTAAGGTAGGCGATTTTCTCTTTTTCCAAATTGGTTCCGACGATTTGAACCGCGAGGGCTTCGTGCTTAAGTCCCGACGCAACCTTAAAGTCAATCTCGCTCACGGAGTAAGTCACCGTGGCGGAAACTCGTCGCGGATAAAATTTGCTGGGTTCCAGCACAACGCGGTATTCGACTTTCGTTGGTGATTCGGAAACCACTTCCCATTCGACGTCTCCAACGAGTCCGTGCAAGTGAGTGAGCGGGCCGGAAAGATCAACCGGGACATGTTCGGATTCGCACGACCAAAATTTGCCGCCGATACGATTGACCCACGGGAACATGACCCCCGCGCGATAGTTATCTTCGGAAGTTTTCTTTGCAGCATCGCCGCGACAGATCTTCCGCCAAACGCCGCCACCCGCTTCGTCGAGACATTCCCAGGAAACCATCCGCGCGCCGGACGAGGTAAAGGTCCAACGGTTTTTTGCAGTTTTGAGTTCGGTCGTCTTGCCCATGTTCATTCCTTGTGATTCGCAAATTTCATTCGCGAGCGGTTAATCAATGACAATCAATCCGAACCACTGTCGGACTTTGCGGAACAATTTATTTTCCTGACTCGGCAGCATATCGGGCGCGACGAATCCAATCCGGAGCGTCACCGTTTGGCCGTCTTCCCAAGGCCACCACGCTGCATAGAGAATGATTTCCTTTTCAGGATTGCGAACATAAAGCTCGTGGCCGTCAACGAGCGATCCCAATTCGCGGAAGATATAGCCGACCCTTTCAGGCGCAGAGGCGACGTTGGCCATCGTATAATGAAGCGGAAAATGCTTGTTAAGGATTTCACGCATCATCCGCTCGTTGTGCAGGTCAAATGGACTAAGCACGGCTCGGAATCGGTCGTCTTTTTCCCAGAGCATCACGCCTTGGGTCCGGCGACGCAAATCGCGGCAGATCGGCTCAAGCTCGTTCATCCGCGGATCGCTGAACGCGGATTTTGCCTTTTCCACGAGGTTTGTAATGAAATTACCCATTGCCGCTGCCCTATAGTCGAAACTCAATCCAACTGAATCGGGGATTATTGTACACTCGCGAAGTTCAAAAGCAAGGCGTTGCTTTTGTCCATTCCGCACTTCCAAAACTGAATTTGGACCGGACAAGGGCCCCGGCAAACCAACTCATCTTTTTGGGCTTTTGAGTTATTAGGCGCCCCGTCCTCGTCCGGGATGGCCAAGACCCGGACGAAGTTGGGACGCGTAAGTCCGCGACGGCCCAGCGCCCAAGGGTGCGCGCCGGAGGATATATGGTTTAGGGTTGCCCAATCATTCCGACAGGATGAGAGGCGCGGTGCCGTCCGGACGCAGTGGCGCGGAAAGTGGCCGGGGATCACCGGGCGCGTGGCGCGAGGCCATGAGCCGTCCGGCGCGCTCCACCAAATCCCTTAGCTCGGCGGCTTCGGGAATCGGCGGAGCGGACGGAAACGCGGCGTCATATACCCGGGCGACGTCTCCCAACCAACTTTCACGCGCAAACTCGAAATTTAATGTCACCTCAATCAACTTGAATCGAGACCGTCGGCGGTGCGGGCGTTGGGGAAGGCGTGACTGTTGGCGAGGGAGTTGGCTCGATGATCCTTGGCGCTGCAGGCACAATCATTCGCTCCCTTTCCAAGGACTTGGGCATATCCGCGACTTCGCTCATCCGGATCGTCGCCGGAGCTGTCGCGAATGGCGCAAGCGAGTGAGGCTCCCGCATTCTTCCCGCTTTTTCCGCGTGCGGTTCGCGCAACGAAACCGTGACGACCATCAGGATCATTGCGGCAGCGGCAGCGGAAAAAAACGCAAGTCCCACGCCGTTGTAGTAGGCGCTTCGCGCGGCGTAACGATAGGGGTCGCGCGCGCGCGGCGGATCGAATTCGCTCATCGGCGCGAAGAGTTCTCGATCCGAAAAAGTCGGATGGAAAATATCCCGCTCAAAGGGATTTCCACGCGCCGCTTCCGCCAGTTCGGCTAACCGCGATTCTTCGAGACCCATCCCAAACGCGTCGGTGAGTTCGACCGGATCGTGCGATTGCAATTGCGATAAAGTATGGCGAAGTTGCTCGAGTTCATTTCGGCAACGGTCGCAAAATTCAAGATGCAATTCGATAGCGGCGGATTCCGTAGCGTCAAGCTCGCCGAAAATCAGCGCGGCGAGTCGCGGTTCCAAATGTCGGCATGGTGTTGTGTGTCGCGCTCTCATGACGCTTGCTCCCTGCCGCGCAGTATTGCCGCGGCTTTCTTCAGTCCCTGATAAACGTGGAAGCCGACGTTCGAGACCGACATCCCCGTGATTTCCGCGATCTCGCGGTACGATTTGCCTTCATAAATTCGGAGGACGAGAGCGGCTCGTTGATTGTCGCTGAGCCGCGTGAGCGCATACTCAACGCGCCCCCGCGCGTCCTCGGCGTCGAACATCCGCTCGAACGGAGCTTCCGATTCCACCGTCTCGATTTTCTCATGGTGATTGCGCATCCGGCTCTCCTTTCGAATGAAATCCACGCAGAGGTTGTGCGTGACGCGGTAGAGCCAATTCGAAATTCGCCCCGCGCTCTCTCCACTAGGAGGCTCGCGCAAAAGTTTAAGAAACGTCTCCTGCACCGCGTCCTGCGCGGCGTCGGGATCGCGCAAAAGCCGGTTCGCGTAACGAAGCAGCTTCGGTTGATGCTCGCGCACGATGGCTTCGAATTCGCCCACGGGATCGCCCTCATCCCCGCGCCATGCGCGCGCCACGTCATGCGGAAGCATCCGACCGCTTCCACGCGGATTTGCACCTTCGCTCGTCATGGTGACCTCTTCCCGACGCCCCTTCCGCCCTACGCCTTGTTGACGGCGCGCGGCGAGCTTTTATTAGCGGGGCTTCGATTTATTTTTTCCGAACTTTGAAAAGCAAATTGCCCAAACCCAAAAGAATTTCAAATTGAGAAATAAACGAACGCGCGATTCATCATATTGAGCGCAAAAGCCGTTTTCGCGCCCTTCGCGATACTACGCAGGGACGTGTGCAAGGTTCGTTCCGAAGATTCGGATTTTCACCACAGAAACACAGAGGCACAGAGAAGACGGATGGAAACGAACTAATAATCCCCGCCGGTTGCTTTGTCTATGAAACACATAAAGAGGCCAATGCCCATGCCGCCGTAGGCCGAATACGTCGCTACGGTCGAAGTGAATTCGGGGCGGCTGACCCAACTCACAACCGGATCAATCGCCATGAGCAAGCCAGCGGAAAGAAGCACAAGGTTCGGCATGAATTTCCCTTTCGAGAATGCCGAGAGGAAAAGCGCGGCGCCCGCAATGACCGCCGCCTTGGTGAAGAGCGACGTCTTCAACCACCCGAATATCAGCGGAATCGGAACCTCATACACATTGAACGTCTTGAGCGCAAATGCAGCCATCAGCGCAAGCCCCAAACCGAGCCGCGCAAATTGCAAAACTTGGAAAAGCAAATAGATGCCGTAATTGTCGTATGAAAGCAGCAGATCGGATCGCTTGTTCGATTGCGATTTTATGACAATCGAGGCGTCCTTTCCGCCTGCGCCTGCGAGCGTAACCGTCGGCACCAATTTTCCTTCCGAAATAAGCTGCGACGCGGTTTCCTTGGCCTTCTGTTCGGCGGCTTTGGGATCCAAGCCCTTGGCCTTGAGCCGCGAGGCCTCGACCTTGGCGAGTTCCTTTTGATCCTTGCGTTTCTTCCGTCCTTCTTCGATTTGATCGAGCCAACGGAAAATCGGATCTCGCCAAACCGCAAATCGTTTGCGGGGCTTGATATGATCGGCGGCGGCCCATTTGTATCTCGCGAGCATCATGGGGCCATAGCCGAATAGCTCCTCAAACATCTCTTCCCAGTTTTCGCCGGAATAACGATAAACAAAATCCTGAAGCGCATCTTCCGAAACGCCGCGCAGACGCAATTTCTTGAGCATGTCCTGAATGTTCTTCAACGGCTCGGAGCGTTGAGCTTTCAGTTTACGCAACACGAATCGGTGATAAATCGAAGCCAACGCAAATGAAACCAAACCAAATCCGAGCCAGAAATAACTAACGGGACGGCACAGCCAGAAGATCCCGCCCGTCAATACTGCAATGCTCAACGTCCAAGCCCAGCCCGTTAGAGTCATGCCGAAAAATACCGCCCGCACGCGGCGATAAAGGAAGGTCTTATTCCGAAGACCATCAAGCATGAAATTCGCAAAAGGAATCAGGAATACAAAACCCAAGGCCGCTCCGCCCCAGAGAAATTCCTTCATCACAAAAAGTCCGGCAACGGCAAATAGCATGACAGGGAAAAACGCGGCGACAATAAACCGGCGTACTTTGCTCATCGAAGCGCCATAGTATGCATATTGTTCAAGATCGAGTAGCTCCGCGTCCTGCTCGCGCGGCGTATAAGAACCCTTGTCGGCTTCGACCCCGAGGAACGCCTCCAAATCCTTAATCACTTCGGTCATTCCGGCATAGCGATCCTTCGGTTCCTTCGCCGTCATCTTGGTGATGATCGCGTTGACGGCTGCCGGAACGTTTCGGATGTGCTGCTGAAGCGGCGGGATTGGTTCGGCGATATGTTTGCTGATAATCTCCATCGCCGAACCGCCGGAGAAAGGAGTTTTTCCGGCGCAGAGATAATAGAACGTGCAGCCGAGCGAATATTGATCGGCTCGATGATCCACGCTGCTGGCATCGCGGGCTTGCTCCGGCGGCATATAAGCGGGAGTGCCCATCGCGATATCCACCTGCGTAAGTTCGCCCTTAGCCTGACGATGCATCGTTCGTTCGCGCGTGCCGCTCATCGTCGGCGACGGATTTTTTTCTTCCGCGCCGCTCATCTTCGCGAGACCCATGTCCGCAATTTTCACAAGACCCTGATCGTTCAGCATGATGTTATCGGGTTTAATATCGCGGTGGACAATTCCACGTTCGTGGGCGTACTTAAGTCCGCGCGCGGTTTGGAGGATGTAACCCGCCGCCGATTCGATATCGAGCTTTCCGTCCT
>CAZPIK010000058.1:0-15735 GCA_964586185.1 uncultured Candidatus Sumerlaeota bacterium | reverse complement strand
GGCGATTACGGATCGTTCGCGGTCTATGAGATTGATGCCTCCGCCAAACTTGATGCCGATGAATCGGAAGGAATTTCGCGAATACCCAATGCCCGAACGTTGCGACTCAAGACCGGCGATTTGGATACGAGTCGGCCCGCGAAGTCGCGCGCGGCAAATTCGGAAAAATTGGGGACAGCCACCGGGATCGGCAAGCCGATGCCGGAGACAGTCCCCATTTTTCCATCCACTGCGTCGCTCCAGTGGGTGCAATTTCATGGACCGATCAAACCGGAATGGCGCGAGGCGCTCGAAGCGGCGGGCGCAAAGATCATCCAATATATTCCCGATTACGCGTATCTCGTTGCATGGAATGGGACGCCTCCCGACGCGGCAAAATTTCCGGGAGTGCGCTGGATTGGCGATTGCAAACCCGATCAAAAGCTCCATCGCAAATTCGCGGAGCGGATGACCCAAGCGGCAACTTCATCGGCGAGCGCGCTACAAAGCGAGACTTTGAAAGTTATCGTCCAGGTTGCAGAGGTCAGTCCCTCGGCGGCGCAGGAAGTCTTGGACGCTCTAATTCCGCAAGGGGCAAAGCTCATTTCGCGCGGGGCTTATGCGGGATATGAAAACCTGCGGCTTGAAATTCCCGATTCGCTCGCGCCGATTCTTCCAACGCTTCCGCAGGTTTTCTGGATCGAGCCGATTCCGGATTACCAACTTTTCGGCGAACGGGCGGCGCAGATCACGGCGGGAAATGTTCCCCCCGGTCCGCTGCCGACCTGCACGACTCCGGGGTATGCAGGATTTCTCTCAACTCATTCGATCAGCGGCGCGAACATCGTCGTGCAGGTAACTGATTCGGGTTTGGATAAAGGAATTGCAACGAACGCGCCCGGAACCGCTCACGCCGATATCCTGGGGCGGATTGTGGGAATTTTTAACGCGACCACCGATGCGACAGGAAGCGATCTTGACGGACACGGCACGATCAACGCGGGAATCATCATGGCGAACGCAACGCTCGGCGTCACCGATGGCGCGGGATTTCTGCACGGTCAAGGAATGGCTCCGCAGGCTCAGGTTTACGCGACCAAGATATTTAAGAGCAGCGGCGCGTTCAGCATTGGCGCGAACACGTTCACGAGTTTGACGGTGAACGCTTCGCAAAATGGCGCGTACGTCAGTAGTAACAGTTGGGGATCGAACACGGCAGGGGATTACGACGCCGATTCGCAGGAATTCGACGCGCTCGTTCGCGACGCTCAACCTGCATTACCCGGACACCAGCCGTTGGTTTTGGTTTTTGCAGCGGGCAACGCGGGCGACGACACGGTAAGCGGCATCCAAACCATCGGATCACCGGCGACCGCCAAAAACGTCATCGCCGCCGGAGCTTCCGAGAATTGCGACAACGACGGTACGGATGGTTGCAGTCAGACAGCGGTCGAATCGAACAGTCTTTCCGATCTCACGGAATTCACGAGCCGCGGTCCGACCGCCGATGCGCGATTTGGCGTTACGGTTGTCGCGCCGGGTTCGCACGTTCAGGGACCCGCCTCGACAGCCGTGGGATATAACGGCTCCGGCGTGTGCGATCAATATTGGCCCATTGGTCAGACCAACTACGCCCGAAGCACGGGCACGAGCCATTCGACTCCGATCATCAGCGGAGCGGCGGCGCTCTTTTGCGAGTGGTATAAGAACCGCTACGGTTCGTTGCCGAGTCCTGCGCTCGTAAAAGCCGCGCTCGTTTGCGGAGCGAATGATATGTTCGGCGGCGCGGACGGAAAAGGTTCAACGCTCCCGCATCATCCTGAACCGCGACAGGGCTGGGGTCGCGTGAACCTTGCGGGGACGCTCTTGCCGCTTGATCAAGTTTATTTTCAGGATCAATCTGCCGGACCGCTTTTCACCTCTTCGGGCGCGCAGCAGGACATCTCGATCACGACGGTCAATCCATCCAAGCCTCTACGGATTGTCCTCACTTGGACGGACGCGCCCGCGAGTCCCGTCGCCGCGGTTTCACTCGTGAACGATCTTGATCTTACCGTCATTCAAGGCGGCACGACCTATCGCGGGAATGTTTTCTCGAACGGCTTTGCGGTCGTTGGCGGATCGGCGGATAATCGCAACAACATCGAATGCGTTTATGTCCAGAATCCGACGGGCGTTTACACCGTTCGGGTGCGGGCGTCGAACATCGCGGGCGACGCATTGCCGGGAAATGGCTTTGCGCTCGATCAAGATTACGCGCTCGCGATCTGCAACGGCACGGTGCAAAGTCCGGCGGGAACAATTGAGCTGGGCCCCGATGAACACAATTGCAGTTCTGATCTCTCCATTAATGTCAGCGACGCAAACCTGAAGGGCGCGGTGACGATTGGCGTTGCCTTGGATACATCCGGCGGCGACCACGAAACGGTAACGCTGAATGAAATCGGCGGCGCGACGGGATACTTCAATGGAACGATTACATTATCGCAGGACGCGAGAATTCAGGAGAACGGCAATCTGGAAATCGTTCCGGGCGAAACGATCACCGGAACGTATTACGATTCGGATGACGGGATGGGGCAGGATGCGATTTCAACCGATCAGACGATGCTCGATTGCGTGGGTCCCATTCTCAGCAATGTGCAAGCGGTGAACGTCGGCTACGACCGATTCACCGTGACTTGGGATTCCGATGAACCCGCGAATTCAAACCTGAACGCGGGACTGAATTGCGGACCGCAACCGTT
Organism: uncultured Candidatus Sumerlaeota bacterium; assembly: GCA_964586185.1. Taxonomy (GTDB): domain Bacteria; phylum Sumerlaeota; class Sumerlaeia; order MVZB01; family JAJFLK01; genus CAZPIK01. Next base: position 13,009 of record CAZPIK010000058.1, on the reverse strand, counting down.
GAACGCGACCTCTCCCTTTTTCAATCTGGCTCATTCGCAGACGATCACCAATCTTCAGCCTTGCACGACTTATCGTTTCAGTGTTTGGGGATTGGACGAATGGGGCAACGCGGGGATCAATAGTGGTCCCGGCGGGCAGTGCTTTACGGTCAAGACGCTCATGCTCGGAACCGATTTCAGCGATGACTTCGAACCAACGCCGCTCGTAGGATGGACGCATAACGCGGGAACGGGCGTTGACGATTGGGCGTCAGTGGTTACTGCAAATGCATCGAGTCCGACTCACGCGTGGTTCACGACCGACGTTGCATCGGTCAAGGACGCGCGGCTTGTCACGCCCCCCGTGACACTGAACGCCAATTCGCGCCTTTCATTCAGGCACACCTATGCGTTCGAGAGTGTCTCGACTCCTTACGACGGCGGCGTGATTGAAATTTCGACCAATGGCGGCGGCGCGTGGACCGATCTTGGTCCTTACATCACGCAAAATGGATATACGGGCGTTCTAAGCGGGAGCTTTGGCAATCCACTGGGCGGCCGGTCGGCTTGGTCGGGCGGAACGGTCGGCGTGATGACCGAAGTGAAAGTTGAATTAGGCGCATTTGCGGGTGCGTCGCGGCTGATTCGATTCCGGATCGGTTGCGATAGCAGCGTCGCCGCGACGGGATGGTATATCGACGACGTTGTGTTCACTTCCACGGTTCCGTGTCCAAATGCGGTGGGAGCGAGCGTGTGGACGATTTACGAATAGAAGAGTGAAGTGAGAAGTGTGAAGAGTGAAATGGAAAGACCAGCCATGGTCATTATTCATTCTTCGTTTAAGTTTGGTCTGTTTCTTCTTTCACTCTTCACTCTTCACTCTTCACACTACACACTACAATTTCGCATTTCGTAGCCGCAGCGCGTTGCCAATCACTGAAACCGAACTGAGACTCATCGCCGCGCCAGCCAAGACCGGACTCAGCATCAAACCAAAAAATGGATAGAACGCGCCCGCCGCGATGGGAACGCCGAGCGCGTTGTAAATAAACGCGAAAAAAAGATTTTGGCGGATGTTCGACATGACCGCGCGACTCAGGTGAATCGAGCGGGCGATGGCGCGGAGGTCGCCTTTGACCAGCGTGATATCTGCGCTTTGCATGGCGACGTCCGCGCCGGTTCCCATCGCGATGCCAACGTCGGCCTCGCTCAGCGCGGGAGCGTCGTTGATTCCATCCCCCGCCATCGCGACGCGTTTTCCAGTCGCCCGTAGTTTTTTAATCTGCTCGACTTTTCCGGCGGGTTCGATCTCCGCCTCGAAAGCGTCGAGTCCCAGCGACTTGGCGACAGCCGCGGCGGTGCGGCGATTGTCACCGGTCAGCATAATTATCTTTAATCCGAGCGCGCGTAGATCGCGGACGGCCTCGGGCGTCGTGGACTTGATCGGATCAGCAACGGCCAAAATGCCCGCCGCTTTTCCGTCCACGGCAACGAAGATCGCAGTCTTACCTTCTTCCTGAAGTTTCGTCGCTAATACTTCAAGCGGTTCCAGCCCGACAATTCCTTCCTTCCGCAAAAAATTGAGTTTACCCACTTTTATATTTCGACCTGACACGACTCCGCTGACGCCGCCCGCCGTCGTTGAATGAAAATCGCTCGCAGATACGAGTTTTAGATTTTTTTCTTTCGCTCCCCGCACGAGCGCGGAAGCCAGCGGGTGTTCGCTCCCCTGTTCGAGCGATGCCGCCCACTCAAGAATCTGATCCGCGTCGAAATCGCCCGTTGCAATCGCATCGGTGAGCTTTGGTTTGCCTTCGGTCAGCGTTCCGGTTTTATCCACGACGAGCACGTCAACCTTTTCGAGGTGCTCGAGCGCCTCTGCATTCTTGACAAGAACGCCTTCCAATGCGCCCCGTCCGACGCCGACCATAATGGACATCGGAGTCGCGAGGCCGAGCGCGCAAGGGCAGGCGATGATGAGCACGGCAACTGCGCTGACGACGGCGTGCGCGAGTCGCGGCTCGGGTCCCCAAACCCACCACGCAAAGAATGCGACTAGCGAAACGGCCAGCACGGCGGGGACGAAGAGACCTGAAACTTTATCGGCGAGTGATTGAATCGGCGCGCGGCTCCGCTGAGCTTCGGCGACCATGTTCACGATTTGCGCGAGCAGCGTATCCGATCCGACCCGGTCGGCGCGCATAACGAAACCTCCCGTGCCGTTGACCGTTCCGCCCGTCACCTTGTCGCCGACGATCTTCTCGACCGGAATCGGTTCGCCCGAAATCATCGCTTCGTCAACGGAACTGCTACCTTCGGTAAGAGTTCCATCCACGGGAATCTTTCCACCCGGAACGACGCGGAGCAGATCGCCGACCTGCACTTGATCGAGCGGAATCTCGCGGTCGCCTCCCGGTTCGACGAGCCTCGCAACGGGCGGGGCAAGACCCAGCAGAGCTTTGATCGCGCTGCCCGTGCGGCTCCGCGCTCGGAGTTCAAGAACCTGTCCCAACAGCACGAGCACGACGATCATCGCCGCCGCTTCGAAATAGATCGGAACCTTTCCGCCATGCTGGAGCGTGTGTGGAAAGAGTCCGGGAGCGATCATTGCCGCGACGCTGAAGGCGAACGCCGCTCCAACGCCGATGGAAATAAGCGTGAACATGTTGAGGTGACGCGATGCGAGCGATCTCCAACCCCGCGCAAAAAACGTTCCCCCCGCCCACACCACCACGGGAGTGGAAAGAAGAAATTGAATCCAACGCGAAAGATCGCTCTCGGCCCAGTTTCGAACACCCTCCGCGGGAATCAGATGAGCCATCGCGAGCGCAAAAACCGGCATCGTCATCGCCGTGCCGATCCACAATTTCCGAGACATATCGAACAGTTCCGGATTTTCCTCATCCTGCGCGACAACGGTTTCGGGTTCCAACGCCATGCCGCACTTTGGGCAAGTTCCGGGCTGATCGCTCCTAACCTCCGGGTGCATCGGACAGACGTAGATGGTCGATCGGCTCGCTTTCAGGGTGTGCGCCGGATTTCGCTCGAGCGCCATGCCGCATTTTGGACAAGTTCCGGGACGATCCGATTCGACGCCGGGACACATCGGGCAGTAGTAAGCCGTCGTGGGTTTTGGCGAAACCGATTCGCTCGGTTTTGGGGCCGCTTGAGAATCGTGGCAGCATCCGCACGAAGATGAGGTTGGCGCGGGCTTGTTTGCGGGAGGCGCGGACAGAAATTTTTGTCGGCAGCTTTCACCACAAAAATAATAAGTCTGGCCATCGCGCTCCGCCGAACGCGCGGTCGTTTCATTCACCGTCATGCCGCAAATGGGATCAATGGCCATGAGGAATTCCTTATTCCATTTCGCTACTGAGATCGCGCTTCAAATCTTCGGGACTTGCCGCAGTTGCGACCGCTCCTTTGGGGTGATCGTGCCAACCGGGATCATCTTCATAGCTTTTCAATTTGTCCCGCACCTTTAGAATCGTGAACATGCCGCCCATGGTGATGTAATCGAAGGGGCCTTTGCCGCCGATCATCGGAATGCTGTTCTCCATGACTTTCATGTGTCCCGCCTCGACGTGAGTTGCCATATCGCCCATGCCGTCTTGACCCATCGTCATGTATTCAGGCAGTAGCTTCGTCACTTTCTCATCGAGATCGCCCGGTTTCATGCCGATCATGTTCGGCAGGCCATGCCCCATTTGATTCATGACGTGATGGGTCATGTGGCAGTGCATCGCCCAATCGCCCGGCTCGTCCGCAATGAATTCGATCGTGCGCGTTTGACCGACGGCGACCAGCACCGTCGTCTCCGGCCATTGAGCGGACACCGGAATCTGTCCGCCGTCCGTTTCAACGATCTTGAAACGATATCCGTGAATATGAAACGGATGGTGATCCATTGCGCCGAGGTTACCTATCCGAATGCGAACTCGATCTCCGGTTTTAACGACGAGCGGCGCCGTCCCCGGAAAGCAGCGGCCATTGATCGTCAGAATATTGAACTCGACCATTTCGTTGGGATCGGGACGCGAAGTGCCCGGAACGATCTTCCACTCATGGAGCATGAGCGCAAAGTCGCGGTCAGGAGGAGGTCCCTCATGTTCGCGCGGGTGAACCACGATGAGCCCCGTCTGTCCCATTCCCATCTGCGTCATTTCATCATGATGGGCGTGGAACATAAACGTTCCGTGCTGCCTCCACGTCCACTCGTATTTGAACGTTTCGCCCGGCTGAATGGATCGCTGAGTTAATCCCCCGACGCCATCCATACCGTTCGCAAAAAAAACGCCGTGCCAATGCACGGTCGTCGGCGCGGACATCCGATTCGTGACATAAATGCGGACGCGGTCTCCCTCGACCGATTCGATAACAGGGCCGTTCACGGTTCCGTTATAGCCCCAGCATTTGGCGCGAAGACCCACTCTTGTTGTATCCCCAATTTCTGGAACAAACACATGTTCGACTTCCTCAGTAATCAAATGATACACCTTCACCCCGTCCACGATTTTCCACGGGAGCTTTGTTCCGTTGGGCACGACGACAGGCTTATAGTCCTTGTTCGGAATTCCCGGTTTGCGTGGTTTTTCGGAAACGTCTTTACCGCTGCTCGTCTTTTCCCACTGATATTGATGAGGCGAAGCCGCCGTCGCGTCTCGTGCTCCTGCTTTTAGCATGGCAGCTCCACCGGCGAGGATTGCGCCGGTTTGTAACATTTCTCTTCGAGTAGGCATGTTTCGATTCTCCTTAATGCAACGCCGATCCCATCGTGGAATCGAGTACGGTCGTTTCAAATCCGACGGATGTTATATGTCCGCTTAAAAGCGAATCCATTTCTGTTCGTGCAAGCCAATAATCCCTGAGGTGCTCAATGTAATGTTTCCCCGCGCCAATTTCATCGCGCTTGGCCCGGAGCAACTCAAAAACACCGACTTGCATCGCGTTATATTCGAGTTGCGTTTCGTTAAGAATTCGATGTTGCAGAGGTAACATAACATCGCGCGAGTATTCGGCGCGAGCGCGCGCAATTTGAAGGTGATCCCATGCCGCTCGCGCCGCCGCGCGAGTCTCGACCGCCCTATGGTAATGCTCGTCTCGAACGTGCTGAAGTCGCAGCCGAGCTGTTGCGACACGTGAGCGACCGAAATCGAAGAACGGAATGGGAATCGAAATCGCGGGACCCGCGAGATGATTGCCGTCGGGTTCGCGTTTATAAGCCGCGCCCACACCGGCTTCGGGAAAGAGCGCGGTCGCGCGGGTTAAATTCAACGACTTTTCGAGCACAGTGATCTCGGCGCTCAGAGCGGCTAGATCAAGATTCTTTTCGACCACCCTCTTTTCAATTTTCTCGCCACTGATCTCAGTTTCGGGGATTTCGGGCATTCGCGTCGACAACTTGAATTGAATATCCTCGCCCCAAAGACCCATGAGGATATTGAGGCGTTCTCGATTTTTCCGCGCCGTGATTTCGGCTGCGGCATATTCAAGTTTTGCCTCGCCGTGCAAGAGCGCCTCGTGATCCACATCCAATTTACGAACATTACCCGCCTCGCGGAGCTTCCGCATTCCGTCGAGCGACGCTTCGGTTGCGCTTAAAACCTGCCGCAACATTTCGAGCATTTGTTCATCCGACTGCACAATATAGAATTGCGCTTTTGTTTCAGCGGCGAGCGCCAGAACTTCCTGCGTTACATGAATTTTGATCGCGTCAAAATGCGCCTCGGCGATGCGGCGTCGAATCGGAATCGTGAGCGCTTGCACGAAGTTTTGCACAAGCGCGAGCTCAATCTCAGGGTCGGGACCGTCGTTCGTTGTCAGCAAACTGCCATCAAGGATGGGGTTGGGTAACAAGCTGGCTTGTACAACCTCGGCTTCTGAAATCCCAAGATTCCGATACACGGCTTGAAGATGACGGTTATTGATCAACGCGATTTCAATACTTGTGTCCGGCGTCAGTTCATCTTTTAACTTTTCCTTCACGTGATCCGCGAGTCTCCGCTCGTCATTTGCATTGCGCATCAGTTCAACTTCCAGACCAATTCGATCGCGCGCATTCCTTTGAACTTCTTGAAAGCCATCTTTTGGCGCGAGCCACGAACATGACGCCATTCCGAATGACGCCATCATCGACGCACGCTTTAATATCCGCCCGATCTTCATTTTACGCTTCCCCCTTTCGCCCGCAGGATAACCAGATTCATCCCGCACTTTGGACATTTTCCGGGCTTATCCGAGATCACTTCGGGGTGCATGGGGCAAGTATAAAGTGCTTCCTCCGATGGCATTGACGCAGGGGAAGTGGACTCGAAGTTGAGGTCAGTTGTCGCCTCGTAACGAGGGGCTGCGGTCGCATCGGGATGTGCGGGATGATCTTCCGAGACCCTGATTCCGTTGCGCGCGCATGAGCAAACTATCAAAAGGAGGCACGCACCCAGAGTACATGGAGCGATTGGAATCAATTTGCGGTTCATGGATGAACTCCATTTCATAATTCAATCGGAATAAAAATGATGATTGGCCGAGCTCGCGTCGCCCAACCAGCTCTAAGGTGAATGTAACAAGGTTGAATCGTCGATTCGGTTCAAGCAGAAGAACCGACGAATCGCGTTACAGTCGTCTCATTGGATTTTCTAAACTCGAAGTATGTCGGTCAGGCGCTGAAGCGCTGGATCGAATCTTGGGAATGGCGGCCGACTTGTAATCAGTTTCTCGAACTTTCCCAGTCGTCTCGCTGCGATCAAGATCGCATAACAATCAAAATGCTTTTGAAACGTTGGAGCGAAAACGGAACATGAAAAGCTGGCTTTCGGAGCCGTCGCCGCTAACCGCGCAAGCTCGTGGAGGGGACACGATTTTTGAGAGGAATCTTCCGAATCGGCGGGTTTTGACGACGCGGCAGATTCTGGGATCGTCGGACAGCACGTTTGCGAGCTGGCATAAAGCGACGACGCCATGACGGCGCGGCAAATGGAGGGACCCAATACGAACGCCCCCATTTGGAGCAGAAGGAGAAGAGTCAGCGCGAATTTAGTTCTCTGCTCAATCATGAGGGCTCCCATCTTTGATGTATCGTACGACGCATACTCAAATCGAAGCAAGTTTATTTTATCTACGAGAGTCTTAAGAGTTGGATGCAGCGACTGAAAGAATTCTTTTGCGCACACCTCGATGATTTCGGTTAATGATGGCTGATGGGATCACGTCTCCACTCATGAAGCTGAAACACCTCGTGCCTTTTGGACTCTTCGAACCGCGCAAGCCGCGGCATTTTCGCGAAATGGCGAAGGTCGTATGGGAAAACCGCGACAATCTTCCGTATGCATGGCGCATACTGAACCACGGCGTCTGCGATGGTTGTTCGCTGGGACCGATGGGACTCAAAGACAACGTCATCCCCGGAACGCATCTATGTCTGACGCGGCTCAAGCTGCTCAGACTCAATACGATGGGCGCATTCGATGAAAATACCGTTTCCGATATTGCGCGATTGCGGGGCATGACCAACGAGCAGTTGCAAAATTTGGGACGCGTTCCATTTCCTTTGGTCTATCGCGCGGGAGATAAAGGTTTCCGTAGAATTTCGTGGGATGAGGCGATTGGGATAGCCGCCGCACAATTCCGCGCGACACCGCCCGCGCGCACCGCTTACTTCGCCACGTCCCGCGGAATCACCAACGAAGCCTATTACGTATTTCAAAAACTTGCGCGCCTCATGGGAACTAACAACGTTGATTTGGCCGCGCGGCTTTGTCATGCGCCGACGGTGGATGGACTCAGCGCGTCGCTCGGCGTCACCGCGCCGACTTGCCAGCTCTCCGATTTTATCGGGACTGATTTGCTTATTTTGTTCGGCACAGATATGGCGAACAATCAGCCGGTCACCGTCAAATATATGCATTATGCAAAGAAAGCGGGCACGAAGATTTGGGTCGTGAATCCCTATCGCGAGCCTTCGCTTGAGCGATATTGGGTTCCTTCCGTCACTTCCAGCGCGCTCTTTGGAACGCAACTCATGGACGACTTTTTCCAAGTGCGAATTGGCGGCGACATCGCGTTCATTAACGGTGTGCTTAAACATTTAATCGCAATCGGCGGCGTGAATGTTACCTTTGTTGCCGAGCATACAAAGGGATTCGATGAGCTTGCCATGAATCTTGCCGCGTTAGCATGGGAGGATATTGAGGAGGCATCAGGAGTTGGTCGCGCCGATATTCAACGTTTTGCGGAGGGATACGCTCGCGCCAAGACCGCTGTAATTTGTTACAGCATGGGACTCACCCAACATAGGAATGGCGTAGATAACGTATTCGCCATCGTCAACCTCGCCCTTTCGCGCGGGATGATCGGTCGCGAGAAATGCGGAATCATGCCGATTCGCGGACATAGCGGCGTTCAGGGTGGCGGGGAATGTGGCGTCGCACCAAACAAATTCCCCGGCGGATTGCCCATAAACGAAGAGAGCGCGAAACGATTTGAAGAATGGTGGGGAGGCGCAGTTCCCTCAACTGTTGGTTTGACCACACCCGAAGCACTCATCGAAGCTGGCAAGGGCAACATACATGTATTATATAATATCGGCGGTAACTTATTAGAGACGATGCCGGATCGACATGCGGTTTCTGCTGCTTTTAAGAAAATAGGACTGCGTATCCATCAGGACATTGTTATTAATACATCCACGTTGTGTGAACCGGGCGAAACCGTATTAGTCCTCCCCGCGCAAACACGCTACGAACACGCGGGTGGAGTAACAAGCACCTCGACGGAGCGAAGAATTCGATTTTCCCCTGAAATTGAGGGTCCCCGTATCGGCGAGGCCAAAGCTGAATGGGAAATTCCCGCGCTGATCGGCCGCGCGGTCATCCCAAATGGCAACACATTGTTTAGTTATACCGACACGGCAAATATTCGCGCCGAGATCGAAAAGACGATGCCGATTTACAAAGGTATCGAGTCACTACAAAAGGAAGGTGATTGGGTTCAATGGGGCGGCAAGATGTTACTGCAGGATGGCGTGTGTCCCAAGATGCCAGAAGGGCGCGGTCGTTTCACAATCGTCGAAGCCAAACCCAAGCGTCCGCCGGAGGGGATGCTCGCCCTTGCCACTCGTCGAGGCAAACAATTCAATTCGATGACTTATGGGAATAGCGATCCGATTACGCGTGCACATTCGCGCGACACGATTCTCATTTCACATTCGGATGCCGCTCGTCATAACATTCAGAATGGCAACGGCATTACACTCCGTAATGATATGGGCAAAATGGATGGAACCGCGCTAATAGCCGATATTCGCGAAGGAACAATTCAAGCCTTTTGGCCGGAAGCGAATATTCTGATTGCCCACGAATGCGATCCGATTAGCCACGTCCCCGATTACAATGCCTTTGTGAAAATCGAGAGGCGCAATAATGGCAACTGAAGTGACCTGGCGGTGCCTCAAGTGTTTGGGCGTTAACGAATCAAAGGATTCACGTCCCATGATAGGACCGTGGACGTGCAAGTATTGTCATGAAAAGCAGGTGGAGCACTCCGGCGCACTGAACGGTTCGGGAGATATCATCGCCTGTCCCGTCTGTGGCTGTCCCGACCTCTACCGGCAACGCGACTTCAATCGGAAGCTTGGCTTTATGATTGTGCTCGTCGGCGCAATCCTCGCTCCGTGGACGCATTTCATTAGCATCGCCGTATGCGCACTCATTGATGTCATCCTCTATTACGTCGTTCCTGATGCAGCCATGTGTTATTACTGCCATGCCATCATGCGCGGATATCCGGGAATGAAGAATGTTCCTCTGTTCGAATTGAATACATCGGATAAGTATATAGATGTAGAACGGAAGAGAGGTTGGTAATGGCTGAGGAGCGCAATCCTATTAAACTGACAACTACCGAAAAGGGGTGCTTTGTTCTGGCTGCTTTGCTCGCGGGTGCTTGCGTCTTTGGTGTAATGACCGCTGGTCCAATGACAAATCCTTCAACTCCAAACTCACAAGCTGTCGTGCCATCACCGCCAGCAGGCGCATATGGTTCTTCAACGTTTGCCGGAAATGTGGTTGATCTTAACAAGTTGACCGTCGTCCACTTACCGGATGAAAAAGCGATCTCCAATGCCGACAAGTCTGCCCCCACATTTTTTATCGAAGAACTTGAAAAACGGATTCAACGCCGATTGAAGTCAGCGAAAACTTGGCCTGATGACGCGACACCCGTCATCGCAGTAGCTTCAATCGGTAATGTAGAGGCATGGCCTTATAAGCCTCCCTCTGAAAAACTGGACGCACTACGCGCAACCGGAAGCGAAGGCTATTTTATTGGCCTCGATAACACCACGCGCAAAGCTCCAACTCTTTGGGTCATCGGAAAGGATGGGCGTGGAACGCTCTTTGGAGCGGGGAAGCTATTGCGGATTCTTAGCATGGGTGACAAATGGCTGAAATTGCACTCGCCAGTTGATTTGGTCAGTGCCCCGAAGTATCCGATACGCGGACACCAACTGGGCTATCGCAACCGCGCAAACTCCTGGGACGCCTGGACAATGAACCAATTCGAGCAATATTTTCGCGACCTGATTGCTTTTGGAATGAATAGCGTCGAGAACATTCCATTTCAGGACGAATCAACTTCGCCGCTGATGAAATATTCACGGCGCGATTTTAATAAACAATTCGGCGAACTGTGCGCGAAGTATGATCTCGATCACTGGGTCTGGACTCCGGTTGAATTCGATTTAACGGATGAATCCAAACGCACGGCGGAGCTTGCAAAGCATGAACAGTTTTATCAAGATACACCACGACTCGATGGTGTTTTCTTCCCCGGAGGCGATCCCGGCCACAATCACGCGAACCTGGTTATTCCATTTCTTGAAGATATAGCGAAGCTTCTCGCCAAGTATCATCCCAAGGCAAAAGTGTGGCTTTCACTTCAATGGTTTGATGCCGACGATCAAGAATTCACATACGAATACCTAAAAAAGAATACACCTGATTGGTTCGGCGGATTGGTGTGCGGGCCGTCGAGTCCGGGTCTTCGCGAAACTCGCGCGAAGTTAGATAAACGATATAAGCTCCGCAATTACCCCGATATTACACATTCGGTGCGTTGCCAGTATCCCGTTCCGTATTGGGATCGCGCGTTCAATCTGACTTTGGGTCGCGAATGTATTAATCCGCGTCCCGTCGGCGAGAAATTCATTCACAACCTTTACGCCGAGTATTCGGATGGATTTATTACCTACACGGACGGGGTGCATGATGACGTGAACAAGGTCATCTGGAATCTTGCAGGCTGGGATCCCGATTTTAATCTGCGAGAGGGGCTTATTGAATACGCAAGCTACTTGATGAATGCAAGTCGCGAGCTAAATCCAAACGATCCTAAAACGCATGCTCAAAAGTCTTCACAGAGTACCTCTCATTTGGCTTCGCCCGCAACAATCACGGCAGATGCTTTGTTAGCTTTGGAGAACAATTGGCATGGAAGTATTAGGGATAATGGCGCGATAGATTCTACATTTATGATGTGGCACGTCTGGACGTCGTTCATGGTTGGACTAGAACCAACAAGTAATTGGCGTTCTAGCATGCACGCCTTTCGCGCTATGTACGACGCCTATCAGCGTCATCGTGCGATTTATGAATCTGAAATTGAATTGGAAGTAAATGCGCTCTTGTCTCAAAGCGAAGAATCGCACACCAGTGAAACCATTAAGAATGTTCGAGGCGTATTTTCTCGTTGGGAATTGGAGTTCGATCCAGAGCAGATGTATTTTGAGCCTATCAACGATCTCGCAGACCAACTCTTTAAATCCATCCAACTCCAAACCTCCGTGGAAAAATATCACGCGAGCGAGCCGGAGCGCGGGTGCGTCATGGATTTTGTAAATTATCCCCTGAACGACCGCTTATATTATGAGTTTCGGTTTGGACAAATTGCCGCGTTAACTGACGAAGCCGAACGCGCGCGGCAATTACGCGAACTCGGAAATTGGACGAACCCCGGTCCCGGCGGGTTTTATGATGACGTCGGCAACATTGGTAATTCACCCCACGCCGTCGTCGAGGGCGATTGGCGGTTCGATCCCGAAATGGAGCGCGTGCCGAACACGGAATTCACTTGGGCGAATGGCGGCAACGACAATCGCCGATTGGCTTGGCAAGATTGGCTCGCCGTGACCGCGATGAAATACGAAGGCCTTGATCCCGACGCGAATTATGAAGTCACGGCGACGGTCGCCGCGTTGGCCCCGCGACCGAAGCTCCGCGCCAATGGCGAGGAAGCCGAAGCGCTACCCGATCCTCCAACGCCGCCAACGCCTCCTACCGCGGGTAAATTCGGCGGGGCGATTGCGATGCGCGCGTGGAGGATTCCAGAAGGCGCGATAACAGATGGATCACTCGAACTCCGATTCGAATATGTTGGCACGGATGGTAAGACGCGTAACGCCGATTTAGCCGAAGTATGGGTGAGGAAAAAATAAAATGGGATGAATGGGACGAATGTGATTTGTGGAATCAATAAAAAGCGGCGCTCAGCTTACGTTGTGTTCCTTGACGACCCAATACGTTCCATCGCGCCCGTGAATCTCGACTTCCGCTCCGACGGGGAGTTCGCTTTCGGGCGAGAGAGCGCGCGCGGGCAACCGTTGGCCTCGCCATTCGATGGTTCCGGTCGGCCGCAGAAGTTGCGCGACGGTCGCGCGGTCGCCCGCTTGCGGTTCGGTCGCTTCGCCATTCTCTGCCACGGACTTTGATCCATCTCGTTTTTTGGGCGGCGCGAGTTTCAGCGATTGCATCCCGTTCCAGATCGTGAATCGCACGAACACGAGCGAAAGCACGAGCGCCATCAAGCAATAGAGCATCCCGGTTTGCCAGCCCATCTGATGAACGGCGATATAAATGGCCGCGACGATGAGTCCGATTCCGAGCCACGCCGTGAAACCATGCGGGACAAAGACCTCCAAAAAGATGGCGAACATGCCGACGATAAAGAAAAGGAAAACAAGGAGGATCATGACGGTATT
>CAZPIK010000057.1:0-15737 GCA_964586185.1 uncultured Candidatus Sumerlaeota bacterium | reverse complement strand
GGATGTAACGCTGACCGGTCTTGCCGCAACGGTTGGCGCAATCGAAAACCGGCAGGTGTTCCTCTCGAATGTGCGGCGCGCCTTCAATCGTCATAGTGCCGCAAATGCGAATGGAAGCTTCCTCGATTTGCGCATCGGTGAATCCAAGCGCGCTCAAGAGATTAAAGTTCTTGGCCGAAGCCTGAACTTCGGTGATGCCGAGCCGCTCAAGCGTTTCCATGCCCAGCGTCCAGCGGGTGAAGGCGTTCGGGAGATCAATCACGCCGCGAAGAGCCGTCTCGACCTTGGCAAGTTCGGCGTCGTTGAATCCGCGCGCCTTGAGCGTCACGTCGTTTATGTGCGGCGCGCCACGCAGACTCATCGTGCCGTTCATGAAAACAAGGATGTCCTGAATTTCCGAACTGCTGTAACCGAGCTTACGAAGCGCGGCGGAAACCGACTGATTGACGATCTTGAAATATCCGCCCCCGGCCAGCTTCTTCATTTTCACGAGCGCGAAATCGGGCTCGATCCCGGTTGTGTCGCAATCCATAAGAAGTCCGATGGTTCCGGTCGGCGCGAGGACGGTCGCCTGCGCGTTGCGATAGCCCCATTTCTTGCCCGCTTCGATGGCTTCATCCCACGCGGTCTTGGCGGCTTGAAGCAGATCGCTCGGGCAGAACTCCGCGCTGATCCGGTCGGCGTGGTCGCGGTGCTTCTGCATGACCCGCATGAACGGCTTCTCGTTTTTCGCGTAGCCGCGGAAGGGACCTTTGGTCGCGGCCATTTCGGCGCTGACGCGATAGGCGTGGCCGGTCATAATCGCGGTGATCGCGCCGCAAACGGCAACCCCTTCGGGACTGTCGTAAGGGATACCATTGACCATGAGCATTGCGCCAAGATTGGCGTAACCGAGACCGAGTGGACGGTAATCGTGGCTATTGACGGCGATTTTTTCCGTTGGATAGGAGGAGTAATCCACGAGGATTTCCTGCGCGGTGAAGAAAATCCGGACGGCGTGGCGGAATCCCTCAACGTCGAAAACCCCTTCCTCATCGAGGAATTTCATAAGGTTGATCGAGGCAAGATTGCACGCGCTGTCATCGAGGAACATATATTCCGAGCAGGGATTGGAGGCGCGAATTTTGTCGGTGTTCGGGCAGGTGTGCCAATCGTTGATCGTCGTATCCATCTGGAGTCCGGGATCGGCGCACGACCAAGCCGCCTCGCAGATGGCGTTCATCATTTCGCCCGCGTTCAGTTCCTCGTGAATCTTGCCGTTGGTGCGCTCGGTGGTGCGCCACGACCGACCTTCCTGCGCGGCTTGCATGAACTCATCCGTAACGCGGACGGAGTTGTTGCTGTTCTGGCCAGAAACGGTGTGATACGCCTCGCCGTTGAAATCGGCGGGAAGGCCGCCGTGCTCGATCAGGATGCGGGCTTTCTTTTCCTCGCGAACCTTCCAATTGATGAAGTCCATGATTTCGGGGTGGTCGGCGTCGAGGCAGACCATCTTGGCCGCGCGGCGGGTTGTTCCGCCCGATTTCGTCGCGCCCGCACCACGATCCAGAACTTCAAGGAACGACATAAGACCGGAGGATGTCCCGCCACCCGAGAGCTTTTCGTACTTGCTGCGGAGCTTGGAGAAATTCGTCCCCGTGCCCGAACCGTATTTGAAAATCCGCGCCTCGGATTTCACGAGTTCAAAAATGGACATGAGGTCATCGCCGACCGATTGAATGAAACAGGCGGAGCACTGCGGGCGCTCGTAGGCGTGATCAATTTCGAAGGCGTCTTTTTTGTCGAAATCCCACGCCCAGTTTCCGCCCGAACCCTCGATTCCGTATTCATGGAAAAGTCCGCAATTAAACCAAACAGGCGAATTGAACGCGCCGATTTGGTGGACAAGCATATGCGATAGTTCGGCCTCGAAAACCTTGGAGTCATCGTCGGAATCGAAATAGCCGCCAAAGCGCTTTCCGGCTTCGGTGATGGAATGGGCGATGCGGTGGACGACCTGACGAACGCTGGTCTCTTTACCCGCTTCGTTGGGCACGCCCGCCCGGCGGAAATACTTGGAAACGACGATATCGGTGGCGAGTTGCGACCACCCCTTGGGGACTTCGGCCTCTTTGGCCTCGGCGACGACCGAGCCGTCGGCGTTTGAAATAACCGACTGGCGCTTCTCGTACTCGACCTCCTGGAGCGGGTCTTGTCCGGCGGTGGTGTAACGGCGGCTGAGCTTCATGAGCGGGGACCTCCTGCGTGAATTGGACGGGTTTTTCCTTGCGGACGCACGACATGGCGACCGGGACGAATCCCTCCGCTTGACGGCATTATGATCGAATCAAGGTCGGGATGGCAAGCGCGCTTTCGCTTTTCATTCGTAATCCGCCGGGGAGGTTGATACCGCCCGGGGATTCGATGCCTTCCGACCGATTCGGCTTTCTGCCGTTTTCGGCGGATCGAGATTCAAGCGTTCGAGTTTGTTGTTTACCTAGCGCCAGTGAGCATCCTTCAGGAACAGCCCGAAACTCGCCCTTTGCGGGGCGAAGCGACGAAACTCCGCACCAGCGCGAGGGATTGTTTACGCCTTGTTAGGACGATTGTCAAGATAGAAAAATCAAGATATTGTCACTTTTTTTGACCATAGGCACAATATCTTGTATGTAGGACAGTTATATTGAATCAAATTTCGTGCCAAGCGAGATGCTTGAAATTAGAGGGGTTCGCAGTTTGGAAGGCGATGGAAGACCACCGCAAATTTTTAAGAAATACTCACGCAAAGGCGCGGAGAACGCGGAGAAATTGGGAGTTTCGCCTATCGTATCGGCGGCATTGAGCGCTGCTTATCCAACGCGGTTTGAAGTTTCTTACGGCCTTCCTCGTTCTTCATATAGTAATAGACGGTTTCCCGTTTGTTGATATTTCCGGCGTCAATTGCGGCTTCCGGAATTCCCCAAATTACGGATATGGGCCAAGTCAGCAAGTTCATGAATCCGACGAGCCACATTTCGGATTCTTCCGTTCCAAAGGCCAAATAGAAATTGCCAAATCCGGGAAGAATGTTCAGGACTCCCGCCAATGGAACGGACTTCACTGCTTCGTCCGAAGTTCCCAGTCCCGCTTCTTTAATAGTTCGCAAATCGTCCTTTTCCGAGCGCGAAAGACTGACGCATCCTGTAAGCAAAAAGGACATGAAGAGAAGTGAAAGATAACGCATGGACGTGGCTCCTTGGGTCTGAGACTCGAATGAGTCGGAAGTTACGCGGCGTGTTTTGAGATGTCAAGCCGATTTCAGAAATCTGGCGGGGCGGATTTCAAGCGCTCGCGCGTTATGAGCCGCAGGCCTCGCACTGGCAGAGTTTTCGGAGCAGCGGGAACGAATAAATTCCGGTCGTGTGGCCGTCGGAAAAATGGATCGTGAGGGCGTATCGTCCGACCGATTCGATTGATTTTGCAGTCAAGGTGTCGCTTACGCTTTCGGGTTTTAGAATCGGCGCGCCGGTCCATTCGTCAATACACGAGGCACACGGGCAGTTGCGGCGAAGATGCGAAAGCCGCCAACGCGAAACGTGACCGTCGGTCCATTCGATGGCGAAAGTATGCTTATCGAGTTGTTCGATTTTGCGAACGAAGAGTGCGGCGGTTGAGGTCATGATCGGTTTCCATTCAGAAGAGTGAAAAGTGAAGAGTGAAGAGTGAAGAGTGAAGTGAGAACAAAGAGATATTAGCTTTCGCCATTCTTACTTCTCACTTCACTCTTCATACTTCTCACTTCTCACTTCTCACTTCTCACTTCGTATTCCTACGCCCACTCCAGCGAGAACGATTCGAGATATTCTCCCCGCTCTTTATTGAGAATCGCGAGTTGATCGGCGACGCCGCGGGCTAAATCCATATAAGCCTGTGCGGCGGGGGAATCGGGATGCGATTTTAGAATGGGGATTCCGGAATCGCCTCCTTCTGCGAGGCGCGGATCGAGCGGAATTGCGCCCAAGAACGGCACGCCCGCATGAGTCGCCATCCGTTCGCCTCCGCCCGCGCGGAAGATAAAATGTTTTTTATCGCACTGATCGCAGACGAAGTAGCTCATTGTTTCGCAAACGCCAAGGACGGGGACGCGGGTCGTTTCGAACATTGCGATGGCGCGGCGGACGTCCACGAGCGAAATTTCCTGCGGGGTCGTCGTGATGACCGCGCCCGTGATCGGAGCCTGCTGCGAAAGGGTCAATTGGATATCGCCCGTGCCGGGCGGATAATCAATCACAAGGTCGTCGAGATCGCCCCACTCGACGTTCGCGAGAAACTGCGTGACGTAACCGGAAACCATCGGCCCGCGCAGAATTGCCGCGCGTTCCTTAGGCATGAAAAATCCCATTGAGACGAGCTTGATGCCAAACGACTCGGCGGGTTTGATCCGGTTCCCTTCGAGCGGTACGGGGGGTTTTTCGATCTGGAGCATCGTCGGAATCGAGGGACCATAAATATCGGCGTCGAGAATACCGACCTTGCGTCCCATCGAGGCGAGCGCGAAGGCAAGATGCACAGCGGTCGTGGATTTTCCGACGCCTCCTTTGCCCGACGCGACGGCGATGACGTTCTTAACGCCGGTCAGGATTTTCCGCTGTTCGGCTTGAATTTTTCGCGCGCGGGCGGTGATGTTGACGGAAACGTGTTGGACGTCTTTGATCCGCTTGACGGCTTGAACGCAGGCGGACTTGATCGAATCGCGTAGGGCGTCGTCGGGGATCGCCATTTCGAGTTCAAAGCCGACGTTTCCGCCGCCGATCTTAATATTTTTTACGAGCCCCAGTTCGACAATGCTCTTGCGCTGGGCGGGATCGAGTATGCCGGTCAGTGCTTGAAGAACATCTTTTTCGTGAATCGCCATCATTACTTCCTCGCGCGAATTGCCTTTTCCCTTGACGCAATCAGCGGCATTTTCCGCGAAGTCTGGAACATTCGCAAGCGACAAGAAAGTAGAAGTGGCTTCCAGCCGCTTATTACGTGGATAGCTCAATTTATTGACGCTTCGTGTATCTCTTCACGCGCGGACAAGCGGCAGGATGCCGCTTCTACAACAGCATCATTCATTTTTGTTTGTCTAAACCGCGTCGCCAAGGCAAGAATGCCTTGGGTAAAAACCGGTTTTCGGAGAGAGGCATTCGTTTATGAAATATTTTGTCGTCATGCTCAAGTATCTGGTTCCCTTAGAGGAAGTCGCGGCGAACGTAACCGACCATCGAGCGCATTTGGATCGCGGATACTCGCAAGGGTGGTTTCTCGCCTCCGGTCCCTTGAATCCGAAAACAGGCGGGGTGATCATTGCGCGAGCTCCGGGTCGCGATTACATCGAAAAACTGATCGAGCAAGACCCCTTCAAGCTCAAGGGGATCGCCTCATTTGAAATCCTCGAGTTCGAACCGGTGAAAAAGCATCCCGACATGGGAGCGTTTTTTGCCGGATGAAATTGGCTTTCGCCCGACTTTCACTTGCGTCGCTCGCATTGGCGGGATTCATTGCGCTTGTCCCGTTCGAGAATCGCTTTACGGGGCTTCGAACGATTTTGCTTTGGGTCGCCGCAATTGCGGCTCTATATGAACTGCGGCCGCAGGATGACGGCGTCGTTCACTTGCCAAATCCAAAGGTCATTGGACGATATGCGGGGCGGGTCATTCTTCTGGGAGCGCTCGTTTCGGTGGCGCTGCTTGCCCTCGCGATTCCTGTATTGCTTCTTTTTTCGCCCGCCGAATCGCCCCCGCAATATATTCGCGATCTTTGCCGCCGCATTCTTCCATTTAGCATGACGATTCCGTTTTTTATCATGCACGCGATCTCGATCTTTGATAATCGGCTGGCGCTGATGCAGGACGACCGCGCTTCGATGCGCGTAGCCAAGCTCGAAAAGTCGCTTTGGATTCTTTTCAGCGCGTGGATGTTCTGGCAGGTCATTGCTTCGTGTTACGCGCTCGATCCAAAGGAAAGTTTCCGCGCCTTCTTCAAGGAAGCCGGAGTTTACGCGCTGGCGTGCTTGTTGTTGCGGCGATGCGGCGGAACGACCAGAGCGCGGCGATATGGATTCGGGTGATGGCGCTTGTGGGTGCGGCGTTTGCTTTGTTTGCTGTCGCGATTTTTATTTTTGGTTATCTCGCGCCAACAACTTGGACTGAACGGTTATTCGAATGGGAATGGATTCGAGGAGACGCGAGCCGCGCAGGAAATTGGATCATCCGAGTTCAGTATCCGTTCGATTCGCACAACCGCCTTGCTTCTTTTCTCGTAGCCACTTCGTTGCTCGTACCCTTCGCGTGGGTGTTCGCGGAGCGGCCTTCGGAGAAGAGACTCTGGGGCGTGTGCGGCGTCATCATGCTGATGGGGATCATCGTCTCAGGAACGCGAGGGGCGATGATTGCGGCGGCGGCGGGATTGCTTTGCGTCGTCATGGCGCGATGGAAATACGCTTTGATTCTGATCAGTGCGGCCGCGGTTCTTTGCCTCATTCTTCCGCTCGGCATCCGGCAACATCTCATGACGATTGTCGATTCGGAGACCTATCGCGCGCCGATGGGTCCCGTTCAAATGCGAGTCCACGCCTGGCAAGCGGCGGGGAAGATGATCGCCGAGCGGCCTGTTTTCGGATTGGGTTACGGCTGGAAGAATTTCGAAAAGAATTATCCGAAGTATAACCCCGAACCGCTCGACACCGAGGAGAAGCCGCACGCGCACAATATCTTGCTGGAAGTCATCGTCGAGACCGGAATCATCGGCGCGGTTTTATTCATGGGACATCAACTCGCGCTCGTTTATGCCGCGTTTCTATTGATCAGACTCGCGGCGCGTGGTTCGCGCGAAAGGTTTGTCGGCTGGAGTGTGCTCGGTTTACTCATCGGGCTGCACGTCTTTGGTCTGACGAATTATTCGCTCCGTCGCAACGTCGGAATCGAAGTGTGGATGGTCTTGGGCGCGGCGCACGTTCTTGCGCTCGACGCGCTGAGTCGTGCATGGGATCGCGGCAGGGCCGATTCGGATTTCAGCTCGGACGAGGGCGAAAACCCGGCTTGAATTGCGAGCGATAATATAGCTACAATCCGACCATGAAAACGATGCTATCTGAGCCTAAAATCATCACGCGTAAGGGTAAACCCGTTTCAGTGATTTTGCCGATTCGGGACTACGAGGAACTTCTTGAGCGCGCGGAGGATGCAGCAGATATCGCCTGGTTGAAACGCGCCCGTCGGCAGTCCCTCCATTATCGTCCACTTTCAGAATATTTGGCGAATCGAAAATCCAAAGCCGGTGTAGGACGTTCTGCTCGAACGCTCTGCTGAGAAGGATTTGTCTCGGCTCTCGGTCGGCGTGCATGATCGTGTGATCGTCGCGCTCCAAGGGCTAGCACGCAACCCTCGTCCGCCCGGTTGCCGCAAATTGGTTGGGACCAAAAAGACTGGCGAATCCGCGTTGGCGACTACCGCGTGATTTATGAAATCGCCGATGTGATCCGGGTCGTGCGCGTACATCGCATCCGGCATCGTGGCAACGTTTACCTACAATGATTTCCGTGACGGAATTCGGTGTCGTGTGTCATCCCGACCGCACGTGGTCCTTCGTCAGTTCGCGGCTGCAAGATCGCAATCGAGCGTGATCGAGCCATCGGTGGGTACCCGCGACGCGCGGTACTTCTATCCAACCTTCACGGTCCATTGTGATATTCACGGGATCGAGGCCGGGTTCGTACCAGCGGTCGCTCGGCTCGATATCGGCGGGATATTTGAAGAGTGGAAAGCTTGCGAGTGCAAGGATCGCCTGCGCGCCGAGACCCGATTCGGGCATCGTGCCGCCCCAGAGATTGACGCCGTGTTTTGCCGCTAAAGCATAGATACGGATCGCTTCCAAGAGGCCGCCGACCCGTTGCACTTTGATGTTCCAGATGCGCGACGCGCCCGATTCAATCGCCTGACGCGCGATGCGCTCGGACTTGAGCGATTCGTCGAGGCAGATCGGAGTCTTGATCATTTTCCCAAGCCGCGCGTGATCGAGTAAATCGTCGTGATGGAGAGGTTGCTCGATAAACGCCATCTCGAATTCGTCCAGCCTCTTGAGCGTTTCGGCGTGGTGTTCAATCTCATACGAAGCATTGGCATCCGGCCAAAGGCAGAAGTCTTGCCCCGCGGTTTCCCGAGCGATTCGGCATGGTTCCAAATCCCAGCCGGGACGAATCTTGATTTTGACACGCTGATACCCTTCGGCGAGATAGCCCTTAATCCAGCTTTGCAATTCGCCTAGATCGCCGCTTTCGGGAATTCCAATCGCCACGCCGGATGCCACGCGCGGAGCGTAAACGCGATGTTCCGCCGCGACGCCGAGTCGTTCCATTTCGCGCGAGATCAATTCTTGAAATGTTTTCGATTCCGTCATGGCGGTCAAATCCCAAAATGCTTTCTCGAATCCACACCGCGCAAAGGGATTGCCGCGCACGCCGCGTTTTAGCTCGGCCTCGAACAATTCGATTGAATCGAACGATTTCCCGGTGACCCTCGCGATAAATAAATCTCGATAAAGCGCCCAGACCGATCCGATAGTTTCGGATGAATAAAACGGCTGCTCGAACGGAGCGGATTCGCCGTAACCGACCGCGCCGCCGGAGTGAAGTTCGACGACGAGCGAACGGCGAGTGCGAAGAATTCCTCCGCTGATCTGGAAAGGAATCTTGAGCGGCAACTCGATTTCGCGAATGATGACTCTATCAATCTTGAGGGAATCGGCCATACTGCTACTTATCTGCCGCCTTATCGTTGCGCGTTAATGTAACAATGCGGCAACGCGTTACGCAGGGACGTAATGGCCTCTTGTGAAATCGTCTTTGGAAGTTGCAGAACTTCGAGCGAGGAAATTTGAGCGAGCGATTTCATTCCCGCGTCGGAAATCGCCGTATCGTAAAGCCAGAGATTTTCAAGGCGCGGCATGGGAGCCAGATGCGCCAGTCCAGCGTCTGTGATTCGAGTTCCGTTAAGACGCAATTCCTTAATTGAACTGAGTTTGGATACATGGGCTAATGCCGCGTCGCCTATCGGAGTGTTTCGCAAATCGAGCCGACGGAGGAGCGATAGCTTTTCGAGATTCTTAAGCTGCCCATCCGCAATTGCCGTCTTGCTCAGGTCAATCCACTGAATATCATCGAGTTCGAGATTAAGCAAAGGCGTTAGATCACTCACGGCTTCAGGGTTAATCTTGAGCCGCACTTCTTTTCCGATCGGAACCGCGATGGTCCCTTGCGCTTCATGAAACCATTGCCACCCGCCCGAAATCCCCCAATCGCGGACTTGAATGACCCCGATACTACGGTTGGGAGGAAATTTGACAAATCGTACCCCGTCTCGATTGACGCCGTCTTTGCTCATGACTCGCGAGACCTTTCCTAATTTCAAACTGGCGGATGGTCGCCCCCCGTCGGATCGAATGCACATGAATACCAAAGTATTCTGACTAATTATCGGTTGGTTTTCAAGTAGTCCATCGTGGGAATTTCTTGCCGAACTTTTCTGGGTTGGTATGCTGTAACTTTTCGGGCGGCGAAAGCTGCGACAAGGAGTAAATACAGGATGAAACACGCGATATCATATTGCAGGACTTCAGTTACAGCCATGTTTGCGCTGACTCTTATATTGTCGGAAGGAATCGCACAAGCGGAATTCCGCGCGGCGGCGGCCAGCCGCAATGTCACCCCCGATCCCTTGCTGCCCGCGACTTCCGGCGGACCGGGGCGCCCCACAAAAGAAAAACTAGGCGAATTGGAAGCGCGCGTTCTTGTTTTGGATGACGGCGAGACCAAAGTGGCGTTCGTGAGCGAGCCATTTTTAGGATTTCCCGCCGGTCTGTGCCGACGCGTGTATGAAAAGGTGAAGGATATTCCGGCGGAAAATATTTTGATCAGCGCAACGCATACCCATGCCGCGCCCGATCCCTATGGTTTTCCGAGCCTCTCGAAGGAGGGGCGGATCAACATGGAATACATTGAGGGAGTTTGCGCCAAGACTGCCGACGCAATCAATGAAGCGGTTGGCAATCTTCAACCCGCGACGCTCAAAATCGGCATAGATGAAGCGCATGGAAAGATCGCTTACAACTATTACGCGCCGCAACTTTACGATCCCCGCTGCAACATCATGCAGGCCGTTGCCGCTGATGGCAAAGTGATCTCGACGCTCGTCAATTACGCGATCCATCCTGAAGTATTGATTGACCGACCGGTCATCAGTCCCGACGTGATTGGCCCCCTTTACGATGAGATTGCAAAGCAAGGGGGCGGGATCGGCGTTTTCATGAACGGCGCACAGGGTGGAATGATCACGGCGGACAATCGCACCGAAAACGGTAAGGACAAGGATAGCTGGGAAGAAGTCGTGCGGATCGGAACTTTATTGGGGAGCGAGGCGATGCGGATCGCCGCCGCCGCCGAAGTGCAAGTGGATCCGAAAATCAAAGGCATCTCCAAAGAAATTCGGTTTCCGTTGCCGACCAATCCGATGTGGAAAATGGTTTCGAAATCGCCGGTCGGATACAAATTTAATGACGACAACACGGTCTCGGCGCGGGTCAACGTCATGAACGTAGGCAGCGCGCAAATCATGACGATCCCCGGCGAGGCACTGCCGAACATCGGCTATTATTTGAAGCGCAAGCTGAAGGGGAAATACAACTTTCTCTTTGGCCTCACCAACGACGCCTACGGGTATATTCTGACGAAAGAGGATTGGAACAGCTTTAAGCGCTATGAGTACGTCAGCGAGACAAGTCTTGGTGAAATGACGGGTGAAATATTGATAGAAGAGGGACTTAAAATGGCGGAAGAACTTGGCGCGCCGCCATCATCCGCGCCCGCGCCCGCATCGGCCAAATAAGTAAGAATTCTACGCAAAGTCGCAAGCACGCTCGCTGCGAATCAGCGATTTGGCGTTTACTTCTTCTGCTCTGCGATCTCGAAGATTCGAATATCGTATCGGTTGTCCTGATAAATAGTTTTGAGTCGGCGATCCGGCGGCGAGTTGCGAAACCCCACAAGGGCGTCGAACCGCGCAAATTCCATCGGCGTCATCCGGGGAATAAAATAGGCGTCGGCGTAACGATTCAATTCCTGCCGATTGAAAAAAAGATATTTCACTCCATCTTTTAGAAGGCGGTCGAGAAGTTCGTCGTTGGTCTCGGTCTTGCGCAAAAGCCCGACAGGCTGAGGTGTATCGAACCAATCGGAAGCGATGATACCTTCACCGAAATACAGTGTGCGGTGTTCGCCGATGAGCAATGCGTGATGGCCGGGAGCAAGACGCTCATTCAATGCCTTTGCAGCGGAAAAATATTCGAGTCGCCGCCCTAGGTAATCATCCGGTTGCTCGAAGCCGAGCGCGACGCCGAACGGTCGTCCCAGTCGTTCGCCGCCTAATTCCCATTTCCCGCCCCAGAAAATGACCTCGCGTTGGGGCGAGCCGATGATCGTGGAAGCCGAATAAAGAAACGTATATCCAGACGCCAACAGCAAAATAATCTTGATGGCGCGTCCCGCGGATTCGGTAGCGGCCTGCCTCAGCAACGCAAACGCGCCGCAACCACCGACGGCAATGACAAGCGCAAGAGTCGGCAGCAAGAAACGGTTGCTCTGATAAGTCAAAAACCAAAAAAGCCACGAGCCGAGAATCACGCCGCCAATCCAAAGCACGAGCAGGAGACGATGAAAATTCATCATGCGGCGCAACTCGGTGTTGCGAACATCGCGACAGGTCGCCCAAATCAAAATGGCTCCTGCAGCAAACGCCGCCATCGCAATGAGTGGAATGGGACCCAAATAATGCGATTCAAAATATCCCCCGTAAAGCGACGTCGTGATGGGCGATGCAACGAATGCGAGGACTTTCCCCGCCAAGCCCGAAATCCAGTCAAAGGGCAAGCCGGCATTGGCCGCGATTTGTTGAAACGCTTCGCTGGGCATCCCTTTTTCTGATGCTTTGAATGCGTAGAACTGAGCGTTCTCCGCCGACCAATCCGCGCCGCCAAAGATGGAATGTGCGAGCGGATAGAGAGGATTGCCCGTCCATGCAAGATTTTTCAAATACCACGGCGCGGCAAAGGCTAATCCGAACAATCCGTAGAAAAGCACGCCCACAGGAGAAAGCTCAGGCCGAATTGAAAACTCCTCATCTTCCACGGAGTCGCTTAAGGACGGGGTATCCACGAGTTTCTTTTGTATCCATGCGCTTCTGATCCACGCAAGCAGCGCAAGCAATACCAACATCGCGATCATGAGCGGAAGCATGGAGTACTTTGCACCGAGCGCGCCGCCAATCAATAACCCCATCAGCCATGCGGGCGGAGGTTCGTGCTGCACGAGAGCCATCGCGCACAAATAGACCACGGCGAGAAAATAGGCGACGACCGCCATATCCACAAACGCCCAACAGGAGAGGATTGCCGCGCATGGGATGAGCGCAAATGAGAGTCCCGTCCAACGCGCGGCGTCATTGCGGTGAAACAATGAGCTAGCCGATCCCGAAACAAAAAACCGAATGAATAAAAGCGCGAGTAGCGCGGTTAACACGGCGGACGATTCCAGAAAAGTGAGGTGAATCAGTTTCGCCCCTTCCGTTCCTTGCAGGCTCATGGCCATTGTGAAAAGCATTTCGACGAGGAACGGAAAATTCGAAAACGCCTGATGGGGCAAATACTGGATTCGTCCAGCTTCAAGATACGCTTCGGGCGCGGCAAGATGATAGCGCAGTTCATCCGATTCAGTCGCGGGAGTTGCGGCATAGGGGATGAGAATTGCATAAAGCGCAAGGATGATCGCCGTCGCGAAGTTCGAGGCGCGCGAAGAACCCCATGCGGTAAAATCGCCTTCGCGAGCTGGAGCGCTCAAGCTCCCGGGAACTTCTTCCAGCGGATCGGCGTTAACCGCTGTCGCAGGTCGTTCATCGTTACCTTCGCCAAGCCGATAATAATTCGCAATATCGTGACCCAGTTCGCTCCAGCCCCATAATCCGACGGCGGCGACGATGACAAGCAGCGTGCCCAAAGCCGTGCGATTGCAGAATCCCAAAACGCCGAGCGCGAGGATCATGAGCGAAAGGAGAACCCATCCAATTAACGCGCCGAACACCCATTGTGACCAAAGCGAGGTGAAGCAATACGTGGCATCGAAGCGATAGATGACCGCTTGGCCGAGCCCCGCCGCCGCAAACCACATGACGAGCACGGTTAAGATGGCCATCGAAGTGTGAATCGGAAATTGCCAATCGCCTGCAAGTTGCTCACGAAGCGAACGAGCGGCACCCAGGACATCGGGCGGCGCATGATAGGCAAAGTGCGCCACTATCGCCGCCAGAAGCACCGCGAATCCGGACGGAAGGTATTGGGCGAGAATTTTTTTCAAGGAAGCGCAAAACAATCCGCGACCGGCAGAATCGTGAACCTATCCGACCGGTTGCGCCATGGGAGTCGGCTGGGTTTCCGCATCGGTATCGGTCGAGTTTTGGTTCTCGATTTTTACGAGCACAACCGAGATATTATCGTGTCCACCCGCATCGTTGGCCATTCGAACGAGTTCGGCGCAAGCTTTGTCGAGATGGATATCCTCGGCCAGCAACACATGCTCTATCGCGGCGTCATCTACCATCGAGGTGAGTCCATCCGAGCAAATGAGGAAGATGTCGCCCTCCTTCGCCAGCACCGTCTTGATGTCAATTTCAACGTCGGTTCGGTTGCCGAGCGCGCGAGTGATAACGTTGCGCCAACGATGATTTCGAGCTTCATCCTCGGTCAGGACATTCTTCTGCAATTGCTCATTGACCCACGAGTGATCCTGTGTGATCTGTTCCAGCATTCCTTCGCGGGCGAGATAGATGCGCGAATCGCCCACGTGCGCAATGTGGACGCTATCGCCGAGCGTATAAATTGCGGCGATGGTCGTGCCCATTCCAAAGTAAGCCGCATTTTCTTCGGCGAGAAAGCAAAGCCGCTTATTCGCATTTACGATGGAAAGAAAAAGCGCTTTCTCGCCCGGATTAAGCCCTTCCTGCGCGGTCTGATCCTGCGCGAAGGATTTGTCCTCCTCCAACTGATTGATGAATTCCATCATGTTGGTGACGGCCATTCGGCTGGCGACTTCACCTGCAGCATGACCACCCATTCCATCGGCAACGGCAAAAAGGCCGAGTTCCTTGGAGATCAGGATGCTGTCTTCGTTGTGTTCGCGCTTTAGACCAACGTCGCTGAGGCCGCTGGCTTGTAGCTTCAGTTTGATCACGGG
Source organism: uncultured Candidatus Sumerlaeota bacterium (assembly GCA_964586185.1). GTDB lineage: Bacteria > Sumerlaeota > Sumerlaeia > MVZB01 > JAJFLK01 > CAZPIK01. The sequence continues at coordinate 1,462 of CAZPIK010000057.1, read as the reverse complement.
TTTCATGTCCGCAGTGCGCCCAAGGGGCACGCATATCGTTTGAATCGCGGGAAAAGGAAAAACCCCGCGCCAGAAAGCGCGGATCGCCTCTATCCTGCCCTCTCCCCCCAAATTAGAGCATGGCGTATGGAACCCATCAAGCCCTTTTCCGACTCGCCTTATCTCAACTTCGCCGTGCCTTCGATTCCAACTCGTCCCAAAAGATTTGTTTCTCCTTAAGAAGCAGTTGCATTACAATTCACCATCCGTAAAGCTGGATGAATCCCCAGTTTTTTGCGGGCGATTCAAAACCAGAGTAGAAGGCGTTTGATTATGAAGACATTGAAATGCGCATTATCCGCGGCTTTCGCGGCGCTGATTGCCGCGCCAGTTAGTTCAGATGATGCTCCGAGTCAACAACCCGTGACGCCCATGCCGTCACTTCGAACCGTCGAAGTCGGCATTCCCGAAAAAGGCTACGAGATTTTATTGAATGTGCCGATGGGCGGTTCCGTTCTTAAAATTGCCGACCTTGATCGGCTCTGGATGGTCTGGGAAAAAGAAGAGAAGGCCAAAGCCGAAGCCGCAACACCCGCCGAGCGCCGTCGCATGACATTTGAGCGCTATGGCTTAATCGCCCGACCCGGCGAAGATGAAACCGGGCTGCCGCTTGGGTTTGTGGATGACAAAAAAGGGGGGCTTGCGACCAATTGCTTTTCGTGCCATGGCGGAAAAGTAGCGGGCACGGTCATTCCCGGTCTTGAGAATTCGCACACGGATTTGACCGCGCTCGCCTCGGATGTGCGCAAGCTCGGAGCGCTGGATCGCGGAACCGATCCCGAGACTCTCAAAGAAATGCCGATGCCGTACGGACTCGTCGCGAACTTCACTAAAGGTCGCACTAACGCCACTCAGTTCGCTCCGTTCCTTGGAGTCATGCGCAATGAGCACCTCGATATGATCGGACCGCGCAATCCGGGGCACATCGCGAACAACGACATGCTCCCGCCCGCGTGGTGGCAGTACAAGAAAAAGGAAATGATTTATTGCGATGCGTTCGCGCCGAAAACTCACCGGACGCTCATGCAGTTTACGATGTCGCCGACCAATAGTGGCGCGGATATCCGAGGCTGGGAAGACAACTTCGTTCACATCCAAGCTTTCATCCAGAACTTGCAACCACCCAAGTATCCTTTCGCGGTGGACGCAAAGTTGGCGGCCAAAGGTCGTGAGTCCTTCGAGCAATCGTGCTCGCGTTGCCACGGAACTTACGGCGCTGACGGCAAATACCCGAACAAGGTCATCCCCATTAAAGAAGTGGGCACCGATCCGGTTCGATTTGGCGCCGTCAGCCGCCAGGGTCGCGAGCGATACAACAAATCATGGTTCTCCGATTACGGGCAACACCCGGTGGATTTGGAATCGAAGGGTTACATTGCCCCGCCGCTCGATGGCGTTTGGGCAACCGCTCCCTATTTCCATA
>CAZPIK010000056.1:0-15758 GCA_964586185.1 uncultured Candidatus Sumerlaeota bacterium | reverse complement strand
CTCGCGTCTTCGGGACTAAACTCCAATTTTTCGCTGAGGTCGTGCTGAACACGCGAGGGGAGAAATCCGAGCATAAATTCGTAATAAGGCGCGATGGCTTGCTTCGCGGCCATGCGGTTGAGATTGCGTTGAAGTGTCGCCTCGCGCAGGAGACTTTCGCCCGTGAGTTCAATGGGATGGATGACCGGTTCGTTGGCAGGCCAATCGAGCGCACAATACATCCAACCGTCTTCCGTTTCGCGCTCCCGTTCGATTCGGAATTCCTCGCCCCAATAATAGAGGGTCGTCGGCGCGAGTCGCGGCGCAAGCGAATCTTGAACGCTCCCCGAATACGTCCCCCATGCCTGCCGCTTTTTCGAGATAACAATAAGTTTCCACGGATTGGGAGGATTCACGTAATGAATCTCAAGTCCCGGGATTGAGATGTCCTTGTTCCGCGCGGGTCGTGTCGGCGTTTGGTCCATCCTATTTACTGCATTCGCATTCCGCCGCAAACCGTGAATGCCTGCCCCGTGATCCCCGACGCTTCGTCTCCCGCGAAAAACAAAACCGCGCGCGCCACTTCGTCCGCCGTCACCATTCGTCCGATGGGAACGCCGCTGATGGCTTGTTTTTGCGCACGCTCCAACGATACTCCGCTGGCTTCTGCGCGCGCCTGAATGACGCGGTTCATTCGCTCGCCTTCCACCGCGCCGGGGCAGACGCAATTAACGCGAATATTCTTGGGTCCGAGTTCGGCAGCCATCGAGTGACTCAATCCGATCATTCCCCACTTTGAAGCGGCGTAGGGCGTTCGCATCGGATATCCGATGCGGCCTGCAACGGAAGCGATGTTCACAATCGCGCCGCCTTCATGTTCCGCCATCCATTTCGCGGCGTGTTTGGAACAATAAAAAGCTCCGGTCAGATTGACGGCGATCGTTTCGTTCCATTCCTCGGCTGTGATGTCGGTGACGAGTTTTGTTGGTCCCTCGATGCCCGCGTTGTTCACGAGGATATCCATTTTCCCAAAGGAATGAATGGTCTGCTTAACCATCGCTGCGGCGGAATCTTCAATGGAAACATCAGTAACCGCAATCTCGGCTCGGCGATCCATCGCGATAATTGCCCGCGCGACGGATTCAAGGCGTTCGGCTTTCCGTCCGGCCAATAGAACGCTCGCGCCTTCGTGGGCAAACGCGAGCGCAATGGCTTCGCCAATTCCGTAACCCGCGCCCGTGATCGCAACGACTTTTCCTTCGAATCGCAGGGACGACTTTTCATTTAGGTTGAGGACGTAGGGTTTCATCATTCGCCTCCGTTTAAAGATTATCGAGCAAATCGGTTTCAGGCGCCGGAGGAATCGTAATCGAGCAATCGTCGCGCACTTGATGAAAGCACGCCAAACGCATCCCTCCCGCGCGCTGCTCTTCCGTCAAGTGCCGCAAGTCTCCCTTCGTGCATTCGGGCGGCGTCGTATGAAAGATGATTTTGCATCTCCCACATTTCCCATTGCCGCCGCATTCGTTATGAAGATCAAAATCGTGGCGATTGAGCGTATCGAGGAAAAGGGGTCCCGCCTGTACAAAGACCTCATGCTCGCCATCCACAAGGATGCGGCACTTTCTGAGTGCGGAGGCGGAGGGGGCGGGGCGGCCCGCAATCGGTTCCATATCCGAACCATATCACGAGGACGGCCTAGGTCAACCGCGAAGGCGCTGGTGTTGTTCTGCCAAGAAACTAGCGAGGAGCAAAAGTCTGAGCGATTTCCGATTGGATTCCTTGGCGATTGGCGATATAACCCAAGGATGCCGATGATCGGCGGAAGGTGAAATGGGCACGACGGATACAACAACGGGTGGAATTGCCTTGGGTGTGGATGGGGGCGCGGGCGCGCTGAAGTTTGCGGTTCATCTTCCCGGAGGCGCTATCAAGCATTACGAATGCCGCGGCGCAACGCCCACGCTGCTGGGCATGAACGAATTTGTGAGCCGGCTCAGTCAAGGGGTTCAGGATGCGCTCGCAACGGTCGGCGCAACGGCGGATCAAGTCGAGTCGGCTGGTTTTGGGCTTTCCGGCGTGGATCGCAACGAAGAAATCGAACCGCTCACCGCCAAGCTTAAGATCGTCCTCCCCAATGCCAAGGGAATATGGATCGGTAATGACGCGCTTCCCGCGTTGCGGCTCGGGGCGGGCGTTTTGCGCGGACTCGTGCTCATCGCCGGAACCGGTTCGATTTGTTACGGCGTCGCGGCGGATGGAAGGCAGATTCGCGTCGGTGGCTGGGGCGGTGAACTCGGCGACGAAGGTAGCGGATATTGGATCGGCCTGCGCGGATTACAAGCGGCCTGCCGAATGGCCGATGGCCGACTCGGTCGCACTGAACTCCTGCGCAAGACCCTCGCCAAAATCGGCGTCAAGAACCCACAAGATTTGATTCCTTGGGCTTCGAACCTTTCGCGCGCGGAATTCAAGAACGCGGCGGCAGGTCTTTTCCCCATTGTATCCGAGCAAGCCGCCGAAGGCGATCCGACGGCCAAGCAAGCCCTCCTGCTCGGGATTGGCCATTTGATCCAGCACGCATTGGCCGCCGCCGTGCGCGTGGATCGTTACGAGAAAAAGGAAATGATCGAAGCCGATACCGAAACTCAGGATTTGGAAGTCACGCAGGTCGAAGGCGACGAGGATCCGCGTTTCAAACGCCGTTTCACCTTGGTCTGTGCGGGCGGACTCTTCCTTGGCGACAAAGATTTTTACGAGACGTTCATCTTTCAACTGAAACGCAAGAAAGATATTTTCGATCCGATGCGGCTGACCGAACCCGCTTCGCTCGGTGCTCTGGCCCTTGGGCGCGAGGCGGCGATGAAAGCCGTTGCCGTCGGATAAAATTGACGCAAAGAAAGCCGAAACAATGAAACCCATGTTCCTTTGCGCACTTTTGGTCGTCGCTTCCTTCTTGGGCGCATGCGCTCACGATCTTGAGGGTCCCTATTATTCCGCAACCGGAACGGCGCTCATCGGCAAGGACGAATCATTTCAAGAAGGTCGGCTGGACGCCCTTCAACGCGCCGAACGCCGCGCCCGCGACCAAATTCTCACCCACATTCTTGAGAATCGCTTCTCCAACGGAGCGACGCTCGACGAGGCCATGGTGACCGATCCGTTCATCCGCGCGAAAGTTTACGACACGATCCGCTCGTCCAAGATCACCGATCAGACGGTCAGTAAAGAAGGGGTCGTTAACGTGACCGTTCAGCTTGATAAGAAGCCGATTGAGGCGATCCTGAATAATCCCGAATATGCCGCGCTGGCAAAAAATGCGAGCGGCGCTTTCGTTCCCGAAGCTGCGGCGAAGAACCCGCAGTAGGCCCATAAGAAATCAACGCAAAGACGTCGAGACACTATGGGAACCGTAATCCACCGTTAGGACTTTAGCCAAGTTTTGATATTAGCCGCGAAAAGGCACAAGAGGCGCAAAAGTAAAGTTGTTCTGTGCCTCTTGTGCCTTTTCGCGGCTAATATCGGGATGGATTATGTAAGTGCTGGCAACATTCGGCTGAAGGCTTACCAAGATTCCTCCTTGCGCCTCTGCGTCTTTGCGCCTTTGCATAGATTTCTTTCGCAGGTGTATCCATGAAATCTCCAGCCCCCGGCCGCAATCTGTTCGCGGTTTTCTTCACCTTCTTCTTTTTCTCCGGCGCGGCGGGACTTATCTATGAAGTCCTCTGGATGCGGCAATTCGGCCTCGTCATGGGGAACACCTCTCTCTCGCTCTCAGCCGTATTGACGGCGTTCATGGGTGGACTCGCTCTCGGTTCGTGGATCGGCGGTCGTTTTGCCGATCGCGGCGGCAATCAACTCCTCGGCTACGGCGTCCTCGAAATCTTGATCGGACTCTACGCGCTCTCCGTGCCGCTGCTCATCTCCGCGACGCATCCGCTCATTGCCATGCTCTACCGAATGAATCCCGAAGGCTGGGCAATGCACATCGGTCGCTTTACCCTTTCTCTTCTCATCATGGGTGTGCCGACGACCTTCATGGGCGCGACGCTGCCCCTTCTCATCCGATATTTCACAATCACGCGCGAGGAAGTGGGGCGCCGAGTCGGAATGCTTTATGGAATCAACACCATCGGCGCGATGTTCGGTGCGTTCATGGCCGGATTCTTTCTAATCCCTTGGGCGGGCATGTGGCTCACCAACATCGTCGCGGCAGCCATCAATATCGGCGTCGGAACGATGAGCCTTATGGTCGGCGGCTGGACGGGAAAATCCGAACCAAGCAAGGTCGCTCCAACGGAAGTCCCCATCGAAACACCGAATGAAAATATCCAAGCTCCGGCCACCGCGACTTTCGGCGGCGCGGCCGTCGCCATTGCGCTCGTGGGCATCGCGATTTCGGGTTGGGCCGCGATGATCTATCAAGTTTGCTGGACGCGGCTCTTTGCTCTACTTTTGGGTTCGAGCACCTACGCCTTCAGTCTGATCTTAGTCGCAACCATCGGGGGATTGGCAACGGGCGGAATTTATTTTGGCCGTCTCGCGGATCGAATTCGCAATCCGCTCGTGCTCTACGCGGCATTGCAAATCGCGACCGGAGCCGCAACGCTCGCGCTCTCCTTTGTCACCTCACTGCTTCCGCCCATTGCGCTCTGGCTCATTACGACGATGCTTGGCAGTTTCGCCGCGCTCATGGCGATCCAGTTCATCTTCATCGCCGCGATTATTTTCGTTCCGACTTTTCTCATGGGCGGAATGTTCCCGGTGACGGCTCGAATCTGCGCCCCCTCGCTCGACCGACTCGGCGCGACCATCGGAAATGTTTACGCCTTCAATACGGCGGGCGCGGTTATCGGTTCTTTCTCCGCAGGACTCATCCTCATGCGTTTCTTCGGACTGGGCGCAACGATGCTGATCGCCATGGCCATGAACTTCGGCGTCGCGATTGTGGCCGCGCTACCGGCATCTTTGCCCGATTCGACCCGCGCGCCGCGAGTGCGATCTCTTGTTCTTGGATTATCCGTGTTTCTCCTAACCGCGATTATCCTCTCGCCTCCGAAATGGGAAAAAGAGGTCATGACCAGCGGTCCCTTTCGCTATTACGTCCACAATGCCAAAGGGCGAGTTCAACGCGATTCGCTGAACTCCAAGGAACTCAAATCGGAGATGGTTTATTACCGCGACGACATTTCGGGAACCGTTACGGTGCTCGAAGATCGCGGGCCGTTCCATGAAGTTTCGCTCACGATCAACGGCAAGCCCGACGCTTCCAATGCCGCGCCCGACATGGTGACGATGATGCTGACGGGGCATCTCGGAATGATCCTTCATCCGAATCCAAAAACCGTCATGCATCTTGGACTCGGCGGCGGGATCACGCTCGCCAGCATCCTGCGTCACGATTCGGTCGAGCGGCTCGATCTTGTCGAGATTTCTCCCGCCGTGGTCGATGCCGTGCGGAAACATTTCTCCGAGGTCAATCTTCACGCGCTCGACGATCCGCGAACGAACCTTATCGTCGCCGATGGTCGCAATCACCTCGCGCTCACCGACCAAAAATACGACGTGATCGTGAGCCAGCCTTCCAATCCTTGGATCGCCGGAATTTCGAACATGTTCACGCGCGAGTTCTTTGAACTCTCCGCGGCGCGACTCAACAAGGGCGGAACTATGTGCGTTTGGATTCACCTTTACAACATGGACTTCGACGACTTCATGACCGTGCTTAAAACTTTTTCCGAGACGATGCCCTACGTCACGCTCTGGGGCGCGAACGACGCCGATTTTCTCATGGTCGGCTCCAACGATCCCATCAAAGTGGATTGGCCTCTCTTCCAATCTCGAATCGAATCGAATCCCAAAGTGCGCGACCATCTGGAGCAAGGTCGTATCGGCGATGCGCGTCGCTTCATCACGCATTACATCGCCAGCAAGGAAGATTACTCGAAGCTCGACGCCTATCTTGCCGCGCCGATCAACGTGGATGACACCTGCCGTCTCGAATTTTCTGCGCCGAAGGCTTATTACAAAGGCACGGATCGTGAAAAACTCTCTCGCATGTTCGAATTGCAGGAAAGCCCCGCGCGCTTATTTACGGAAAACTCCATTCCGCCCGATATCAAAACATGGATGGAGCGCATTCCTCCCGCGCGGCGGCTCGTTCGCAAAGCGATTGAAAAATCCATCGGCGGCGACCCCTCCGGTATCGAACGCGATCTCACATCGGCGCTCGAATTGAACCCGTGGGACTATCCCGCGCGAATTCACCTCTATCAATATTATTGGGACCTTGCGCTTATCGCCTACGAGAAAAAGGACTATTTTTCTGCCTTCGGATGGGTCGGTCGCGCGATTGAGACCTATGAATTTCTCGGTCTCGCTTACGACCGCTGGGAGGTCGCCAACATGTATAATCTCTCGCGAATCTTGGCCGTCGGTCGCGGCGCTCCGGAGGTCTCCGAGCGGAGCAAACAGAAGCTGCTCGATATGGGCGGCGACAAACTTTTTGAAGTCATGAGCGAAGATGATGACAAGAAGCCCTTATGACGCGGTTGGGTCATTGATTGTAGGTCGGCTCTCCAGAGCCGACGTCGAATCTGGAGAGCCTAACGACTCGCCAGATTCACTCGGTCAGAGTACTAGTTATTCTCTCTTCAATCCGCGAAGCGGATGGCGTAATAAAGCGAAGCGTTCGTCTCGCTTGCGAGACGAACGCTGGAACACCCGATGTCCCCTACATGAAAGCCCCGGATGGGGCGACGGAGATTGCACGCATCCGGTATCTGAAACACGCATCCACGCGCCGCCGATTTCTATTCGACGCGCCGGAGCGTCACCGCATATTCCTCCGCATTAAAAACCAGCTCATCGTCGGAGATGGGCATCACCGCATACGTCGTTGGCTGGTAATCCCACGCCTTGGTTTCCATCTCAACGTGAATCTTGTTTTCAGAAGGCAGCGAATATGTCCCGTGGATTTCTCTCATGCCCGCGACGGCCTGAAAAATTCGGTTGCCCGTGAGCGTGAACGTTCCGTCTTCGCGCACGTCGGCAAGCAGATCGAAATCGGACGCGCTTTGTCCGGATCCTTCCGCGGCGACCTTCCATTTTCCAATATAGATCGAGCGCTCATCCCCGCGGCAGGAAGTGAACCAGAGCACGCCCAGAAAAATGCAAGCCGCCGCGATCCCGGCCAGCGTTTGGGAGTTCACCTTCATGGCTCTTCCAACTCCTCGGGCTTGATTGGTTTCTTGCAATGCTTTTTGGATTCGACTTTTCGCGGATCAGGCAAAGTCTTTTCCATGGGAGGCATGACGCCGCGCCGTTTCGGTGGCGGGACGACGATCTTCCGGGGGAGCTTTTTCATGATGTGGTTGAAGTGAGGAGGAGTGAGAGTGATAGAAATCAGGGCATGACGGAGAACGAGCCTAGTTCCTTCGTTCCGGCGATTTCCCAAACCTTGATCTGGCCTTGCCACGATCCCGCGAGAACACGCGAATCCTGCGCCGCAAAACAGGCCGCATAAACCCAATCGCCCGCCGCCGGGAAGGTCGCCGTCTTGCCGCCGTTCGCGTCCCAAACGTTTGTGATCTGATCCACGCCGCTGCTGACAATTCGACCGTCGCGCGCGTACTTTAGCGAAAGAACGCCCGAACCGTGCGCGCCCCACTTTTTAATATTATTACCGTCCTGCATTTCCCAAACATAAATCTGTCCATCCGCTCCCGCCGTGGCGAGCGCCTGCGAATCCGGCCGGAAGTCCATCGAGTTGACCGCGCCCGTGTGCCCCCGAAGGTTATGCACGTCGCGCCCTGTTTCGGCCTGCCAGACGTAAACTCCGCCCGAGCGGTCGCCCGTCGCAAGGAACCAGCCATCCGGACTAAACGCGACGGACTGAATCCAATCGGTGTGCTTCGTGATCTCATATTGCAATTCACCGTCCACGGTGTTGAACACCTTGACCTTCTTGTTGGGTCCTCCAACGGCAACCTGTGTATGATCGAGTGAAATATCGCAAGCCAGCATGTTGTCAAATGTCTTTCCGAATTCTCCCAGCCGGTCGCCCGACTGAACATCATAGACAGCAGCAAGGCCAATCTTGCCCGCTTCACCACCCGCCGCGACGATCAGCGTTCCATTGGGCGAAAACTTGATGCACTCCGCCATCCCTTCGGGGAATTCGAGCGCGCGCAGCAATTCAAGCGTCTCGGCGTGATAGAGAAGGATTTGTTTGTAGCCCGAAACCGCGACCAGCGGCGCCCCCGGACTCGACGCCACGGCCTTGATCGCCAGCGGCCCTTCAACCTTCGTGACCTTGACTCCTTCCTGCTTGATCGGCATCGGAGAATTCCCAATGGGAACCACCGGTGCCGCGGCCATTTCTGTTGAGGGAGCGGGGGCCTTCATCGCAACCGGTTTTGAATTCTTATCCTTCAGCGCGCCCTGCTCGATCCACTGTTTAACGAGATCAAGCGAAGCGTCATCCAGTTTCGATCCGCCCATCGGCATCTTCGGTTCTTCCTCGTGCGTGAGCAGACGATAAAGTCGGCTGGCCTTGGGATCGCCCGCGACGACAACCGCGCCCGAGCCTCCCCCTTGCATAACCCGCTCAAACGAGTCCACGGCAAAGTCGCCCTTGGCTTTATCCTGATTGTGGCACGAACCGCACTTGGCCATGAAGATAGGCGCGACGTTATCGGCGAAGTTGATCTTCGGCTTCGCGTCCTCCATCTTCGGCTCTTCCTTCTTTTCCTCTTTCTTTTCCATTTCAGGCGCAGCAGGCGCGGCGGCCATCTCTTTTTCTTCCTTCTTCATTTCGGGTGCAGCGGCGACGGGCGCGGCGGGAAGGGCTTTCACCAGCTCTTCCAAAACCTGAATCCGCTTCGCGAGATCGGCGGCCTTGGCTTCCAGCGCGTCGGCCTGTGCGCGAAGTCCCTTGGCGTCCTCGGTCATCTTGGCCGCTTCGCCCTTTAAGCCTTCGAACTTCTTGGCGAGTTCTTCGGGCTTTAGCGCCATCAGTTGCTTGAAAAGTTCATCCACCGGCAGCGCGGCGGGAGCGGCGGGCGGCGCAGCTTCTTCGGCGCGGATTGAAAAAGGCACAGCCGCAAACGCGGCCAGCGCGATATTGAAAAAAGCTCGTTTCATAATGGTTTTTCTCATCATCCTCTTAGTGCAGGAATACAAACTCCTTCGAATTCAGTACCGCCCAATAGAGGTCCTCGTAACCCTGTTTGGGGTCGGTGGCTTCAGCGATGAATTTCTCGGCGCGTTGCATTTCCTCCGCTGTCGGCTTGCGCGAATACGCCGCGAGATAAATATCGTTGGTGATCTCGGCAGTTGTTTTCTGCGCGGCGATCATCCTTGCCAATCGTCCTTGTCCGGCCTGAATCCGATTCCCGATCGTTCCGCCGTTGATCAAGTGAAGCGCTTGCGAAAGGGTCGGCTCATTGCGCCGGTCGCAGGTGCAGGCGCTGTTGCGAAGCGGACGACCAAAGATCGAAAGGAAATAGTTGCCCGTGTTGCCATCGGCGACCTGCGTCGCGCGCGCGCCGAGCGGCTGCCCGCGATACTTTTCCGGCGTTTCGGTCACCTGACAAATCGCGTCGAGCAACTGTTCGCCGCCCATGCGACGCGGAATCCGATGCGAGAAATTCGTAAGATCGGTTTCATTCGTCTTGTTCGGCAACGTTGAGACCTGATACGTCCGCGAGTTGCAAATATCGCGCACCAACTGGCGCAAATCGTATCCGCTTTCGACCAGTTTGTTTCCAAGCGTATCGAACAACTCAGGATTGACGGGCGGATTGCTCACGCGCACGTCATCGGGCGGATCCACAATCCCTTTGCCCATGAAGTGCGCCCATACGCGGTTGGCGATGTTCTTCGAGAACCACGGATTTTCCGGCGAGGTCAGCCATTCGGCGAGAACTTCGCGCCGGTCGCGTCCTTGAAGATCGGCCGGCTTATCGGTTCCCAAAACCTTGGGCGCCATCGCGCGGCCGTCTTTGATATGTCCGACTTCGCCGCCCCCCGCGTTAAAGACGATGGTCTCGCGCGGGTCCTCGGAACCCTTCCGTCCGACCTGCGCGAAGAACGCCGAGAAGCTGTAATAATCGTCCATCGTCCAGCGCTCGAACGGGTGGTTATGGCACTGCGCGCACTGAATGCGAATGCCGGTGAAAACCTGCGCGACGTTCTCCGCCATGAGCTTCGGGTCGCCTTCAATCATGTAGAAGTTCGCGGCGGGATTCGTGAAGTTCCCCCCCTTGGCTGTGAGCATCTCGCGCGCCATCTTATCCACGGGAACGCCCTGCACGATCTGATCGCGCAGCCAGTTCGTATAAAGGAACATCGCCTTGTAGCTAATCCGCTGCGAGCTTGATTCAACGCGGAGGATTTCCGCCCACTTCATGGCCCAAAGTTCCGGAAATTCGGGGCGCTGCAGAAGCTCGTCAACGAGCTTGGCGCGTTTATCCGGCGCGGTATCGGCGAGGAATTTCTCCACATCCTCGGTTTTGGGAATAAGGCCAACGATATCCACGTAAACGCGACGGACGAAAGTTTCATCCGAGCAAACTTCCGACGGCGTGATGCGGAGTTGTTTCAGCTTCTTGTTGATGAGCTGATCAACGTAATTTCTTTCTTCGATTCCTTCCGGCCAAACAAGCGCTTCTCCGGGAGGAACGACGATGGCCTGCGTGACGACGGCGTAGGTTCCGAAGCGGGCGATGATCGAAGCCTCGCCGCGCTCCTTGGCGGTCACGATTCCATCGCCCGAGATCGCCGCCGATGTATCGTTCATCGAGGACATGAGCGAGAGATGCGTGACGTCGCGATCCGTTCCATCGGAGTAAGTCGCGCGGACCGTCAGGCGATGTTGGTAACCGGCTTGGTCTCCCTTAGAGCCATAAAGCACCATCTGCTTCGGGAAAATCTCGACGCCCGTAAGCTTTGCGACCGTATCGGGGTCCTTGTTTGCCCCTTCCTTGATCCATTGCGAGACCATCTGGTAGAGAGGGCTATCGGGTTTGAATCGCTCGCCACCCTCATGCGCAACGCCCGTTGTCGCTTTGGTGAGCATGAGGCTTTCCGCCGAATCGGCCGTCGTCAGCCGCCGCGCGCCGGTCTGACGGGTCAGGTTGATGTAATCCATCTCGGAGTCGAAACCAAAAAGCGAAAGCTTGAAACCATTTTTGCCCGAAGCCGCGCCGTGACATCCACCCGAATTGCAGCCCGCACGCATGAGCACCGGCTCGATATCGAGTTTGAAGCTTTTGGGGTTCGTCGTCTGAGCGTTCTTCACCGCGACTTTGACCGACACCGTCTGGCCGCCATACGAAGCCTCAAGGGTCGCTTCGCCATCGCCGACGGGATTCAAATAAAACTCTTCGTCAAACTTGGCGATACCCTCAGCGGAAAATTTGATCGCCGCTTCCTTCGTTACTTCTTTCGTGATGCCGTCATCGAACTGCGCGACGAAAATCACGCGCTCGCGGTCGGTCGCCGATCCGAGTGAAAGTGTCTCGGGATAAACCTTAAGCGCAATAAGCTTTGCTTCGGCAACCGGAGCCGGAGCCGCCGCAACTTCGGGGGCCGGAGCTGCAGGCGCGGCTTCAGCGGGTGCGGCAGCGGGAGCCGCGGCTTCACCCTCGGCCCAAGTTAATGCAGGCGCGAATCCCGCGAGCAGTATCGAAAGAATTAAGGGATGCGTTTTATATCGTTTGGCTTTCATTTCTTTTCCCCGAGAATTTTTAGCGTGTTTCATCAACTTATTTTTTAAATGGAGCGATTCCTTCGGCGGGCTTACGCGATCCGCGTTGAGGTCCTTCCGGTTTGGGTGGTTCACCCGGTTTTGCAACTTCAGCGGGCTTGGCCGGATCGGCGGCCTTGGGTGGAAGCGGAGCGTCAATCCGGAGTTCGCCGTTGCCGATTTGATGAACAATCGGCTCGCCCTGATCCGTCACCGTGATCGAAGCGAACACACTTTCGAATTTCCCAACCGGAGCATCGGCGGGAACGTCAATCAGATATTTGATCTCCGCCGTTCCCGAGGTGAATTTCTGCGCCTCGGTCGTGACCTTGTTCGGAAGGCCATAGAGCGTCGCGACCGCTTCGCCCTCGAATCCATGCAACGTCGTACATGCGACTTTCATTTCGACTTTGGTTCCTTGGTCGGTGCGAACTTTGTCGAACGTCATGCCAAGCCAAGGGTCGGCGACCTTGAGCGTGGCCAACTGCGAACTCACTTCCTGATACCCATTTTCAACAGTTGAGCCGCCAATAACGGCGATCTTCCATTCGGCGGTCGGCGCATTGGGAGCCGCGTTGACCGAAAGGGTCTTGGTGGTCTCGTTCGCCTCGCATTTGGCCGTCCCCGTGCCGATGCCCGGCGGATTCCATAGAACCCGCAAATCCACGGGTCCCGCAAAGCCCTCGTCGCGCGTGACTTTGACCAACAGATTCATGACGCCGTTCTTCACGATGGGCACTTTCGGCTCGACGATATCCACGCGGAATGGAACTTTGCGCGTCACTCCGAGCGGCATTTCCTTCTGTACGTGAATCATCACGGGAACGTTGTTCTGGATGCGAACCAGTTCATGATTCTGATTGATATGACCCACAACCTTGACGTTTTCATCGGCGGGCTTGCCGACGAAATCCACCAGCCGCCCTGAGGCTGTCGTCGCGGCGTCGGCAGTGAATAAAACCGGGATTTCCGAAACGCCGTCGGGAGCATTCGCCATTTCGACGGTGACTCCCGGAGGAAGATTCTCAGCGGTAAGATTGATTGCTCCGCCCATGTCCTTGCGCCGGACGCTCAGCATCATCGCATTGCGACCGCCCACGGGCACGGCCATCGAAGGAAGAAACTCGCGATACGGAATATACGCGACAAGATCGAGTCCCGGCACGGGCGGCGCAATTTCCAAACGATAAATATGATTGGGGCTTCCGTTATCCAATTGGTCCTTCAGATACACGCAGTACCAACCATCTTCCGGAACGGTGAAGCGGAGGTAGCTATCCACCTTCGCCGCGTCGTCGTCACCCGCGAGTCCTGCGCCGTCGGCCTTCGTGATGTACATGATGCTATCGAGCGGAGACCGAACGCGCCGACCGTAAAGTTGGAAATCAAAAACCTGTCCCTTGGTTCCCTGAAACTTGTAGAAATCGAGGTCCTTGTTCTCGCCGATGATGCCGTTGATCGCGCAGGGAAGCGTGACGGTCGTCGGCTCATTCACGGTGTTGTTCGGCTCGTGTTCGGTGAAAGTCTGCAAATCGTTCACTCGAACGACGACATCGGAAGGAGGAATCAGGCCGCCGACTTCAGGCTCAAGCCCGACGGTTCCGGTCGTGGTCGGCAATTTGACCTTGGCCTCCGCCATTTGCGAATCGCCCAGCCACTTCACGTCAATCTCTTCGCCGGGTTTGCCGCCCGCCGGATAAACACCGGTCGGACGAGGATAGGTCCCCGCATGTAGCCGATAATAAAAATTCCCACCGCCGCCATAGGAGGCTTCGTGAACGCCGACGACGTAAGTTCCCGCGTCTTTGACGTCATAGCTGATCTGGCAATCTTGCCCTAAGAGAGCGGTGTCGTCCACCGATGCGATTTCGCGGCCGTCGGGTCCGTAAAGCGACATCGCCGGATCCAGCGGAGAATTCGCAAGACGCAACCCCTCGACTTCAAAGTTGAGTCGCTGCCCCGCCGTTGCATCAAACGCGTAGTAATCCACGTCCTCGCCGTCAATCACCCCGTTGATTGTTGTGTTGAGTTCGACCTTCGGCGCCTTCGTTCGGTCGGCATTCGGTTCGGGTTCGGGAACATCCTTGAGAGCGCCGACGCTGAATAAAACGACAGACGAAAGCCCGGAGACAGTGCGGATATAGGCCGCTCGAACGCCTAGTGGCGCGTCGGGTGCGATCTTCACCTGCACCTTAACCTCGTTGTCCTTGATTTCGTTGATTTTGAGGACTTCAACGCCCGTCTTGGCGAACATGATCTCCTGCGCGTCACCCAGCCGCTCGCCAATAAAACGAAGCTCCGTCTCAATCCCTCTCTGCGCCCCGCGCGGAAGTATGACCGACAGGTTCGGGGCGGTCGCAAACAATGGCGCCCCCCAAAGAAGTAACAGGGCGATTAACGAACGGTGTATTCGTGCCATTGAACGACTCTTAAACAATTTCCTTAATCACGTTGAAGTCTCGCGCGATGTCAATCGGGCGGTTACCGGGACTCATCAGCTTCTTCTCCGGATGAATTCCAAGCTGCGTGAAGATCGTCGAGGAAACATCCGCCGGACTCACAGGGCGATCCGTCGGTTCACTACCGAGCGGATCGGACGAACCGATTACCTGCCCGCCCTTGATGCCGCCGCCCGCCATCGCAATACTGAACACCTTCGGCCAGTGGTCGCGACCAGCGTCTTTGTTAAGGCGATTCGTGCGGCCGAACTCCGAAGTCCAAAGCACGAGCGTGGAGGCAAGGAGTCCACGACGGTCAAGATCGCGAATGAGCGCCGCGTAGCCCTGATCAATCGAAGGAACGTGAGAGCGCATATTATCGCGGATGTTGACGTGATAATCCCAGCCGCCTTCGATGACCGTGACGAACCGCGCGCCCGCCTCAACCAAGCGCCGAGCCATCAGGAGCCGCTGACCGAAGTAGCTGCGGCCGTATTCGTTCCGGATTTCCGGCGTTTCGGCCTTGATATTGAACGCCTCACGCGCTTGCTGTGAACTGATGAGCGAATACGCGCGATCATAAAAACTATCCATCGCCGTCAGCGCGTCGGATTTCTCCGTCGTCTTGAAGTGCTCATCCACCGCCGCGAGCAGACCCTTGCGCTTATCCATCCGCGTCGCATCAACGCCCGAGGGAAGGCTCAAATCTTGCACGCTGAAATTATCGTCCTGTGGTTCGCCGCCTAGGCTGAACGCGCCGTAAGCTGAACTCAGATAGCCCGTTCCGTGGAATTCGTTGTCGGGTCCGGGAATGCAGATGTAAGGGGGGAGATTATTGCGCGAGCCGTACTCGTGCGAAACGACCGATCCCATGCTGGGATAAGTAATCGCCGGACTCGGACGATAACCCGTCAGCATATTGTGCCAGCCGCGTTCGTGAGCGGCTTCGCCGTGCGTCATCGAACGAATAACCGCAATCTTATCAGCCACCTGCGCCGTCTGTTGGAAAAGTCCGCTGTATTGAATGCCATCCACCTTGGTATTCACGACTCCAAGCTCGCCGCGATATTCAATCGGCGCGTAGGGCTTGGGATCGAACGTATCTATATGGCTGATACCGCCTCCCATGAAAATCAGGATGACCGCCTGCGCTTTGGGCTGGGCTTGGGCTTCTTCGCCCAACGCATTGCGCATCTGGAAGAATTGCCCCAGCGAAAGTCCCAATGTGCTCAGCGAACCGACCCGCATGAACTCCCGGCGGTTGAAGCTACCGTCCAGCTCATGATGATGCATCGGATCGCCGCAATCGTGACGCGCGCTCTTTTTTCCCAATAACATGGTGTATTCCCCTTTGTTAAAATCGCCGCTAAATCGTGTAAATAACGCGCCGAACGCTGAAAATCTCCCGCACACGTCCGACCCTACGGATAATAAGACTCCCCCCCACATGCTCCGCGTTTGGCGGGTGAAGGATGGGCAAATACCCGACCCCCAAATTATAGAGGACGCCGTATCTGCGAAGCAACCCCGGATTTTACTCTGTCGGAAAACCTAGCTTGCCCAGATGTTACGATATCGAGCGAGATTCCTCG